>JANXWC010000037.1 GCA_025351355.1 Hyphomicrobiaceae bacterium
CGATTTGGGCCCACGTCGCCGCGCTCGGCAAAATCGATTTGTGAGCTGGGATATACTTGGAAAGCTAAATTATCCATACGAGGTGCCGGCAAATGTCGTTCTTTTTCAGCTATGCCAGCCTCGACATGAACGATCAGGACGGTCGGCTCATCGAGTTTTATAACCGGTTGCGATCCAGGGTGCAAAGCTTGACGGGACACTCTGGCCAGGACTTTGCTTCGTTTCGCGCCATCCGTCCCGCTGATGAGTGGAAACCTGAGTTGATCGACGCGCTGCAAGAGCGCCAGTCGATCGTGTGTATCTTCTCACCCTCGTATTTCGAGAGCGAGTACTGCGGCAAAGAAATGACTGTGTTTCTGGAACGAAGGCGGAAGTTTCAGAATGCCAATCCGGGCAGTCGCGCGGGTTCGATCATCCCGGTTTATTGGCAGCCTTGCTCACAGGAAATCCCTCGAACCATTGACGGCCTTTTTCAGTATGCGTGGACGCCGCAGATCAGGGATCGATCCAAAGAGCGCGACGATTTGGGCGTTTGGAATCTGCAGCCAGGCACGGCAGAGTTTGACGAGGTGGTTGAGCAGGTTGCGATGCAAATCCGCGACCTTTCGCGGTGGACGAAGCGTAACGACACGCCAATCCCACCGCTTCATGGTTCGCTCAACATGGATGCGGTCAGCAGTGCTTTCCAATCGCCCGAATTGCCGCTGTTGGAATTCGAGTCCGTAGATAGCATGCGCGGGCCGAGGGCGGTCACGTTTGTGTATCCGAAGGTCACCGAAGCAGAGCGTTGGCCTTACCGGCCGCAACGGCGAAACCATGCTCTGCGGGTAGCCTCTGCCATTGCACAGAAGAAAGATCTTGTCTCGCAGCAACTGACTTTCGATCTGAATGATGAGGGATTGGATAAAAGGCTGAAGCAAATTTACGCTTCGAATACGATTTCCATTCTTCTCTTGGAGGAGTCAGCACTTGATTCAGAACCGATCATGAATCTTTTACGTGGTTATGACGATCCCCAGTTCAAGACGTTTTCGGCGATGGCTCTACTCGCAAGAGAAGACCAGAGAGAGAAGGTTAGAGGCGCACTCCCGTTTCTGAGCGGTCGGGCGCGGCCATTTTTCTACAGTATTGTTGGAGCGCCAGATAGCGAGGATGCGCTGAAGCAGTTCGAGAAGGCAGTGGCGGAGAGTCTCGATGAGTTGCCTCTTCGGGTGGCTCAACAGCAACCACTGGAGCCGACGCAACCCGAGCGATCCGGTCCACCTACGATTGCGGGGCCGGGAGCCTAACCAAAATGACTTCGAAGCCTCTAGCACGAGTCGTTACGTTTTATTCCTACAAAGGCGGTTCGGGCCGCTCAATGGCCCTAGCCAATGTGGCATGGGTCCTGGCCAGCAACGGCTACCGGGTGCTGGCCATTGATTGGGATTTAGAAGCTCCGGGATTGCATCGCTACTTCGCGCCGTTTCTGGCTGACAAGCATTTGATCGGCAGTAGTTCACAAGGCGTGATCGACTTTCTGATTGACTACGCGATGCGGTATGCGACGCCAGACCCGCAGCGGGCCGCGGACTGGATGGAGAGTTTCGCCGACTTATCGAAGTGGAGCCAGCGTCTGATGTGGCCCTCGGGCGAGGAGGCTGAAATGCCTTACCAAGGGCGAACCGGGTACATCGATTTTGTCCCCGCCGGGCGACAGGGGCCCGACTATGCGAGAAATGTGAACCTTTTCGATTTCGGCAACTTTTATCGGAACATGAACGGGGAAGCGCTACTCAACGCGGCGCGAAGTAACTTCAATGGAAGAACCGGTTTGGACGGTAAACCCGGTACTGAGGGTTACGACTTCGTGCTGATCGACAGCCGAACCGGCGTGAGTGACACGGCGGGCATCTGTACGGTGCAACTTCCCGATCAACTGGTGGTTTGCTTTACGCTGAACAACCAGGGCATTCTGGGTGCCGAGGCGGTGGCTAAATCCGTCCGGCAACAACGCCCGGCGATGCCCATCTTTCCTGTTCCCACGCGGGTGGACAGCAAGAACGAGAGTGATTTGGCCGCCACTATGCTTCAGTATGTGCGCGACCTTTTTACACCTTATTTGGATGCCAAGCTCACGGCGAACGACTATTGGTTGGGCGTCGAGTTCAACTACCAACCGCGGTATGCGTTTGCGGAAGTACTAGCACCGTTTGAAGAGCAGCTCAGCCGGGAAGCATCGTTACTGCCGGCTGTCGAAGCTCTTGCCGGTTACATTGTTGGTGAACCCGTCAGGCTCAGGTCGTTGCCAGAGGAGCAGAAGCGATTGGCACTAGCTCAGTTCAAGGCTAGGCCACCACGGATCGCAAGAGAGGAGGAGGCCGGGCGTGGTTCCCGGGGGGTTCCCTTCTATCGATCGGCGGGCGGAATTGCGGCGATTATCAGCATGCTTGGTTTGGCACTATTTTTGTCTGCCGTTACCCTCCGGCGGTTTTGGGATGGAGAGCCACCAACAAGATCAACCCCGCCGATTGTAAAGCTACTGGACGATCTCAAGACGCCCGGGGACTATGGCGGACCGGTAGGTGCCGATAAGGCAATTCGGATCGCCGAAGCATCGCGCGTAGCGAGTGACGGTGACGGCGAAGTGCTGGCACAGTTGCGCGCGGCGCTTACCTCGCTGCGCCCGCTTCGTGGCGGCTCAGTGACTCATGATGGGCCGGTGCGTACGGTTCTTTTCAGCCCGGATTCGAACCTTGTCGCCAGCACTGGCGAAGACTACCAGACACGTGTCTATAGCGTTGACGGGCGTGGCGACAAATGGACCTCGCCTGGTAGTGGCAGAGCGCTGGCCATGAGCCGCGAGGGATATCTGGTGACCTGTGCTCGAAATGGAGGGTGCACGATCTTCTCGACGAAGACCCACCTGGAGTTGAAGCAGGCCTTGATGGCAAAACTATCGGGGGCATCCGATGCGCTCGCTTTCAGCGCCAATGGCCGGTATCTTTATCTTGCTGATCCCAACCAGGTGGTCGTATACGAAACGGACACCTGGAAGTTCGTTTCGAAATCACCGAGCCGATCGCCAGTGTGGAGCATTTCAGTGAGCCCGGACAACCTTTACTTCGCCACGGCGGGAAGGATTGCGCCGCCGGGCATTTTTTGCAAGCAAGGCGAACGGTGCAACCCAGCGCAAGCAGTCGAATTGCTACGGCCATCCCCTGCGCCTGCGCCGGGCGAAACAACCAGGGTTATCGCTTTCTCTCCGTTTCCGCCGAAACACTTGCGGCGACTGGCTACTGCAGATACGGACCACGTCGCGAGGATCTGGG
>JANXWC010000038.1 GCA_025351355.1 Hyphomicrobiaceae bacterium
TCGGGATGATACTCTTTCGCGAGCTTGCGGAACGCCGCTTTCAGATCGGCCTCGTTCGCCGTGCGAGCGACGCTAAGGACCTCGTAATAGTCGCGCTTCGTCATGATCGTCACTTTGTCTCAGTCATTTGGGCCACCAACAGATTGCGGGCGACAGTCGGCGCAAAAAAATTGCGCCGACTGCAGATGGATCGCTCAATCCAGCGATCCAGTCTGCACCGGCGCGGCTGCATCAGCCGTGCTTCTTCTTGTCGTCTTTGACCTCTTCGAAGTCAGCGTCGACGACATTGTCGCCGCTCTTCTTTTCGCTAGCTTTCGCACCGGGTGCAGCTTCGTCGGCACCGGGCTGGTTGGCGTACATGGCTTCGCCGATCTTCATCGACGCCGTGGCCAGCGCGCTGGTCTTTTCCTTGATGGCCTCCACGTCCTCGGTCGCGGTGGCCTCACGCAGAGCCTTGATTGCCACTTCGATGGCTGACTTATCGGCTGCCGCGACCTTGTCACCAAGATCCTTCAACGACTTCTCGGTCGAATGGATGAACGCTTCGGCCTGATTGCGGCTTTCGACGAGATCCTTCTTTTTCTTGTCTTCGTCCTTGTGGCGCTCGGCCTCTTCGGTCATGCGCTTGATGTCGGCTTCGGTAAGGCCACCTGAGGCCTGAATCCGGATCGACTGCTCCTTGTTGGTCGCCTTGTCCTTGGCGCCGACATTGACCAGACCGTTCGCATCAATGTCGAAGGTGACTTCGACTTGCGGGACACCACGCGGCGCCGGCGGAATGCCGACCAGATCGAATTGGCCGAGAATCTTGTTATCGGCTGCCATTTCGCGCTCACCCTGAAACACGCGAATAGTAACGGCGTTCTGGCCATCTTCGGCGGTCGAGAACGTCTGGCTCTTCTTGGTCGGGATGGTCGTGTTGCGATCAATCAGGCGAGTGAAGACGCCGCCCAGAGTCTCGATGCCGAGCGACAATGGCGTCACGTCGAGTAGAAGCACATCCTTGACGTCGCCTTTCAGCACGCCGGCTTGGATCGCGGCACCGACAGCAACGACTTCATCGGGGTTGACGCCCTGATGTGGTTCCTTGCCGAACAAGTCGCGAACGAGCTTCTGCACCTTGGGCATGCGAGTCATGCCGCCGACGAGTACCACTTCGTCGATTTCGGCGGCCTTGAGGTTCGCATCTTTCAGCGCCTGCTGACACGGCCCTTTGGTCTTTTCGATGAGATCGTCGACGAGGCTTTCGAGCTTCGAGCGCGTCAGCTTCATGGTGAGATGGAGCGGCGACTGGGTGCGCGAATTCATCGAAATAAAGGGCAGGTTGATTTCGGTCTGTTGCGACGAAGAGAGCTCGATCTTTGCCTTCTCGGCGGCTTCCTTCAGGCGTTGCAGAGCCAGCTTATCGCCCTTGAGATCAACACCGGTTTCCTTCTTGAATTCGGTGGCAAAATACTCGACGAGACGCATGTCGAAATCTTCGCCGCCGAGGAAGGTATCGCCGTTGGTCGACTTGACCTCGAACACACCATCGCCGATCTCCAGGATCGACACGTCGAACGTGCCGCCGCCGAGATCGTATACGGCGATCGTTTTAGCCGAGGACTTCTTGTCGAGGCCATAAGCGAGGGCTGCAGCCGTCGGCTCGTTGATGATACGCAGAACCTCGAGGCCGGCGATGCGGCCAGCGTCTTTGGTGGCTTGGCGTTGAGCGTCATTAAAATAGGCAGGAACGGTGATGACGGCTTGTGTCACCGGCTCACCGAGTTTGGCTTCGGCCGTTTCCTTCATCTTTTGAAGGATGGCGGCGGAAATTTCGGCAGGCGAATACTGCTTGCCCTGCGCCTCCACCCAGGCGTCGCCATTTGGACCCTTAACGATGTTATAGGGCACTAGTTTCTTGTCTTTTTCGACCATCGGATCGTCGTAGCGTCGACCGATCAAGCGCTTGATGGCGAAAAGAGTATTGGTTGGGTTGGTAACACCCTGGCGCTTCGCAGGGAGGCCCATCAGACGCTCGCCGTCCGTGAATGCGACAATCGATGGGGTCGTGTTGGAACCCTCAGCGTTTTCCAAAACTTTAGGTTTGGCGCCATCCATAACTGCCACGCAGCTGTTGGTGGTGCCCAAATCGATGCCGATTACTCTTGCCATAGTCTTTCTGTCCTTAATGCCAGTGGCAGGCTGCCGGGACCCGAAACGACGGTCCGGCATCCCAAATACAATGCGGTCAACCAGATCCATTCGGTCGCCGCAAGCGGCCCCCGTACGTCTTCATGTGCGCCGTATATAGGTGGGGGGGATGGCCACGGCAATGGTGCTTTATGACGAGATATGCCAGAAAATCACGCAAATGTGTTGCACCCGGGTTGATCCAGCAACGGGCCACGGTCGAGAAGGATGACTGCGTTGACGACGGAACAGGGTAAGTCGCTGAAGTTCAGATATTTACCATGCCTGCTGGATCTCGACGCGCAGAAATATTTAGCGGCGGAGATCGGCAAGATTATGTTGGTAGCACCGCTATTTCAGCCGACTATGCCCAGTTCGGGCAAACCGTTTTCGGTGGAAATGACCAATTGCGGTGCGCTTGGGTGGGTGTCCGACAAGGATGGGGGCTACCGTTATCAGGCGGCGCATCCGGTGACGGGTCTGCCGTGGCCGCCGATGCCGGAAGTCTTGATTGAACTCTGGCGCAAAGTGGCGCAAACGCCGGTGATGCCCGAAGCCTGCCTGATCAATCTCTATCAGGGAGCCGCCAAAATGGGATCGCACCAGAATCGCGACGAGCAGGATTTTTCGACGCCGGTGCTCTCGGTGTCGCTTGGTAACGAGGCTGTTTTTCACGTCGGCGGACTTAACCGGCGCGACCCGAAAACACGCCTAACTCTCAAGTCCGGCGATGTAATATTGCTGGAGGGGGAAAGCCGGCTGGCATTTCATCGCATAGACCGGGTACGGCCAGGTACATCGGCCTTGGTGCCAGGGGGTGGACGGATCAATCTCACACTCAGGCGGGTGACTGCGCCAATGCAGGCGGCGGTTTGAGGTAGTTCGCTAGGGGAGTTGCGTGCTATCTTCCCAGCATCGTAGCGGCAATAAGCCGTATGCCAAAGGTTGGAGTAGCATCATGAGTATCTTCGGAAAAATCGCGTCGGCGATTTTTGGAATTCACACCGCTTCTGCAGCGGAAGCGTCGGCAACAGAGGCGCCGATGGCTTCGAATATGCCTGCGGCCGGCGGACCCGTTGCAGCAGCGGCCGCTGTCCCCGGGGCAGCAGCCGTGTCAGCGGGTGTGTCGATGGCGACACCAAGCCCCAGTTCGGCAGCCCAAGTAACTATGACGGGCGTGGATGTGGGGAAGGTTCTCGACGGCCTCAAGGCGAAACAGAAAGAGGCGCTCGACTGGCGCAAATCTATTGTCGACCTGATGAAGCTGCTGGCCTTGGACAGCAGTCTGAGCGCGCGCAAGGACCTTGCCAAGGAGTTGCATTACGACGGCGACATGGGCGATTCGGCCAGCATGAACGTGTGGTTGCACAAGCGGGTGATGACCAAGCTCGCTGAGAACGGCGGCATCGTGCCGAACGACCTCAAGCATTGATCGCCGCTCGACGGCAGCCGATAAGCGCGAGGCGGAGCGATCCGCCTCGCGTTTTTAATTGTGTCTGACGAGGATGCCGATGACGCTTCCACCGACTGCAAATGTCGAAGTGAAAATACTGGACGAGCGCCTGAAGGTCTGGGGCCTACCGCGCTATCACAGCACGATGGCGGCAGCGATCGATCTGCACGCCTGCATCGATGCACCATTGACTGTCCCGGCTGGGACGCCGGCGCAGTTGATTTCCGCCGGCATCGCAATTCACTTGGCGGACCCGCGGTTGGCAGCGCTGGTCGTGCCGCGATCGGGGCTTGGGCACAAGAAGGGCTTGGTCATGGGCAACCTCACCGGTGTGATCGATGCCGATTATACTGGACCGATCATGATCAGCGTTTGGAACCGCAATGGACCAGGGAGCGAACCATTAGTCATCGAACCCGGCGAGCGCATCGCGCAGATGTTGTTCGTGCCAATCGTGCGGCCTCAGTTTGCGATCGTCGACGATTTTTCTGCGACGAGCGCAAGAGGTGGCGGCGGATTTGGATCGACGGGTACCTGAGTTGGCGTGCGCTCATTGCAGGTTCGAAGTGCGTGTCAACCCGATGTCCACAGTTTCAAGAATCCTCTGGATCAATTGTTTCGGCAACTTGCTGGCGATGGGGTTGCGGACCTAGGGTCAGGCGACAGTCGGCGCCCACATCGGTGCGCCGCAACCATCAGTATCGGGGATCGTTTGATGACGACATTGCAGCAAGCCGCACAGGATCAATTGCGCCAGTTCATCGAGCAGATCGAGCGGCTCGAAGAAGAAAAGAAGGCGCTTGCCGCCGACATTCGCGATAAATTCCTGGAGGCGAAAGGGACCGGTTTCGACGTCAAGGCGATGCGGCAAATTCTTCGCCTGCGCAAGAAGTCGAAGAACGAGCGCGATGAAGAAGAGGGCATGCTCGCCGTCTATATGCATGCGCTCGGCATGCTTGAAGACGGGGCGGCCGATATCGCGATGCAGCGCTTCAGTGCAGAGACCGGCGACCCCTCGATCATGGATGCGGCGGAGTAGGTTCGACAAATTCAGACCGCGTTGGCGTTGCCAAGCTGCTTGAGAAACCAACCGAACCGCATGGCGCCTTCGGGCCAGGGACCATGGCCGGAGGCGGCGTCGAGGCGACCGACATCGCCGGTATCGACGAGTGTCGAGCCCCAGTTGAGCGCCATGTCGCCGGCCTCGTCGTAGCCACAGTGGGGATCGCTTCGGCTCGCCACGAGCAACGAGGGAAACGGCAAGGGATCACGCGAAAACGGCACAACACCCGGGACCATGCGGGGCAAGGCCGCTATCGACGCTTCCGACAGCGGTGCGACGAGAAACGCGCCGATGACGCGAGCAGCGGGAAATTTCATGGCCGCATGGGCAAGCGCGGTAACAGCTGCTCCATGCGCGACGAAGATGACTGGCTGTTGGGCGGACGCAACCGCTGCCATGAGACGTGCGGTCCATCGGGCGAACTGCATCTGCTCGGAGGCTGCCAGATCAACCCGCCGAGCCGTCTTGAGGCGCGTCAACCAGCGGCTCTGCCAATGGTCGGGGCCAAGGGTGGGTGTGCCGGAGACCATTAGAATATCGACATCGAATGTGCGCATTGTAGCTCCGTACCTGCCGCTGCATGACGTGCTGCAGTCAACGTCAGGCAACGGCGATTTCAGTCATGACGATGACTCGGGTGACAGGGGAATGACGCGGCCCGCCAAATTCTTGCGCATCAACAGCTCGTCGTCGCCGTCGCGCATCAGATCATGCAAGTGGCCGACCATAGAATAACCGTAGCGCTGGTAGAAGCGTTGCGCATCGACATTGAATCCAGAGACACAGAGCCAGACATTGCGCATGCGCGCGGCTAACGCGGTTTCCTCGTACCAATGCAGAATCAATTTGCCGGCACCGCTGCCTTGCAGATGCGGCAGGACGGCGAGAATCTGTAAATAGGGGCCGGCAAGCCACGGGGAGCGAATGATCACAACTCCAGCAGGCTCGCCATCACAGGTCAGCTGATAACGGATGGCGCCGTCCCCGGTTATGAGCAGGCTTTGCTGCAAATCCTCCGGCGCGAAATGGTAGTGCGCCCAGGGCCCGATGTCGGCAATGGCGGGTGCGAGAGACGCTGCCGCCATCGCCGTCATGGGCAACAGGGCAAGCGTTTGGCCTGTGCCTAGCTGTCCGACGACGTGCGTGTCCGCCGTGAAGGGGTGAGTGGTATCCAGCATTGTCATCGGTCGCTACCATCCCAGCTATCAGCTAAGCCGAAATACCACATGCAGCCGCGGGTTGGGTAGGTGAGGCGCAAGGGCGCCCCGCCGAACGTTTGACCTCGCAAGAAAAAACCCCCTCATCCGGCCTGTCGGCCACCTTCTCCGCAGGGGGAGAAGGCAACTGCACGGACGTAAGTGGGACTGTCCTCTCCCCTTGGTGAGAGGATGTCCGAAGGACAGGTGAGGGGGTGTTTACGCAGGTCAAATATTTGGCGTTCTGGTATGACGCCCAATCCGGCCCCATTCGCGCGGCTCGGAGCGCGTAGGATTAAGTGCATCGGCAAGGCGCGTCGTGGCACTGCCCGGTCGTAGCGGTTGTTGCTGATTTGCGTGCGGCGACCAGGCCGTCGCAGTGATAATCTCGAACGTGGCGCGGATGCGGCCATCGGGATTGGAATGGCGTTGCTGGTAGACCTCGAAAGCGCGCCGCAGGACGGCCCGCGGTAGAAATCGTCGGGACCGCTCGGTCAGGCAATTCGTCGCTCCCATCGCGCGCAGTTCGTGCATCAGCGCCAGCGGGTGCGCATAGGTGACAGTCACGACATCGCTGTCGACAACGGGCAGTGCGAAGTGGGCGCGCTGGAGCAGGGTGCCGACTTCGCGCACGTCAATGGCAGGCGCTACGCGCGGGCTGGCGCCGCCGGCCAATTCAATCTCGGCAACGAGGAATGCGTCGCGCAATTCGATCAGCGACCTGCCGCCCACGAGTGCGGCCAGCAGCAGCCCATCGGGGCGTAGCGCTGCATGAATTTGTGCAAGCGCGCCGGGCAGATCGTTGACGAATTGGAGCGACAGGCCGGAGACGACGAGATCGAAACTTGCCAGCGGAAACGTCGGGCATTCGAGGTCGACGCCGAGGCGCGGAGCGTCGGCGAGCGCGAGCATGGCCGGGCATTCGTCGGCGGCGGTCATTGAGGCGACGGCATTTAGCTGTTTGAGAGTGCGACCGAGGAGGCCGTGATGGCAACCCAGATCGAGTGCGCTGACGAAGGTGCGTTTGATGACCGACAGCCGGTCGCTGAAATCCTCGGCGACACGCTGCAGCAGGAAATCCGGTGGCGCGGAAGGTGCGCTTGCTGCGGCTATTCGAGTAGCGCGCGCACGATTGCGCTGCAGGGTTGAGCGATCAAATACGGGTATTGGGGCTGACATCGGGCATCGGTTGGTGGCGGACATGCTGAGACGCCCGTCTCATGCGCCGGAACCTGGGGACAATCAAGTTCCGGTGGAATTGACGCAAATCAGCGGCGTGGGGCCGCGGCCGGGGCGGTGGCGGGACGCGGATCGGTGTCGGGCAGGGACATGAGAAAGTTGGGTGCGCCCTTGTCGCCGCCGAGCATGAAGCGGGGCGCGACACCATCCCAACGCAGGCGCGCCTGGGCGTTCAGCACGGAAATGTAGTTTTCGAAACCGCCGGCGCCTTCGATTTCGGAACGATAGCGGGCGGCCGAACCTTGGCCCTGCAGCTGTGCGGCTTCTTTCTCGGCCTGGGCGCGCAGACGTAATGCATCGGCGTCACCCGAGGCTTTGGCGCGGGCCTGCTGGGCTTCGCCTTCCGCGGTGGTGACCTTCTGCTTGGCCTGGAACTCGGCGACTTTAACCCGATTTTCTTCGGCAATCGCTTCGTTCTTGGCCATGACCGAACGCTCGTTCGACGCAATGAAGGCTTGGCTATAGATGATCTTGGCAATCTGCAGGCTTTGCAGGTCGATCTTGAACAGATCCTTCAGCGCCGTACGGACCGCATTGGTTGTTTCGGCCTGGATGCCCTCACGCAGTTCCGAAATGGTATTGGTGTTCTTGACCGAGAAGATGCGGCTGATGCGATCCTGAACGACGGGGATGACGTTCTCGCGGATGTCGGAATTGCCGCTGCGGCCGACCTCGTAGAGCAGGTGATAGACGGCCGATTCGGGTGTCAGATACGAGACATTGATATCGAGATCGATCTTCTGGTTGTCGATGGTGTTCACGCTGAACACGGGAATGTGCAGGTTCGTCAAACTGACCTGCGCGCGGTCGACGCTGGTGATGAAGGGAATGCGGAAATGCAGGCCGGGGCCGAACGGCGTGGCGCTGGTCACCTGCCCGAACTGGCGGACCATGGCGCGCTCGGCGGGGTCGACGGTGAAGAAACTTTGCGATGCGACAAATGCCAATAGCGCGAACAAACCAAGTCCGACATAGTTGCCCCTGCCGACATTGAAGAGTTTGGAGGCGCCACCGGACAGCGGGACTTGCATGAGATTGCTGGGAAATGAGGGTGTAGATGGCTTTGGATCGTCGCTCATGGCTTGGTCCCCGAACGGGCATTGTCTGACTGCATTCAAATAAATCATATGATTTGGGCGGATCTTACGACGACGTCGGTTAAATTTCAGTGCTGGGGTGCGCCATGGGACAAGACCTGCCAATCGAAACAGCGGACCACCGTCATACTGGGCTAAGCGGGACCCTGAGGCGAGGCTTTGCGTGGGCGGGCGACTTGATTGTGCCGCCGGTTTGTGCGGCTTGCCGAGGAGCGCTGTCGTCGCATCACACCTTGTGTGCCGCCTGCTGGCGAGATGTCGGTTTCATCCGCGCGCCATTGTGCGACCGGCTTGGTATCCCACTGCCGTTCGATACGGGGGGACCGACGGTGTCGGCGGCGGCGCTGGCGGACCCGCCCGACTACGATCGCGCGCGGGCGGCAACCTATTTTGCGGGCACGGCGCAAAGGCTGGTGCACGGCTTCAAATATTCTGACCGGCAGGAGTTGCGGGTACTTCTCGGAGCTTGGATGCAGGCGGCCGGGCACGACCTGCTCGACGACGCGCATCTGATCGTACCGGTGCCAATGAACAGGCGCCGGCTGTTCTGGCGGACATTCAATCAGGCGGCCATTCTAGCGCATGAAATCGGTCGGCGAACGGGGTTGCCAGTATCTGTTTCGGCGTTGCGGCGACGGCGAGCGACGATGCCGCAAGTGGGCCTGACGCGGGCGCAGCGACGGGTCAACATGGAAGGCGCCTTCGGGGTCGCCAAGCGTAAGCGCCACCTGATCGACGGGCACAATATCCTGCTGATCGACGACGTCATAACGACCGGGGCGACGATCAACGCCTGCGCGCGTGTGCTGTTGCGAGCGGGGGCGGCGCGGGTGGACGTGCTAACGGTGGCCATGGTGGCGGGCGAGGTACCGTTAACGCCGTGACAGAGCCAGAGCGTATATAGACACCGCCGGAATAGCAGGGTCCTGGTATTTTTTGCCTGCGGAACCTATATGGAACATGGATCGCAACCTGCCTTATTGCCACCGCTACCAAGAGTGTCCCATGCCAGCTGTGACCATCTACACGACGCCGATCTGTCCGTATTGCACGATGGCGAAGCGGCTGCTCACCAGCAAGGCTGTTCCGTTCAAGGAGATTGACGTCAGCCGGGATGGCAATGCGCGGGCGGCGCTGGTGGCGAAGTCCGGCGGGCGGCAGACGGTGCCGCAAATCTGGATTGGCGAACGTCATGTGGGCGGGTGCGACGATCTGTATGCGCTCGATCGCGGCGGGGAACTGGACGCTTTGCTCGGGTCGTTGCGATATTAGTTGAATTGCGCGCCGACCCGAGCCCTTTGCTTTGTCGTGCTTCTTATCGGAAAACCGCTTCACACTTTTCTGGAAGCACGCGGGCAGCCTGATGCGGAGATTTGAAACCATGAATGTATCGACGTTCCGCGTAGGCCTGGTGCAGATGTGCAGCGGCCGCAGCATCGAAGCCAATGTGATCGACGCGATGCGGATGATCAGAGAGGCTGCGGCTGGCGGCGCGGTGTACGTGCAGACGCCCGAAGTGACGACACAGATGGAGCGCGACCGCGCCAAGCAGATGGTCGAGACATTGCCCGAGGAGGGCAATCCGGCGCTGGCGCAATTCCGAACTTTGGCGCGCGAGTTGAAAATCTGGCTGCACATCGGCTCGATGGCGGTGGCGGTGGGCGGGGGGCAATTGGCTAACCGCGCATTTCTGATCGGGCCGACCGGGGCGATCGCGGCGCGTTATGACAAGATCCATATGTTCGATGTGCAGTTGCCGAACGGGGAATCGTATCGCGAAAGCAAGGTGTTCCGGCCTGGATCGGAGGCTGTGCTTGCGGACCTGCCGTGGGCCATGCTGGGCATCACGATCTGCTACGATCTGCGCTTCCCGGCGCTGTATCGGGCGTTGGCGCAGGCAGGGGCGCAGATGCTGGCAATACCCTCAGCATTCACGACGCCGACGGGCCGGGCGCATTGGCACACATTGATGCGCGCGCGGGCGATCGAGACCGGGTGTTTTGTGATGGCGGCGGCGCAGGCCGGCAAACACGAGAATGGGCGCGAGACATTCGGGCATAGTCTCGTGGTGGCGCCATGGGGCGAGATCATCGCCGAGGCGGGGGTTGAACCGGGCGTGCTGCTTGCCGATATCGATATGGGCAAGGTTGCCGAAGCGCGGGCGCAGGTGCCATCGCTGCAGCACGATCGCCTGTTCAGTGTCATTGATGGCGGGGTTCAAACGCCCCGCAGAGAGACTGCTTGATGATCAAATATTCCGTTCAATGCCAGAAGGGTCACGGATTCGAAGCGTGGTTCCAGAACAGCGGGGCGTTCGATACGCAGACCAAGCGCGGGCTGGTGAGCTGCCCGGATTGCGGGTCGATCAAGGTGACGAAAGCGCTGATGGCGCCGAATGTTTCGACATCAGCGCGTCGCAAGGGACGGGGTCGTGCCGAGTCAAATGATGTGACGGTGGCGGCCGAACCACAGGTCAAACAGCCGATGGCATCTCCGACCGTGGCGTTGCCGGCAGAAATGGCCGAGTTTTTGCGCAAGGTGCGGCGCGAGGTGGAGGCGAAAGCCGAATACGTCGGGCCGAAATTCGCCGACGAGGCGCGCAAGATCCACTACGACGAAGCACCGGAGCGAGGCATCTATGGCGAAGCAAGCCTCGACGAGGTCAAGGCCTTGCACGACGAAGGCATCGATTGCCTGCCACTGCCCGTGTTGCCCGAGGATCGGAATTGAGGGTGCGCGGTGGCGTTGGAATATCCTGCTTTGAATTGCCCTACGACTGTGCGGCTGTTTGGAATTCTTGATGCAGTGGGTCGTAGGTTTTGACAGACGGAATAGTTCACGCTTTGCCACCCGCACTGATCGCCCGCCACACCTTCTCCGACGTCAGCGGCATGT
This sequence comes from Hyphomicrobiaceae bacterium, assembly GCA_025351355.1. Lineage (GTDB taxonomy): Bacteria > Pseudomonadota > Alphaproteobacteria > Rhizobiales > Hyphomicrobiaceae > JABFRJ01. The sequence goes on from JANXWC010000038.1 coordinate 11,116, forward strand.
CGATGTGGGTGACGCCGTAGTCGTTGAGGGCATCGAGCACGGCGTTGACGATGACCGGGGAGGCACCGCAGCAGCCGGCTTCGCCCGCGCCCTTGGCACCGAGCGGATTGCGCTTGGTGGGCGCGCCTTCGTAGAATTCGATTTTCATGCGCGGCACGTGATCGGCGCGCGGCAATGCATATTCCAGCAGTGACGTGGTGAGGGCCTGGCCACTGTCGGAATCGTAGACCACTTCTTCGAGCAGCGCCTGGCCGAGCCCCTGCACGATGCCGCCCATGACCTGGCCGTCGGCGAGCATGGGATTGATCACCGAGCCGAAATCATCCACCGCCCAGAAATCGACGACGCGGATGACGCCGGTTTCCGGATCTACCTCGACCTCGCAGGCGTGCGCGCCGTTGGGCACGGTGAACATCTCGCGGTCGAACACCGCGGTGCTGTCGAGCGCGCCGACGCTCATGCCCGCCGGCAGGCGGCTCTGATCGCCGGCTGCTGCGATCACGCCGTCGATGGTCATGGACTGGCCGGTCTTGCTGTCGGTCAGTTTGCCCTTGCCGAAGGCGATGTCGTCGGCGCGCGAGTTGAGGGCGTGGGCGGCGATGGTGCGGGCCTTGTCGATGACCATGTCGGCCGCCTTGAGCGCTGCACAACCGCCGAGTTCGATGCCGCGGGAGCCGCCGTGGCCGCCGCCGATCTTGGTCGCTGCCGTGTCGCCCTGGCGAAAGTGAATGCGATGCAGGTCGATGCCGAGCCGGTCGCCGACGATCTGCGCCAGTGCGGTTTCGTGGCCCATGCCGGTGGAATGCGTGCCGACGGCGAGCAGGACAATGCCGTCGGAGGTGAATTTGAGCTGTGCTTCTTCCTGCGGGGCGCCGCCACTGCATTCCAGGTAGGGAGTGACGGCAAATCCGCGCCGCAGGCCTTTGGCCGCCGAGGCCGTGACGCGGGCCGCATAGCCGGGTCGATCGGACATGGCGATGACGCGATCCATCACGGCGGGGAAGTTACCGCAATCGATCGCCAGACCAATGCCTGACGTGTAGGGCATCTGTTCGGGCTGGATCAGATTGCGACGGCGCAATTCGACGGGATCGATGCCCAGCTTGCGCGCGGCGAATTCAATCACACGCTCGATGTGGAACACCGCCTCGGGACGGCCAGCGCCACGGTAGGGGTCGGTCTGCACGGTGTTGGTGAACACCGCCTGCGCGGAATAGAGGATGGCCGGAATGGCGTAGGGTCCGCCTTGCGTACGCGCAGAGCCGCCGGTGGGCGTGAAGGGCCCCATGGTGCCGCAGGCGGCGCCGACGTTGCCGATCGAGTGAACGTGCAGTGCCAGGAATTTGCCGGTGTCATCGAGGGCCAGGGCAACGTTGCTGTGCTGGTCGCGGCCATGGGTATCGGTGAGAAACGCCTCGGTGCGGTCGGCCACCCATTTGACGGGGTGAGCGAGCTTGCCGGCTGCATAGAGCAGCACAATGGGTTCGGCGTAGACGCTGTTCTTGCCGCCGAAGCCACCGCCGATATCGGGCGCGAGGTGATGCAGCTTGTCCTTGGGAATGCGCAGCATCGCCGCCATCAGATCACGGTTGGCGTGGATGTTCTGCGACGAGTTCCACAACGTATATTGGCCGGTGGCGCGATCGAAGTCGGCGATGGCGCCGCGCGGCTCCATGGGCACTGCCGTTAATCGGTTATTCTCGAGGTCGAGGCGTATTACGTGCTTGGCTGATGCCATGGCCGATTCGACGTCGGCGCGTTTGCCTTGCTCGAAATCGAGGCACAGATTTTGCGGCGCTTCCGGCCAGAGCTGCGCTGATCCTGCGGCCATAGCGCGGCCGCGATCGGTGACGGAGGCCAATGTTTCATAGTCGACGAGGACGGCATCGGCGGCGCTGCGGGCGGCGGCGGCCGTTGCGGCGACGACCAGCGCGACGGGTTCGCCGACGTAGCGGGCGACATCATGGACGAGGCATTGGCGCGCCGGGTCCTTGAATGGCGTGCCGTCGCGATTGACCTTCGACGGCGAGCGGCAGGGCAGCGGGCCAAATTTCTGCGTCGCCCACTCGGCGCCGGTGACGATCAACAATACGCCGGGCATCGTTGCGGCAGCGGACGTGTCGATGGACAGCACGCGGGCATGGGCGTGCGGCGAGCGGACGAAGGCGCCATAGCCCTGGCCGGGCAGATTGACATCGTCGATGTAGCGGCCTTGACCCTTGAGGAAACGCTGATCCTCGACGCGGACCTGGGATTTGCCGAAGCTGGCGGGGGCGTTCATGAGCGATGTCCGTGCATGGCGGGTGAGGCGGCAAGCGTGACCGCGCGGCGCGCAAGTACGCCCACGAGGTGAGCGCGATAGGCAGCGCTGCCGTGTCTGTCGGAAGTCAGGTCGGCATCGGCGATGGGTATATCGGCGATGGCTTCCGGGGTGAAGGACTTGGCCAGCGCCTGTTCCATGGCGGGGACGCGGAACACACCGGCACCGGCACCTGTTACGGCAACGCGGATGCCGTGGGGGCCGTCGGAGACCATGACGCCGACCAGCGCATAGCGCGACGCGGGGTGAGGGAATTTGACGTAGCCGGCGCGGCGGGGCACGGGAAACTCGACGCGAGTGATCAATTCGCCGGGTTCGAGGGCGGTGGCGAACAGGCCCTGGAAATAGTGCTCGGCCGCTATGGTGCGTTCATCGGTGACGATCGTGGCGCCGAGGCCGAGCACGGCAGCGGGATAATCCGCGGCCGGATCGTTGTTGGCCAAGCTGCCGCCGATGGTGCCGCGGTTGCGCACGTGGGGATCGCCGATGCCGCCGGCGAGGACGCTCAATGCCGGCAGCAGTGCGCGGATTTCCTTGTGGGCGGCAACGTCGGCGTGACGCGTCATGGCGCCGATATCGATGCGCTCCTTTGACACTGCGATGCCGGCGAGTTCGCCGATGCGGGCCAGCGAGATGACGTCTGAAGGGACCGCCAGGCCCTGCTTCATCACCGGCAACAACGTTTGTCCGCCCGCGAGATACCGCGCGTCATCAGCCTTTTCGAAGGCTGCGGCGGCATCAGCCAGAGTTGCGGCGCGCATGAATTTGAACTCGTTCATGCCTGGACGCCCTTCATGGATTTGGCCGACGCGAGCACGGCATCGACGATGTTCTGATAGCCAGTGCAGCGACACATATTGCCTTCGAGGCCGTGGCGCACGTCGGCGTCGGTGGGCTCCGGCTGTCGTGCGAGCAAGGCGACGGAAGCCATCACCATGCCGGGCGTGCAGAAGCCGCACTGCAGGGCGTGATGGGTGCGGAAGGCCTGTTGCACGGGATGCAAAGTGCCGTCGGCGTTGGCGATGCCTTCGATGGTGGTGACGCTTGCCCCATCGGCCTCATGCGCCAGCATGGTGCAGCTTTTGATCGAGCGGCCATCGACGATGACGGTGCAGGCACCGCACTGACTGGTATCGCAACCGACGTGGGTGCCGGTAAGGTGCAGGGTTTCGCGCAGGAAGCCTGATAGCAGTGTTCCCGGCGCACAGTCAGATCGCACCGGGTTGCCGTTCACCGTCAGTGTTAACTCAGCCATCGCTCGTTCCTGCGTTCGTGTCCGGAGTTTCAATGCATGCACTGCCGACGCCACTACCACAATTGTCATCCTACCCCTTGTGGGTAGGACCCAGGGCGCAACAATCTCAGGCTTGAAATTGGGGCACCCTGGGTCCTCGGGACAAGCCCGAGGATGACGTTGGAGGAGGAGCAAAATCGTGAATTGAGTTGCCCTTTGTTCGTGTTCGGCGGATCCAATCTCTCTACGACACGCGCACCAAATCGCAAGCCAACGATGCTGGACGGCCTACGCGGTCAAGGTGCAAGTCGTCAACTCAGCGCCGCGCGCACCGCGGTGGCGGCATCAGTTACGGCGCCATTCGCCTCGCGGATGATCTTGCCCATAGTGATGAAGCCATGGATCTGGCCGGGATAGTGCTTGCGCGTGACCGACACGCCGGCGGCTTCCAATTTGTCGGCGAAATCGAGGCCTTCGTCGCGCAACACGTCGTAGCCGGCAGTGATGATATAGGCCGGGGGCAAATTGATCAGGCTGCCGGCATTGAGCGGTGAGGCGCGCCAGTCGGTCGTGCCGTCAGTTTCACCCAGATAGTGCGCCCAGAACCACTCCATGACCGGCTTGGTGAGGGGTAGGATCGCCGCATTTTCCTGGTGGCTGACCTGGGTCTTGGAGGCGTCGGTGGCGGGGTAGATGAGCAGCTGGTAGCTGATCGCAGGTCCACCCTTCTCGCGCGCCAACACGGCGACGACGATGGCCAGGTTGCCGCCGGCGCTGTCGCCGCCGACGGCCAGCCGGTCCGTATCGATGGCGAGATCGGCGGCGTGGTTGGCGATCCACGCGGTGGCGGCGAATGCGTCATCGACGGCAGCGGGGAAGCGATGTTCGGGAGCCAGCCGATAGTCGACGGCGATAACTGCGCAGCCCGCTTTGGTCGACAGCTCGCGGCACAGAGTATCGTGGGTGTCGAGATCGCCCAGAACCCAGCCGCCGCCATGATAGAACACGAGGGCGGGCAGTTTTTCGCCGGGCGTCGCCGATTTCGGTCGGTACAGGCGGAGGGGGATCGGACCGCCCGGACCCGGGCAGCTCAAGTCGCGGACTTCGCTCATTTCAGGTGGATCTGGCTGCAGAATTTCGCGACCGCGCTGCATGGCTTCGCGCGCTTCGCCGACGCTCAGTGTTTCGAGCGGCGGACGCCCGGCCAGGCGGTAGAGTTCGTGCACGCGCTGGCAATCGGGATCAAGCGACATCGGCGGGACCTTGGCGTGGGTGATGGGCGGGGGTTGGCGGTTTCAGCCCGAGGCATCATCTCGTTCGATGTGGGAACAGGCTTGTAGGTTGGGTCAAGCGTTTCAGCGCGACCCAATAAATGCGGTCGCGGTCTTGATTGTTGGGTCGCCCCCCGGATCAAGGGTCCGGGGTTGACCCAACCTACATGGTCCTGCCCGCCACGAGGGTAGAGGGAAGCTTACCGGAGCTCGATCAAACGCCGGCTTCGCCGAGCATTTTCTCGACGTGTTCCCAATTGATGAGATGGTCGACGAACGCTTCCAGATATTTGGCGCGAGCGTTACGGTAGTCGATGTAATAGCTGTGTTCCCAGACGTCGACGCCGAGGATGGGCTTGGCGCCGTGCATCAGCGGATTTTCACCGTTCGCAGTCTTCAAGATTTCGAGCTTGCCGCCCTTGACGGCGAGCCAGGCCCAGCCGGAGCCGAACTGCGTTACGCCGGCGTTGATGAAATCAGCGCGGACCTTGTCATAGCCGCCTGCCGCTTCAACCAGCTTTTCGAGCTTGCCCGGCATCTTCTTGCCGCCGCCGCCCTTCTTCATCCAGCTCCAGAAGTGGATGTGGTTGTAGTGCTGGCCGATGTTGTTAATCACCGGTGCGTCCTTGGCCATGAAGGCATCGACGCAGATCGCTTCGATGGACTTACCGGCGTATTTGGTGCCTTCGCCGGCCAGCTTGTTGCCATTGTCGACATAGGCCTGATGGTGCTTGTCGTGATGGAATTGCAGGGTTTCGGCCGACATATATGGCGCCAACGCGTCATAAGCGTAGGGCAGCTCCGGCAGCTTGAATTGTGACATGGTCGTCTCCGTGGGTGAGGTGAACGGGGGTCGTATTCGGGTGTCCATCGTTCGACCGGATTGGGCTCGACAGGACTGGTGCGACCGTATCGGGTCAATTGATCTGATACAACCGGTTTAGGCTGATTGGAGTTCCTGACCGCTGGGCATAGCTTCGGCTTGGATCGCTTATTGACAGGAGCGAAGGGCAGAGGCATATCTCGCGACCATGATACTGATTGCTCACATCATTCGACGTCGTCTGACACGCCTTGCGCGGGTGCGATGACGCTTGTCCCTTGAGACCGTCCGCAAGCCGCGCCAACAGCGCGGCTTTTTTGTTATTGAGGCCCCCCTCGGCCTTCTCGATCTGGGCATGACGATGAGCAAGACATCCGGCAATAAACTCACCTCCAGCGTCTTCATCGACGGCGAAGCAGGCACCACAGGGCTTGAAATCCGCGAGCGGTTGACCGCGCTTGAAACAGTCGCGGTGCGCAGCATAGCTGCAGATAGGCGCAAAGATCCGAAGGCGCGGCAGGCGCTGATGCGGGAGGTTGATCTAGTCATCTTGTGCCTGCCGGACGATGCGGCTAAGGAGGCCGTCAGGCTGGCGGATGAACTTGGCGACGACTCGCCGCGCATCATCGATGCGTCAACTGCGCATCGCGTCGATCCCAACTGGGTGTTCGGGTTTCCGGAGATGACGGCGGGACATGCCGACAAGGTGGCCAAGGCGCGGCGGGTATCCAATCCCGGGTGCTACCCGTCCGGCGGGATCGCGTTGATTCGGCCGCTGGTCGAGGCGGGCCTGATGCCGGCCGATTATCCGGTGACGGTCAACGCAGTGTCCGGCTACTCGGGCGGCGGCAAGGCGATGATCGCGGCCCATGAGGCCGGCACAGCACCGGACTTCGAGTTGTACGGGTTGGGACTAAGCCACAAGCATGTGCCGGAGCTGCAGCATTACAGCCTGTTGAAGCGGCGGCCGATCTTCGTGCCGAGCGTGGGCAATTACCGGCAGGGCATGCTGGTGTCGCTGCCGCTGCATCTGGATACGTTACCGGGCAAGCCGAAGGTCGCTGATCTACGCGCGGCGCTGGCCAAGCATTTTGCCGGCGCGAAGCTGGTGCGGGTGATCGACGGTGACGACGCGGCGCTGGCCAGTGGGCGCATCGAGCCGGAGAGCCTCAATGGCTCGGATGTGATGGAGATCCGCGTGTTTGGTTCTGACGGATTGGGGCAGGCGGTGCTGGTTGCCAAGCTCGACAATCTCGGCAAGGGCGCCTCGGGGGCAGCCGTGCAATGCATGGGGTTGATGCTGGGTCTCACAGCTCAGAGGTGACAATCCGTTGGCAGCACTGCCATGCTCGCCTAAGCTTTACTGATGCACCCGGCAGCAATTGCCGGCGGTGACGGAGGGGTTGCATGGCGCGTTCAGGCCGAGTCGTGTTTGGTGCGATGGACGAAGTCAGTTTCGGTCGACCAGCGGCCGCAGTCGTTGCCGAGCAGGCGAAACGGCTCGGCGCCGCGCGCGTATTTTTAATGGCGAGCCATACGCTGAACACGACAACCGATGAGATCGATAAGATCCGCGCGGCGCTCGGGAGCAGCTATGCCGGCACTTACGATGCCATGCCGCCGCATACGCCGCGACGCGCTGTTGTTGCCGCTGCGGAGCAGGCGCGGGCCGCGCGGGCCGACTTGATCGTTACCATCGGCGGCGGGTCAATTACCGATGGCGGTAAGGCCGTGCAACTGTGTCTGGCCAACGACGTACGTACCGTCGACGGCATGGACACTCTGCGCGCCGTCAAGGGCGTTGTGCCGTCGATGCGCGCACCGACCATCCGCCAGATCAGCGTGCCGACGACGATAGCGGGCGGCGAATTCAGCGCGTTGAGCGGCGTCACCAACGAGCACACGAAGACCAAGGAGGGCTTTCAGCATCCGTTGATCATGCCGCGCGCGGCGATTCTTGACCCGGCCATCACAGTGCACACGCCGGAATGGCTGTGGTTGTCGACCGGGGTGCGCGCGATCGACCACTGCGTCGAAGGCCTGTGTTCCGCCGAGGCGCACCCTTATGGCGATGCGCAAGCATTGCAGGGGCTGGCGCTGCTGGCGCAAGCTTTGCCACGCGTGAAGGCCGACCCCGCCGACCTCGAGGCACGGCTCGATTGTCAGCTCGGCACCTGGCTGTCGATGGGGCCGCTGTCGTCAGGTGTGCCGATGGGTGCCAGCCATGGCATCGGCTATGTGCTCGGCGCGGCCTTCGGTGTGCCGCACGGACATACGTCGTGCATCATGCTGCCCGCCGCCATGCATTGAAACCGGCCGGCCAACGCTGCGCGTCAGGCACTGGTCGCCACCGCGATGGGACAACCGGGCAAGGAGGCCGCCGACGTGCTGGCTGGCTTTATTGCTTCACTCGGCATGCCGCGGCGGCTCAGCGACGTGAAGATCGGTGCCGAGCACTTCGATCGCATCGCCGAGCTGGCGATGAGCACGCCATGGGTGCCGCGCAATCCGCGCCCGATCGCAGGTCCGGCGCAGGTACGCGAGATTCTGGAGCTGGCGGCCTGACGTTAAGGCTGACGTCTCAATCGCCGCAGCGCGGGGCGTATTTGTCATCGCACCTGGCGCGGCAGGAGCTGGCTGAATTGCAGGCTTTGGCACAGCGCGCCCAAGCGCGTTGGCAGCGATAGAATGCCGGCGACAGGCAGTTGCCGGGTCCATCGATCTTGTATTTGCAGCCCGCGACAGACACGGTGACGGCTGGCGCGAATGGGGTCGACCCAACTTCGGTGCCCGCGGCATTCGCGAGGCCAAGCGTCGAAATCAAGCCTAGCAACAGCGCTGCACCGATTACCGTGTGACGCTTCATGGCCGACCTCTTGCTGCAAATGTTGGGTTACGCGCGTCAACCGCATGAACAATTGGTGGGGTCGCGATGCGCGCTAAGCCAACCTACGACAGTCTACCTTGCCGCCGCTACTCTGCCGCCGCTCTGCGTGCGCGCGAGCCCGACTTCGGCGAGGTGGCCTGACAGTTTTTCGTTGGGCATGCCATCTTTCAGGATGTCGCGGCAGGCGAGCAGCTTGGCGAGGTCGATGCCCGTGCTGAGGCCCATTTCTTCGAGCATCCAGGCGAGATCTTCGGTACAGATGTTGCCGGAGGCGCCGGGGGCGAACGGGCAACCGCCGAGGCCGGCGAGGGACGCATCGAAGCTGGTGACGCCCGCCTCGAGTGCGGCAAGCGCGTTGGCCATGCCCTGGCCGCGCGTGTCGTGGAAGTGGCTACCACCGATTTTTGCTTTGCCGAACGCTCCATAGAGCGCGGCATAGACGCGTTTGACCTGCGCCGGGTTGGCAATGCCGATGGTGTCAGCGGGCGTGACGTGGTCGGCGCCGGTGGCGAGGCACTTTTCGGCCAAACGCAGCACATCTTCAAGAGGCACCGCGCCGGCAATCGAGCAGCCGAACGACGTCGACAGACCGATTTCGACTGCTGGCCGCGAGGCTTTCGGTTGCTGGTCGCGCAGATCGATCACCCGCCGCAGTTCGTCGATGGATTGGGCGTGCGTCTTGCGGATGTTGGCTAAGTTGTGTTGTACGCTCACCGAGATGGGCATGGTGACCTTATGGGCGCCGGCCGCGAAGGCAGCTGCCGCCCCTTTGACGTTGGGGGCCAAGGCGATGACCTGCAGGCCGGCAATTGTGCGGGCGTAGCGGACGATTTCATCGGCGTCGGCCATGCCGGGCACGACCGCTGCGGGCACGAACGAGCAGACTTCGATTTCGCGTACGCCGGCTGAGGCAGCGGCAGCGATCCAGCGCTTCTTGTGCGCAGTCGGGAGGATCGACTTGAGGATCTGCAAGCCGTCGCGGGGGCCGACTTCGACGATCGAGATGGCAGGCGTCTCGGCGATGGCTGACATTGACAAACCTCATGGTTCCCGGGCGTTATTTGACCTTGCCGCGGCGATCTTTCTCGGATCGGATAGCAGAGCTTAGCGCGATATGGCGCTGTCATGGAAGTGTGGCCAATGGCTGATAATTTGCTGCCGCTCGACGGCGTCCGGGTGATCGAGATGACGCACATGGTGGCGGGCCCTTCTGCGGGACTCATCCTGGCCGATCTCGGCGCCGACGTCATCAAGGTCGAGCCGGCTCCCGGCGGCGACAAGACGCGTGGGTTGACTGCAGGTGGCGTCGGGTTTTTTGCGATCATGAACCGCAACAAGCGCAGCGTCATGGTCGACCTCAAGAGCTCCGCCGGGCGGGCCGAAGTGATGGAGCTGGTGGCCGAGGCCGACGTGCTGGTGGAGAATTTCCGGCCGGGGGCGATGGACAAGCTGGGGTTCGGCGCGGACGCGCTGATGGCGCACAATCCGCGGCTGATCTATTGCTCGGTGAAGGGATTCCTGTCGGGACCCTATGAGGACCGCGCGGCGCTCGACGAAGTCGTGCAGATGATGGCCGGTCTTGCCTATATGACGGGGCCGCCAGGCCGGCCGCTCAGGGCGGGATCGTCGGTCGTCGATATCATGTGCGGGATGTTTGCCGTGATCGCTGTGCAGGCGGCGCTGCGTCAGCGCGAGTTCACCGGCCGGGGCCAGCGGGTCGCCAGCGCGCTGTTTGAGACCTGCGCGATGTTGATGGCGCAGCACATGATGCAGAATTCCATGACCGGCAAGGCGGTGCCGCCGATGAGCGTGCGGCAACCGGCGTGGGGCGTCTACGACATTTTCGACTGTGTGGACGGGCAGTTGTTCGTCGGTGTGGTGACGGACACGCAGTGGCGCGCGTTCTGCGGTGGTTTCGGGCTCGCCACGTTGGCTGGCGACCCTCGCCTCGCGACCAACAACGGGCGGCGAGAGAACAGGGAATGGCTGATACCGGCGCTCGCCAGCGTGTTTGCGCCGTTGCAGCGGGCTAACTTCGAGGCGAAGGTCGCCGCCCTCGGGTTGCCGTACGCGCCGATTGCCAAGCCGGAGGATCTGTTCGACGACCCGCATCTGCTGGCGTCGGGCGGACTACTAGATTTGGTGCTGCCGAACGGGATCACCGCTGCAACACCCGCGCTGCCGGTTGAGATGGACGGACGTCGCTTCGGCCTGCGCAGCGGATTGCCGAAGCCGGGCGAGCACACCGCCGAAGTGCTGGCGGAAGTGCGGCGGGCGAAACGCAATCGGGCGCAGAGCTAAGCTCTGCGCCCGGAGTTTCAACTGCGGAGGTCTGGGTCAAGCTCTTTGCGCGACCCAACGACCATATCGCAATCCGCCGTTGTCGGGTCGCGCTGAAACGCTTGACCCAACCTACAGGCCGACGCATCGGTCGATGCAAATCAGAAGCGGCGGGTGATGCCGGTATAGACCTGCAGCGCTGGCGTATCTTTGTTCAAGCCGACATTGGCGCCGATGTCCCACTGAAAGTTGGGCCGGGGCACCCAGGCCAGCGCGGTATCGAAGCTGTATTGTCTGACGGTGCGGGCGGGGTCCACGTTAATCTGCGACCACAGCTCACCGGTCAATGTCCAGTCCTTGGCAATTGGGCCGCTGAGGCTGATGGTGTTGACGTACTGATTGTGGAAGTTGCTATCGAGGCTGTTCTTGAGGAAATCGACTTCGGTATTGATCACCAATGAGCGATTTTCCGGCAGCGTGATCGAGAGGGGCGCGATGACACCGTATTCGGTGGTGCGATTGCCGCCGAGGCTTTCGGGCGCCGTGCCGAACTTGACGTAGGGCATGATCGCGAATGCCGTGCGGCCACCTTCATTGCCCCATAGGTTGATCTTGGCACGGGCGAACAGGTCGCTGACGCCGGAGGCGCTGGTGGAGGTGTCGGCGACGGTGTCACGTACGTGCTGATGCACGTACGGCGCCATGTTGAGCTGAAGTTCGACGTTGTTGGTCAAGCCGACGCGCGCGGTCGGATTGGGGCCGACGTACGTGCGCGTGCGGATACCGTCGGTGCTCTGATAGCTGTAGTTGGACAGTTCCATCTCGAGTTGGACGCGGCCGGCATCAATCGTCGTCGGTCCATATGACTTGGCGGGGCGATCGGCGGCGAAGTCGCGGAGGGCGCTGTCTGGCGTGGGATTGAACAGGGTGTAGCCGCTTTTGTCCGGCTTTGGCTCGTCGGCACGGGCAGTGGTCGTTGTGTATCCGGCGACAGCGCCGATGCTGCAGATCAGCGAAAGGACGTTGCGCAGCGTATTTGCTGTGGTCATCAAGATCTCCCAAAATAAAGTAATCTGGGAGTAAGTGATTCGCCCTCTTGCGCCGCCGCAAATATGCTGTCGCACAACACAAGATCGCGCTGTTGATGCGTTGCCGCAACAGTATTATCGCTCATTCCGCAAAGATGAAATTTTAATGGGCAGTGCGCGTAGAATTTAGGCGACCGAGACGGGGGCCGGCAGGTCAATTCCTGGTTTTTGCGCCGAGCGACGATTTGCTGGTCAGGTCGATGGGAGCCTTGGCGGTCGCCGACGCGCCGGCAGGCTTTATTGTTGCGGTTTTGGTGCCGGTAACCTTGGCGCTGGTGACGCCGGGTGTGAAGCAAGTTTTGCGGGCGACCGAATAATCCTGGCCGAGTTTGCACGTGTAGGCGACAAATTTAGCCTGTCTGGCGGGGGCGGCAATGACAGGCGCAGCTTTGGGCGGCGCGGCCACTTTAGTCGCGGGCGCCAATGCAAGCGCGGGCGACGGGATTGATGCGGCGGGCTTGGCCGTCAGCGGCAACGCAGGCGCGGCTGGCGTGGCTGCTGAGGCGTGCACAACTGTCGCCGCCGGTGGCGTGGCCGCGACCGATGGCAGGATTTTTTTCGGCGCCGCTGGTATTGCCGCGACTGAGGGGAGAACGCGTTTTATCGGCGCCACCATCGGTACGATCTGTCGTGCCACGGGCGGACGGGCGGACGTGGCCGGTGCGGCAGTTGCTTCAACCGGGCGCGCAACTAACGGCGCAGTTGTCTGCGACGAGGCCGGCACGGCCATCGCGATGAGCGCGACGGTGAAAGCGAGACTTGCACTTTGAACTTGGCCAGACATGCTCAATTTCCTTCCGCCACGCACGATTTGCATATTCAACGTCCAGTCGGATGTCAGAGGGAAGACGCGGGACTTGCCGCTGGGGTTCCTTGAGCGCAATCCCGCGCCGATTATGTCCTGGCGCGGGAGGTTAGACAGAGATTGTGGCAGAAGTTCCAGAATAGATCGGCGCCTTTTCAGAGCGACCGGTCGATCATGGAGCACAGCGTTTCTGCGCTGGATTTGTCGACGCCGGGCGCTTCTTCGACATTGAGGACTTTGACGACGCCGTTTTCGATGGCCATGGCGTACCGCTTGGTGCGAATGCCCATGCCGCGGGCGGTCAGGTCCATCTCTAGGCCCGCCTTCTTGGCGAAGTCGGCGCTGCCATCGGCGAGCATGACGATCTTGCCGGCGGCACCGGTATCCTCGGCCCAGCGCGTCAGCACGAAGACATCGTTGGTCGATGTGCATGCGATAGTGTCGAAGCCCTTCGCTTTCAGTTCAGCAGCGCGCTCGACGAAGCCCGGCATGTGCGTTTTGTGACAGGTGGGCGTGTAGGCCCCGGGGACCGCAAACAGCGCAACTTTTTTGCCGTTGCACAAATCGGCTGTCGTCATGGGTTTCGGCCCGTCGGCCGTCATGACGGTGAAGGTTGCTTCGGGCATTTTGTCGCCGACCTTGAGGGTCATGAAAGGCTCCGTTGGTTGTGCGCTGGCTGATGAAAGTCGTTCGGGTGAACTATAGGCGCGGCGGTGGTCAGGTGCAAACTAAGTTGGATTTGCTGCTCGACGCGGTTTCTCAGTCACCCTCCTGCAACTTGTCGGTCAGGCGGCGATCGCGCTTGGTGGGACGTCCGCTGCCGGCGTCCCGGCCCGTCGGCTCGTTGTCGCGGGTCGATGGATCGCGCGGCGGTGGCGGCGGTGTGAGATCGGCGAACAGCTGCTGTGCCTCGGACGCGGGGCCACGACGATCGCCGGGTGCACGGACTTCAAGGATGCGAATGCGACTGCCGACCGCGATCGTCAATATGTCGCCCGGCTTGACAGTGTGGCTCGGCTTTTCGACGCGGGTGCGATTGAGCCGCACTTTGCCGGCGCTGACCAGTTCGGACGCCTGGGTGCGCGATTTGATGACGCGTGCGAACCACAGCCATTTGTCGATGCGCTGGTTGCCGGCAGGTGTCGTTGGTGGATCGTTGTCGCTCATGCCGGGATCAATTCGCCGCGTGCTTCGCTGGGCCGCAAGTGCAAATGCGTAGCGCCGACGGGAAATTCGACATCTCCACAGCCGGCCAGCGCAGTCATCCACAGCTCAATCGGCAAGTCCATGTTTTTGCTCAACGGTTGCCACCGTGTCAGCTTTTTTTGGGAGTGGACAAGCACGGGGCTGGGTTGCGCGACAACTGCTGCAACGGCTAGCTCGCTTGCAAGAGATTCGCCGGTGCGTTGTTTGACGCAACGGCTCGGATGCAGATCAACGAGGACCTTAATGGCCATTGCCGAAGTTGGATACGAGCGCAGCAATCCCGTCGATCTGGTCGAGCAGATCGCATCCGGTCACGACTGGGCAACCGAGCGCACGGCGACCGACGAATTGACGCTGGTGGTGGCGGGAAGCTGGGCCGACTACCACGTGTCGCTCAACTGGCGCGATGACCTCGAAACGCTGCATCTGGCCTGCGCGTTCGAATTCAAGATTCCCGATGCGCGCTTGCCCGAAGTCTACAAGCTGGTGGCGCAGATCAACGAGCAGTTGTGGCTGGGGCATTTCGATCTGTGGACGCACGAGGGGCTGATCATGTTCCGGCACGGGCTGATGCTGAACGGCTCGCTGGCGACACCGAGCCAATGCGAGGCCATGTTGCGCGCGGCGCTGGAGGCGTGCGAGCGCTACTATCAATCGTTCCAGTTCGTCGTCTGGGCCGGCAAGGATGCCCGCACTGCCATGGCCGCCGCCGCCTTCGACACCGAGGGGCAGGCGTAGAGGGGGTTACCGCTCGCGGTTGACGCGCCCGCTTCCCTTCTCCCCATGGAAGGCCATAGGGTGAAGGGAAACAAATTCTGCCACACCGGCTAGCGCCGTGTGGGTTTGCTGAGGCGTCACTCGTAGTTCTCCCTCTTGCATGAGGGATGGGGAGTGGTGCCGTTCGTGATCGGAAAAAGGGGTTCTTAGCACCACTTTTTCCCCATTTGCCGCCGGGGGATCGCTCGACCGCCATGCTCGATCAGACATGTGCGCGGTTGCCGTTTCGCAGGCAACTCTGCCAGACGAGCCAACGGGTCAGCGCTATATAACCCGCATTGGACCGGCATTTATCCGCAGCTTGCATCAAGGCATCGCCTTACGGCTACGGCCTCGATGTCCATCTCGTTGGAGCGAAAATGGACCGGCTACGGCTCGGCTCCCGGCCGGGGGTGTCGTGCGCACAACAGCCGCCCCTCGTGGCCAAGGGATGCCATCACCAATAGCGCAAAATACCAGCGCCCGCGACT
>JANXWC010000087.1 GCA_025351355.1 Hyphomicrobiaceae bacterium
GAACGCTCGACGCCAGCCCATATAACCGCTTACTTCAACGAACTTCGGAATCAGGACACTAGTCGAAACCGCCATCACGCGCGTCGTCATTTCTGGCGGCGACACGTCCGGCCGCGCGGCCTCCATGCTCGGCATAGATGCCCTGACGGCCATCGCGCCGCTGGCACCCGGCGCGCCGCTGTGCCGCGCGCATGCTGCACGCTCGGATCGCGATGGGCTGGAGATAGCGCTCAAGGGCGGCCAGGTCGGCGCACCGGACTTTTTTGTGGCCGCTAAACGCGGCGGCGCATCGTGACGCACATATCGAACATGGTCAGGACAATCAGATGAGGCTCAAAGACAAGATCGCCATCGTCACCGGCGGCGCGCGCGGCATAGGACTGGCCGTCGCTCGTGCCTTCGCACGCGAGGGTGCAGCCGTCGTCATCGCCGATGTCGACTTCGACGGCGCGAAGGCATCTGCAGATTCGATCGTTGCGACCGGCGCGCGCGCACTGCCGATCGCCGTCAACGTCGCCGACCCCTCTTCCGTTACGGCGTTGATCGCCGCGATCCTGAAGTCGTATGGCCGCGTCGACATTCTCATCAACAACGCCGGCGTCGGCGGCAACACGCCATTCCTCGAAACGAGACTGCAGGACTGGAACCGCATCATCGGCATCAATCTCACCGGCGCATTTCTCGTTGCGCAGGCGGCAGCGCGGGAAATGGTCAAGGGCGGCGGCGGCAAGATCGTCAACATCGCATCCCTGTCCGGCCAGCGTGGCGGCAACGGCCGCGCCGCTTATGGATCGGCCAAAGCGGGCCTCGAATTGCTGACCAAGGTAATGGCCGTTGAACTCGCCGAGCACAACATCAACGTCAACAATATCGCGCCGGGCGCGATTGAAACGGAAATGGCAAAATTCGCGCACGACGCCGCCACGCGCGCCGCCTACAACTATCTGATCCCGATGACGCGCTACGGTACGCCCGAAGAAATCGCCTCCGCGGCCATCTTCCTGTGCTCTGACGAAGCGCGCTACATCCAGGGCCACACGCTCAATGTCGACGGCGGCTTCCTCTCGGCGGGCCTGATGTTTGGTCCAAACAAGTCCATTCCACAAGACTGACAGAAGTGATCCGGAGGAAACAATGAATACCTACTCACGTCGCCATTTCGCCGCTCTTGGCGCGGCCTCCGCCATCGCCACTTCGCTACCGCTGCGCCATGCCAGGGCAGCCGAATTCTCGTTCAAGCTCGGCACCAACGTGCCGGACTCGCATCCGCTCAATGTCTATGTGCGCAAGGCAGCGGAGGAGATCGCGCAGGCGACCGATGGCCGCTTCGAGCTTAAAGTTTTCGCCAATAACCAGCTCGGTGGCGATTCCGATATGTTCTCGCAATTGCGCGCTGGCGCGCTCGAATGTTTCACCCTGTCGGGCGTGAATGTGTTGTCGACGCTCATTCCATCCGCCGCGATCTGGGGAGTGGGCTTTGCTTGGAAGGACTACCCGACGCTGTGGAATGCGCTCGACGGTCAGTTCGGCACGCATCTGCGGTCGCAGATCACCAAGGCCGGCCTCGTGGTCATGGACAGGATCTGGGACAATGGCTTCCGCCAGGTGACCAACAGCGTGCGGCCCATCAATTCGCCAGCGGATCTGCAGGGCCTGAAAATGCGGGTTCCCGTCAGTGCGCTCTGGACGTCGTTGTTCAAGTCCCTCGGCGCCTCACCGACGGCGATCAATTTCGCCGAAGTTTATTCAGCGCTGCAGACCAAGATAGTCGACGGCCAGGAAAACCCGCCGGCAATAATCTCCGCTGCCAAGCTCTATGAGGTCCAGAAATATTGCTCGCTGACGAACCATATGTGGGATGGCTGGTGGTTCCTTGTTAACCGCCGCGCGTGGGAAAGCGTCCCGGCGGATCTTCGCGACAAGGTGGCAGGGATCATCAACAAGTACGCCCTGGACGAACGTGAGGAGATCGCCCGACAGAATTCGTCGCTCCAGAGCGAGCTCGCCGCCAAGGGCCTGGTCTTCAACAACGTCGATCCAGCGCCGTTCCGCGAAACGCTGAGCAAATCCGGCTTCTACAATGAATGGAGGGCGAAGTTCGGCGAGGAGGCGTGGGCCCTGCTCGAACTATCGACCGGAAAACTCGGCTAAGGGAGCCTCATGATGAAGCCAACCAGCCAATTTGCCGATCTCGACGGCGTCAGTCTGCACTATCTGCGGGCAGGCGAAGGCGATCCCGTCGTACTGCTGCACGGCATTCCGCAGACCTCGCACGAATGGCGCTACGTCATGCCCCGCCTGGCTGAGAAATATACGGTGATCGCGCCGGACCTGCGCGGCCTCGGCGATTCCACGCGCCCGGCCGGTGCCTATGACAAGAAGACACTCGGCGCCGACATCGCCGCGCTGGTTATGGACCATCTCCGTTTCAAGCGCTTCCATCTCGTCGGCCACGACTGGGGCGGCCCCGTTGCCTTCTCGCTCGCCGCACACCATCCCGACGCTGTGCGCACGCTCTCCATTCTCGACGTTGTCATACCCGGCGACGGCGCCGATTTCTCGCAGGGTGGCCGCCGCTGGCATCACGCGTTCTTCCGTACACTCGACCTGCCCGAAGCGCTCTGCCTTGGGCGCGAGGAACTGGTCATCACTTGGCTGTTCGAGAATTACGGCTATCGCGCCAATTGCATTTCGGACGAGAATAAGGCTGAGTTCCTGCGCTCCTACAAGAAGCCCGGTGCGTTTCGCGCGCTGCTGGAATTCTACCGCGCGTTACCGCAGGACGCAGCCGACAACAGCGCCATACTGGCGGCAAAAGGCAAGCTGAAGATGCCCGTGCTCGCGCTTGGCGGCGACAGGAGTTTCGGGCGCGGTATGGAATGCATCGACTCTTTGCGCCGCGTCGCCGCCAACGTCCGCGGCGGTCTGGTGGAGGATTGCGGACACTGGATCGCCGAAGAACAACCTGACGCCCTGACGGAGGCGCTCCTGCGCTTCTTCGACGAATTCCCGATTCAAGAAGCGAGGCGCTGACGCGTGAAACTCTTTCCAGGGTTCGAACAAAACCAGATCGAGACCAGCGGCGCGACGATAAACTACATCGCAGCCGGCACCGGCCCCCCCGTGCTGCTGCTGCACGGCTACCCCGAGACGCTCGCGTGCTGGCACAAGATCGCGCCGGCGCTCGCCGTTAAATATCGTGTGATCTGCGCCGATCTTCGCGGCTATGGCGACAGCTCCAAGCCACGAGGACTTGCCGATCATTCGAATTATTCCAAGCGCGCCATGGGCCTAGATATGGTCGAGTTGATGGAGCGCCTCGGTCACGAGACGTTCCACCTTGTCGGTCATGATCGCGGCGGGCGGGTCAGCCACCGACTTGCACGCGATCACAGCGAACGGGTTCGCACGCTGACAGTGCTGGATATTTCGCCGACGCTGAAAATGTTCGAAAGCACAGACCTTGCTTTCGCGACCGCCTATTATCACTGGTTCCTGATGCTTCAGCCGGCGCCGCTCCCCGAGCAGATGCTGGCTGGACACGTTCCTTTCAATGTTCTGGGGCGCGTTGGTCGCGCCGAACCGGACCTGAGCGCATTCGACCCGGAAGCGGTGGCCGAATACGTGCGCTGTTACGCCGACCCGCGCGCGATCCACGCGTCCTGCGAGGACTACCGGGCAGCCGGAACGATTGATCTGGATCATGACCGCGCAGATCGCGGGCGCAAACTTGAGATGCCCGTGCTGGCGCTATGGGGAACGCGCGCGGTTGTGGGTAAGATGTTCGATTGCGTGACAGACTGGCGCGAGGTGGCCAACAATGTCACCGGTCGGGCGATCGATTGCGGGCATTTCCTGCCCGAGGAAGCTCCGCAGGAAACGCTCGCGGCAATCAAAGGATTTTTGGCGCGTCACAACAAGGGCGCCTGAGCCCAAGCAGGCGCAACACGCAAGAAAGTTAGTTTCGATGTCGATCGATCCACGAAAGAACAGCCGGGCGTTGCTCGATGGCCCCGACCGCGTGGTCGCGCGTGCGATGATGAAGGCCGTTGGCTTCACCGACGAGAGCCTTGCGCGTCCCCAGATTGGCATCGCTCATTGTTGGATAGGCACCATGCCCTGCAACTGGAATCATCGCGAATTGGCCGCGCGTGTCGCCGACGGCGTCCGTGCGGCCGGCGGCACCCCGCTCGAGGTCAATACGATCGCCATCAACGATGGCATCACAACAGGCACCGAGGGCATGAAGACCTCGCTGGTCAGCCGGGAGGTGATCGCTGACTCCGTCGAGTTGGTCGCGCGCGGACATATGTTCGACGGCCTCGTCGTCATCTCCGGTTGCGACAAGACGATTCCCGCCATGGTGATGGCGCTCGGTCGTCTCAATATTCCCGGCCTCATGCTCTATAGTGGCTCCATCGCCGCGGGCCACTGCGCGCGCATAGGCAGCCCGTTCGCGAACCGCAAGCTGACGATCCAGGACATATACGAGGCGCTCGGCGCCTACAACGCCGGGCGCATTTCAGCCGAGGAGCTGAAAGACGTGGAGGACAACGCCTGTCCGGGCGCAGGCGCCTGCGGCGGCCAGTTCACCGCCAACACAATGGCAACCGCCTATCAAATGCTCGGTATTTCGCCGATGGGCGCAAACGATACGCCGGCGCTCGCGCCCGCCAAGACGGAAGCGGCCTACGCGTGCGGCGAACTGGCCGTCGATCTGGTCCGCCGCGGCTGCGCGCCGCGCGACATCGTCACGAGAAGGAGTTTCGAAAACGCCATCGCTGGTGTGATGGCGACCGGCGGTTCAACCAACGCCGTCCTGCACCTGCTGGCGAGCGCGCATGATTTTGGTGTCGATCTGCGTATCGACGATTTCGACCGTATTTCGCGACGCACACCGGTGCTTGCGGACATGCGTCCGTGGGGAACTTATACCAGCCCCCATAAGCTTTGACTCGGTTCTCTTTCGCATTCGCTCGGATTGTGATTCTGTTGGGTGATTGATTCGCCAGGAGGACGCGATGACGGGGCTGAAGATCAGGAAGGACCGCTCGGCTGTTGTGCTGC
>JANXWC010000090.1 GCA_025351355.1 Hyphomicrobiaceae bacterium
GTCCGAAAAAGGTGGCTCGCAGCCTGACCTCATTCTTTAAGCGCGGCCTGCGCCGCATTCAGACCTGTCTGCAAGCCATCTGCGGGCTGCCTGCACTGTGGTCAGTTTGGAGAAACTGATGGATGGTGAGGCGTCCCAGGTGACAGCACTTCGATGCGGGTGGCGGCTTGTGGACGGCCGCCAAGCCGATCGGCTGCCAACGATACGATCATGTCTTTGCCGGGGGCGGTGTCAGATGCGCGACGGCCAAGCTCGGCGTAGTGAACACGGCCGTCGACACCGTCGACAACGACATACTGCCTATCGGTGATTTCATCGACGAGGCCAACGCCGACGACGCGGCCAACCACCGGCGTGCGCCGGTCGCCTTTTTCGAACACGGCGAGCTGACCCGCGCCGCGCTCGATGCCCGCCGCGGCGAGTGCCCGGTCCATGGCCTTAAAGGTATCGGCCCGTTCGCCGAGCCGCCGGAGTTTTGGCTCCAGCTCGGCGTCCAGCACCCAGACACCGGGGTAGCGTTCTTCGGCCAGCCCTAAGCCCTCCAGAGTCTTCAGACGACCCTGCCGCATGGCGTGCCGGGTTGGGTCTGCTTCGTGGGTGGCCGAGAGAGCCAGCACATTGTCCTCGGCTTGCGCGCGGATGCCGTAGTCGAGCCGGGTCATGCGTTCCTGACCCACTTCGTTGACCAGTTTGCGCATCCGCTCCAGATGCGTCTCGGGGCCGAGTTCCAGCGTGACCAGCTCCTGCACGCGGGACCGGATGCCATGACTGATGTATTGCCGCGCCAGGATCAGATCACGGCCATCCGCATCCTTGCCGCGCAACACCACATGCGTGTGCGGGTGCCCTGTATTGAAATGATCGACGGCAACCCAATCCAACTTGACCCCAAGGTCGGCTTCCACCTGGCTCATGAGATCGCGGATCATGGGCTTCAAATCGGCCAGTCGCTCGCTGTCTTCGGCCGCGATGATAAAGCGGAACTGGTGCGGGTCACCCTCCGATCGGCCGAGAAATTCACGGCCGCTGGCGTCATCGCCGTTGGCATCGTAGAGCTGCCCCGATTGGCCATCGCGGGTGATGCCGTCGCGCAGAATGTAGCGCAGGTGCGCGGCCCCACCCGCAAGCTTGGTGTAGCGGGCTTTGACGATGGCGCGCCGGCTGCCCGGAGCGACGAGACCGGCGGCGGCGAGTGCACCACTCGCAAGTCCACGCTGCGGTCCAAGACGCAATGTGTTGCCCGAAGACCACCGTCGTCGACCGCCGGCCTTTCCGGCTTGCTCAAGCACGCGCGATGCATTCCGCAACGATTTGCTGCGGCCACCATCACGGATGCGGCCAAGCTTTGGTTTGAAATCGGAATCGGGCATGACGCGCTCCCAGATTGGATCGAAGTCGGCTGCGATCGATTCCACATGGAGCGGCGCGTCGAATTTACAAGTTGGCGTCAGACATTGCCCAATAAACACCGGCGATGTAGCCGTCTTGACGTCAGTCTGCGAAAGCATGCGGCGTCAAAAACTCAATAAATACAGGCATTACTGCACGACTGACGTCACTGTTTATCTTGATTTTCTCATTCCGCATAAAACCACGCATTTCACCCTCTGAAGCCGCCCTCAATCCGCCCGCCAAATCCATAGCGGACTGGCCACCACGATCACATCCGGGCGCACTATCGGTCCAAAATATCGACTGTCAAAACTCGCCGGATGGGTGCCCAAAACAAACAGCTCGTCGCCTCTCAATTCTCGACAGCCGAACCACACCGGCAGCGCGCGATCGAATGCATCGTTGCGTCGAGCCCACACCCGGATGTGACTATTGATCCACACCGCGCGCCCGCACCTGCAGACACGATCGCCATCCATCGCAGCAACCCTTTTGAGGAAATTGCGATCGTGGCGCAGGTAGCCACGACGTGCGGACGGGCACAGAGGAGACGCTGACGACGGCGGAGGTTGTCATGGCAAGGAAGCTAAACTGGACGGTTTTGGTCCGTTGGCGCGATTGAGGGACGTGCTGAAAGTACCGAAAAGCGGTTAGCAGTGATGGCTGTGCGTATGCATCCGGCCGGGATCGCAGGCGTCAGTGGCGATGCTCACGCGCCATGGATGCCGCAGCCGGCGTCGCCTTCATACATTTGAGAGTTGAACGATACCTTGCCGGCTAACGGCGAGCATGCCGGTAACGGCCTCTGTAGCGGCCGTTCGTCGATGACCCTCCATCTAATTCCCATGCCGCGAGTCCATCCGATCATACACAATGACGCCCACCTGAACGACTAGGGCCTGTCGTCAGTTGAGGCGAGTCCGTTGAGCAACTGTTGGCCGGAAATCGCGCTCAGCCTCCGCTGAAGTCGTTAGTCGCGGGATTCCCAAATCATTTTTTCTCTGACTCATGGGTGGTCGGCAACAGGGAGGCCGACCGATGCATGGCTATGCTTTGCGCGACGACCAGTGGTTCAGGATCAGGGACATGCTGCCTGGCCGCGAAGGCCATGTCGGAGGAACGGCGCCGGACAATCGATTGTTCGTCGACACCGTCCTTTACCGATATCGCACGAGCGTCCCGTGGCGTGCTCTGCCGGAGCGTTACGGTCACTGGAAGACGACCCACCGACGCTATCGCAGATGGTGTGAAAGTGGCGTTTTTACGCGTGTTTTCGAGATGTTGGCACGCGACGCCGATAACGAATTCATGATGCTCGACGCAACCATCGTGCGTGCCCACCAGCACAGCGCCGGCGCTCAAAAAAAGCTGGTGAAGACCAAGCCATCGGTCGCTCGCGCGGCGGCCTGACGACCAAAATCCACGCCGTCGTCGACGGGCTCGGCAATCCCGTCGCGCTGTCGATCACGCCCGGGCAAGCCGCCGACATTACGCAAGCCGGGCCGCTCATCGAGCGGATCGAGCCGGGCGCGTTGCTCGCCGACAAGGGCTACGATTCCGACGCGTTGGTTGCGGCGCTCGAAGCGCGCGACATCACGCCTGTGATCCCGTCCAAGGCTAATCGGAAACAGCAACGCAAGACCGACTTCGCGCTCTATCGCGAGCGTAACCTCGTCGAACGCTTCTTCTGCACCTTGAAGAATTTCCGCGCTATCGCAACGCGCTACGACAAACTCGCCAGCACATTCCTGGCTGGCGTCCTGCTCGTCTGCGTGGTCATATGGCTCAACTGACGACAGGCCCTAGATCAACGGCTCGGAATGCGTCAGGATCATCAAACGGATTTCCGCGAAACGCAACGAGATCGGCCAGTTTGTCAGCGGTGATTGTGCCAACTTGCGACTCTAGCCACGATATGTTTGTCGTGGAGGCAGACGCGTTCAGGATCACGCAAAAGTTGCACAAAAAAATCTACAATTGCAATTGAACCGATGGCAACAAGTGCGGTTTCCGGTTACTTGGTGGCTTGTGTCAGAGCTATGATATTTCTTCCAATTTCAGGCTTATGTTGAATCAAACCGCTCGCTTCAAACCACTCGGTAATGTGGGTGATCTGTTCAATGTCGGAGGCAGAAACCGCAGTGGTCGGGACGGCATTATTTGCCGCAAGAGAGGCTGCGAGTGTCAACGGCAGATTCATTTCCGTTGCCCAGATTTCCCCCGCTTCGACTTTGTGCGCCTGCGACCAGGAATTGGCGGCGATGGCGGCGTCAAAAACGACCTGCAGGAGTTGGCGATTGCGCTCCGCGAACGCACGGCTGGTTATCAATGTCACGGCATTCTCCGATCCAATCATGACGCCATCCGCCAACAGACGGGCTCCGTAATTTGCTTGCGCGATCGACACGAAGGGGTCCCACGTAGCCCAGGCATCGACATCGCCTTGCAAGAAGCTTGGCGCGCTATCGCTGGGACTGAGGTAGACGCGGCGCACGGACGAGGCCTCAATGCCATTGGTGGCAAGTGCGCGCATTAGGAGATATTCGCCAGTGCCGCCGCGATTTACCGCGACGCTGTGGCCGACCAAATCCCCTATCGATTTGAGCAATGAGTCTCGCTTGACGAGAATACCCTCGGCTTTCGGCGACATCTTTTGGTAGGCATAAATCTGCATGGCAATTCCGGCTGCGAAGGCCGTAATGCAGGCTGTGGAGATTCCAGCGGTGATGTCGATACTGCCGGCATTCAGTGCTTCGATCGCGGGCGCAGCGGCTGCGAAGGGCCCAGACCACTCCACAGATACGCCGTGTGGCGCGAGCGTCTTCTCTAGCGTACCAAGGGTTTTACAAAGTGTTAAGTCATTCGGCGCGCGCAGCCAGCCGACACGCACGACCTGGTTGGCCGCCGATGCCGGGCGCTTCATTGCCGATGCCCGGCCGCGGTCATGATCAGTGCACTAAACACCCGACGGCTCGGAAGGGACCGGCTCAGCATGAGATCTCGCCTGAATAACTAACGACTATCTTTGCGGTGACTGCTCAGTTCGGTAGCGCAGAAACCGGCCTTCCAACATGCGCACAAAGGCGTCGGTTGCAAGGCCCAAGAGCGCGCAAACGAGAAGGCACACGACGATCACGTCGTTCTGCAGAAAATCGCGCGCATTGCCGATCAAATATCCAAGGCCTCTGCCGGCGTTAATCTGTTCGCCAACGACAAGACTGAGCCATGCGACGCTCAACCCATAGCGCTCACCGACGAACAATGAGGGGAGGGCAGTCGGCAGAACGACATGGATGATTTCATGTGCGCGTGACAGACCGAGTGCCCGTCCAGCTTCTAGCAGACCGTAGTCGACGCCTCGGATACCCGCATGCAAGGTCAGGTATATCGGAAAGATTGCGCCTGTAGCCACAAGCGCAATTTTGGGTGTCTCTCCGATGCCGAACCAGAGAATGAAGAGTGGCAGCAGTCCCAAAAAAGGCATGGCCTTTAGCATTTGCAGTGGCGGGTCTACGATCGTCTCACCGAGCTGTGATACTCCAGAGACCACAGCCAGCGCGGTGCCGGCGAAGAACGCAATCGCGAAACCGGTGCAGACCCGGACAAACGACACGGCCAAACCGATCTCCAACTCACCCGTGTTCAGCAGATGCCAAGCCGTCAATGCACATTCGATCGGCGACGCAAGGATCATCGGAGGCAGCAACCCACTGCTTGAACAGAGCTGCCAAAAGACCACTAACGTGATGGGCGAGACAATTCGCATAAACTCGCGATCACGCAACCGCGAACGGCTGGGCGGACGATCGACAATCGTGCGTCCAGTTTCTAACATCAGTCTTTTCTGTCCCGGAGCCAAACGGTGTTAGCAATTTGTTGCCAAAGACCGGCACGTCGCCAACCCTCCCGTTCCGATGCGAACCACTTCCTGCGAGGAGCGGCATCGGTGCAACCGATTAACGCGAGGCCGGAGTGCGGAGCGCGCCCGAGAAATCACAAGCGGAAGCTACCGAGCCAATAGCAACACGCGCGGCATCAGTTGGTCGCACCAAAAGTTCCATGTTCACGGAACCCAAGACTGACGCACCGTCAGCCGGCACATCGGCATATCCGTCGACCAATGCCTGTGCTTGTGTGGGCGCCCTTCCCGGTGCTAAGGCGTACCCTATCTAGGGCTGGCGCTAGCGTGTCGGCATGGGCTCGTAGGGTGAGCCCAGATCCAAGAAATATCAGATCCAAGGGGAAACGTTCATGATCGCCAGACGTCAGTTTAACCTTCTCACCGCCGCTGCTTTCGGCGCCCTCTCGTTTGCAGCGCCCGGCCTGGCAGCCGATCCCGTCACAATCGGCGCCGTCGAAATCCTGACGGGGCCCAATAATAAATATGGACTGGCAATCAAGAACGGCTTCGACCTCGCGCTTGAAGAGGTTAACAAAGCTGGCGGCGTGCTCGGCGCTCCGCTTTCCATTGCGTACGAAGATACCGCGGGCAACAAGGATCAGGCTATCAATGCGGTTCGCAATCTGATCGGCACAAAGAACGTTCCCCTAATCCTGGGCCCCACACTTTCAAACGAAATGTTTGCGGCTGGCCCGGTCGCCAACCAGCGCAAGATTCCGATCGTCGGCACGTCGACCACAGCCAACGGCATCACGGCTATCGGACCGTACGTGTTCCGCACCTCTCTCCCGGAAGCCGACGTGGTGCCGGTCACGCTCAAGACGGCGCGCGATAAACTGGGTGTGAAGAAAGTTGCGGTCATGTATGGCAACGATGATGCCTTCACCAAGTCCGGCTACGATGTGATGAAGGCCGCGCTTGAAAAGCTCGGCATTGAGACGGTGGCAACCGAGACGTTCGGCGGCAAGGACACAGATTTTTCCGCGCAGCTTACCAAGATTAAGGCTCTGAACCCCGACGCCATTGTCGTGTCGGCGTTGGTTGAGGCTGGCTCCGGCATCCTACTCGCCAAGAAGGCGCTTGGCTTCCCCGCAAAAGTGCGCGTCATCGGCGGCAATGGTCTCAACGCGCCAAAGATTGGCGAGATCGCTGGTGATGCTGCCGATGGTACGATCGTCGGTTCACCTTGGTTTATCGGCAAACCCGATCCGGCCAACCAGAGATTTGTGACAACCTACAAAGCAAAATACGGTGCCGATCCCGACCAGTTCGCGGCCCAAGCCTATGACACACTCTTCATCGTTGCCGACGCGATCAAAGCGGCAGGCGCGGCCGATCCGGAAAAGATCAAGGATGCGTTGGGCAAGGTGAAGCGCACTGGCGTGCTTGGCTCATTCGCGTTCACTGCCGACCGTGATCCGGCAGATACGACAGGGGTGGTCGTTATCGAGATGAAGGACGGGAGGTTCGGCCTTCTTCCCTGATCGATTAGTCCGCCATTTGCTGGCTGCGCGGAGATCGAGGTAAATCGGCTTCCGCGTAATCTCGCCGCAATAACACCTTTTATCTAAGTCGTCATTTCCAGGGAAGTGTGGTTCCGGTTTCCTGGACGCCGCCGGACTAATTCTATTTGCCCACTTTCTCAGGCATCAATGTAGCTGCGGACACCGCGCACGCCGAAGGCTCACCATGCTCGTGCAACAGCTCCTCAACGGACTTCTCTCCGGCGCCGTCTATGCGCTGTTTGCTCTCGGCTTTACGCTGATGTTCGGAGTGCTCGGTGTCATCAATCTCACCTATGGCTTCTATTTCTCGACCGGCGCGTTCGTCGCGCTGTATGCAACCCAATATTTGCACATGCCAATTTTCGTCGCCCTCCCGTTTGCGGCTGTCATCACTGGCATCGTAGCGGTCATCATCGACGATCTTCTGCTCGGGCCGCTACGCCGCGCCAAGGCACCGGAACTGTCATCGCTGATGGTGACGCTTGGTGCCACGCTACTCCTCTATTCGCTGATGACGGCGTGCTTCACCACCGACATTCGGCGCTTCCCGCCTGCCGTGTTCAACGGTGGCGCCTTTGAGATCGAGGGCCTGCGTATTACGCTGTCGCAGATTCTGATCGTGGTCACGGTCGCCATCATTGTCGGAGGTCTTGCGTATCTGCTTCAGCGAACGAAGCTTGGCCTCGCCATTCGCGCAATCGCCGAGAACGGCGACGCAGCGCAGCTCATGGGGGTCAACGCCGGGGGTATCGTGCGTATTGTGTCCTTCATTTCCGGCGCGCTCGGCGGCGCGGCTGGCGTGTTGATCGGTCTCAACTACAACGCGATCCAACCGTACATGGGCGAGATGATGATGCTGAAGGGCTTTGCGGTCATTATCCTCGGCGGCTTGGGCGATATACGAGGTGCCGTGCTGGCGGGCTTCCTCCTCGGTATCCTTGAGACGTTGACGGCAGGCTATGTTGCCTCCTCGATAAAGGATGCCGTTGGCTTCCTACTTCTCGTTCTGACCCTATGGTTCCGCCCAGTCGGCCTGTTCGGCCGCGTCGTGGCAAAGCGCGCGTGATGATGCACACACTCGACAATTTTCTGTTCACCTATCAGAGCCTGATCTATGCGCTCGGCGTCAATTCGTTGCTGGCGCTGTCGATGTACGTCGTGCTCGCAGTCGGGCAATTATCGCTTGGACAAGCGGCCTTCATGGGCGTGGGTGCCTATTCTTCGGCACTACTGACGCTCAAGTTCGGCGTGCCGTTTCCTGTTGCGCTCGTCGTGGCGGCGGCCGCGCCGTCACTGCTCGCTTTCGTGATTGGTGCGCCGACACTGCGTTTGTCGGGAGTTTATCTCGCCATTGCCACGATCGGGCTCGGCGAAGTCTTGCGGATTTTCTTTCTCAATTGGGACTATGCCGGTGGCGCACTTGGCCTCAACGGCATCCCTGAGCTGGCGGGCTTCATCTGGATTTTCGGCGCGCTTACTATAGCACTTGCGGGATTTGTTGCGATTTGCCGGTCGCGCGTCGGTCGCGCCATGGAAGCAATCCGCGCCGACGAGGCTGCGGCAGGAGTGATGGGTGTCAATTTGCCGGCCTACAAGCTTGGCGCGCTCGTCGTTTCGGCAGCGATCGCCGGCGTCGCTGGAGCATTCAATGCGCATGTCTCGTCCTTCATCGGGCCGAACGAATACGGATTCGACGCGGCCGTGACGATCCTAAGTTTTGCATTGCTTGGCGGTATCGGCTCGCCTTTCGGACCGGTAATCGGCGCGCTCGTCCTAACGGCACTCCCAGAGGCGCTGCGGCCACTGCATGATTATCGGCTCGTCATCAACGGCCTTATCATCGTCTGCGTCGTCATCTACCTGCCGGGCGGACTGCTACCTTGGCGGATCAGCCGCATTGGAGCGCGCAAATGAGCGACGCTCTGCTCGAGGTTGCAGAACTGACGGTGCGCTTTGGCGGCCTCATCGCGCTGTCCGGCGTCACGTTCTCGGTGACCAAAGGATCCGTCCATGGACTGATCGGACCGAATGGCGCCGGCAAGACGACGGCATTCAATCTCATCTCCGGCATGACGGCGCCGTCGTCTGGTACTGTTCGTCTAGGCGGCGCGACGCTCGACGGGCTGCCGACCTATGCGCGCACGGCACGCGGCTTAGCCCGCACGTTTCAGAATATTCGCATGTTTCGGGAGATGAGCGCACTTGAAAACGTCATGGCCGGCGCGCATCTGGGTACGGCTGAAAGTCTGGGCGCAATCCTGTGCCGGCTGCCAGCATTTCGGGCGCAGGAAAAACAGGCCATAAAATGGGCGCGGGAAATCCTGTCACTCGTCGGGCTTGCCGATCAGGCGGAGCGGCCCGGCGGCGATCTCGCTTATGGCGATCAGCGTCGTCTAGAAATTGCGCGGGCGTTGGCGAGCGATCCAAAACTACTGATGCTCGACGAACCCGCAGCCGGTATGAACCCGTCCGAAAAATTGGGTCTCATTGATCTCATAAAAAAACTTCGCGCGCGCGGTCTGACGCTGCTGCTTGTAGAGCATGATATGCATTTTGTGATGAAGCTCTGCGACCGCATTACCGTGCTGAATTTCGGCGCGAAGATCGCGGAAGGCGCGCCGCTTGATGTGCGAACAACCCCGACTGTAATCGAAGCCTATCTTGGAACCAAGGTTGCGCGTGGTCTAGAGGTTAAAGCATGAGCGTGCAAGAATCCAGCACGGAAGATAAACGCGCATCCTTGCTCTCTGTGCGTGGCCTCACTCTCGGTTACGACCGCACCGATGCCGTCAAAGGTATTAATTTTGACGTATTTGCAGGTGGCGTGGTCACGCTCATCGGCGCCAATGGAGCGGGAAAGACAACTATCCTGCGCGGACTATCCGGACTTATCAGGCCGCGTGGCGGGTCGATCCTGTTCGCCGGTCTGGAACTTGGGGGTATGGCAGCCCACAGGATTGCGCGCCTCGGTATCGTACAGGCACCGGAAGGTCGTCAGGTCTTTGCGGAAATGACCATCGCCGAGAATCTTGCAATGGGCGCTTATCTCGAAAGGGATTCCGCCGCGCTCTCCAAGCGCCGCGATGCCGTGTTGTCGCGTTTTCCGCGGCTCGGCGAGCGCCTAACGCAATCGGCCGGCCTCTTGTCCGGCGGCGAACAACAAATGCTCGCTATGGGTCGTGCGCTGATGGCCAATCCGAAACTGCTGCTGCTTGATGAGCCGTCCATGGGCCTGGCACCGCTGTTCGTCGAGGAAATTTTTCGAATTATCGCCGATCTCAAGCGCGAGGGCCGCACTATCTTGCTCGTAGAACAGAATGCGCAGGCGGCTCTTGAAATTGCCGACTACGCCTATGTTCTTGACAGTGGTCACATTACGCTGCACGGGTCGGCAAATGAGATCACTGATAACCCCGAAGTCGCAAAGGCGTATCTCGGCATGTGAACCATCTAGCAGCTTCCGCGCCGAGACCAATGCGAATGAAGCCGTAGCTTCACAAAGTTCGACTAGTGGCCTGAATCTCCTAAAGTGCCGGGTACAGGCTCTTCAGCTTCACACGGGCGTCGGCGGTCGTGAAGTGCCAATTGGCTTTGGCGTTGTGGGTATTGCGATGCCTGCTCCATGCACCCGCCTGGTTTATGAGTGTGGCGGCATCGGGGATACGTCGGTCGAGGAACTGGCCGGAGAGAACGGCCAGTTCAGACTCGGCCAGATTGAGCCAGCTGCCGTGCTTGGGCGTGTAGTGCCACTCGAACCGCTCAATGATCCGGCGCGCCTCGGCCGGCTCGAACGCTTCATACAGTGACGCCGGCGTGTGCGTATTCAAGTTGTCCTGCACCAGCACGATCTTTTCGGCACCAACGAAGTGGATGTCGGCCAGATCACGCAGAATCTTCGCATAATCGATGGCCGTGCGCCGCTCCGTGACCTCGGCATGACGCCAACCTTCCAGCGGCGCGAACAGCATGAAAATGTTGGCCGTTCCATTGCGTTTGTACTCGTAGTCGTGACGTGCCGGCTGGCCCGGCTGCATCGGTACGGGTATGCGTGTTTCGGCGACGAGTTGCTTGGAGGTTTCATCCAGACAAACCAGCGGCCGCGCCGGATCGTGCGGCCGCGTGTAGACGTCCAGCACGTCTTCCATCGCCGCGACGAAGGCGGCGTTGGCTTTCGGCGGGATCACCCAGTAATCGGTCAGGTGCGGTTTGAGTTCGTTTTTTTAGCGCACGGCCAACCGTATTGAAATGCGCCGTCGCGACGATTTTTCGTTCGACGACGTGCTCCGCGAGCAGACGGATGGTCCAGCGCGCGCGACCGGGCGGCGGCTCGGAGCAGGCCAGCGCGGTCAACTTGGCTTGGGCTTCGCCATCGAAAATCGCCGGAACGGGCGGTGTTTCGCGCTTCTTGCGCGTGAGTACCGCGTCGAGCCCCTTGGTCACGAATGTCTCGCGCACACGTGACACCATGGTCAGGTTCGTATTCAGCGCTTCGAGGATCTGCGCATCCAGCCAACCCGGACCGCCTTCGGCTTGATCCGCCTTCAGCAGAATGCGCGCCTTGAGGATCATCTTGGCCGGCGATTTGCCTTTGGAGATCAAGGCGTCCAGTCGTGCGCGCTCTTGGCCGTCGAGTTCGACAATTAATTTCTTAGCTGACATGATCGGCCTGCCCTGTCGGTTGAACCCGACAAGGCATGAAGCAGTGTTCGCAGCGATTGCATATGAGTCAAATTAACCGATGCATGCCACTAAGTCATAAACTCATAAACGGGGTTCCAAAAATCGACGAACAGTGATTCAAACTCCCAAACGAGGGAGGGTCACATGACACGCTACGAACTCTCAGACGCCGAGTGGAAAATCATTGCGCCGCTGTTGCCGAACAAATCGCGTGGCGTGAGGCGGGTGGATGATCTGCGCGTTTTGAACGGCATCTTCTGGCGGTTGCGATCCGGAGCGCCGTGGGCCGATATTCTCGAACGCTATGGCCCCTACACGACCTGCTACAATCGCTTCGTGCGCTGGCGCAAGCCTGGGGTTTGGGATCGACTTCTGCAATTCCTCCCCGAGGCTTACAACGGCAAGATCCAGATGATCGATAGTTCGGTCGTGCGCGTTCACCAGCATGCCGCCAACGGCGAAAAAAAGCGACCGTAGTCGTTGCATGGGACGTTCCCGCGGCGGGCTTACGACCAAAATCCACGCCGTCGTCGATGCGAACGGGCTCCCGATCGCGCTCAAGTTAACGGAAGGCCAAGCCCACGCCGGCAAGAGCGGCGAGGACCTGCTCGGCGCGCTGCCGCGCAAGTGCGTCCTGCTGGCGGATCGTGGCTACGACAGCGACGCACTCAGGGCAAAGATTGCGGCCCAAGGCGCCACAGTCAATACTCGTCCACTGGACCATCGCACTGACCCACCCGCCTTCAATCCACGGACCTACAAGATGTGCAACCGCGTCGAACGGTTCTTCAACAAGTTCAAGCACTATCGCGCAGTCGACACCCGCTTCGACAAGCACGACGCCAAAATCCTGGCATCAGTGAAACTTGCTGCAATCCGAATTTGGATGCGGTTTAATGAGTCTATGACCTAGTGTAAGCGAGCTTTGTCAGCTCTCTTCCTGTGCTTCTCCGCTTCGCGGAAAAGCTCGTCCCACCGAGTTCCAGTGAGGTGAAGGATGCGGTTCGCGACGCTATTCCAGAAAGCCTCCATCTCGTCGGTCATCACGCCGTCGTCGCAATTTAAATGCTCACTCATCGCATGGCCTGCGATATGAGCAGCAAGAAAATCACGTCGTTGCTCGCCGAGCGAGCGAAGTTCGCAGCCTGCGGGAACCAAAGTCTCTGCTATAATCTGAATATGGAATAGTTCAATCTGCTCACGGTGTTCGCTGGCGGTTGCAAGGTGCCAAATAATGTCAGCGCGGGCAAACAGAGAAGCCAGCGCTGTAAGGCTTTTCGCATCGAGGGTCATGGAATGCTCCGTTCGGCGGGGCATTCCAGAAAATGCATTTGAGATAAAGATCGGGCTTTTTGCATCACTGATCGGGTTGTTCTACAGGACGTTGACCTCACACTGAACCCTGGATCGGCTCGACGGGTCCAAGGTCAGACATCTGCTGCATATCGTCTCGACCGTGTCGACACCTGGCACGAAGCACAGCACTTGGTAGAGGTGGCCAGCCATGACGCGGTGGGCAGTTCGATCTTGTTGTGCTTGATTTCGTCCCGCTGCCTAAAGTCGACATCTGAAGTGCTATAGGGGCGCGACGACTGAGCCGGATGGATTAGAAAGCCAAAGCTCACACCACCTTGTCGGAGATCGTCTGGGAAACCGGCCTCGACTTTCGCAGCGACGGGCGCATTTCCATTCGATCACTGTAGGCTGCAAGGCTGGAGTACAATTCGCGCCAGTTCATTTGCGGCCAGCGGACGCTGATGTAGCCGACAACCGTTGCCGCAGCCACGTCACCCAATCCGAAGGTGTTGCCCACGGCGAATTCACGATCCCCGATCAGTCGCGCAATTTCCTTCAACCCGCCATCAACTTTGCGTTGCTGGCGCGCGGTCCATTCTTTGATTTGGCATAAACTGAGAGGCCTCCGCCGGTGCAGCTCCGAGCTGCAGCGTGGAGGCCTAGGCACGCCCCCGGACCATAGCCACTGTTATTCAGCCGCGTTGCGGCACGCGGCCGGCCGGTAGCACCTCGAACTCCGTTGCCTCGCGCATGGCCGCCTCCGGTCCCGGCGGGGAGTAGATCGCGAGAATGCGGATCGGTTCCCATCCCGTATTGAAAGTGGAGTGATACGCGCCCTTGGGGATTGTCACGGTACTGCCGGCACTGATCTTGCGGGTGATTGGCTCGCCTTTTTCATTCTCGATCATCATTTCGCCCTCGCCCGATACGACGAAGATGATCTGCTCCGAGAGCGGGTGGTTGTGGCGTGCATGCCCCTTACCGGGTTCGAAATAGAGCGAAACCGCGCTCATTTCGTTGCAACCATTGCGCTTGGGATCCGCCATGACTTTGGCGGTAACCCAGCTGGACATGATGGTCTCGACCTCAATCGGATGGACCATGAGCTTGTTGTCTTGCGACATGTGATTTCCTTCAAATTGGAAAGTGATGCGTTAGCTGGTGATGTCGACGTCCTTGGTTTCGCGGATCACTACGAAACCAATCGCGGCTGTCACGAGGGAGACGATCACCGGGAACCAGAGGCCGTAGTAGATGTCACCCTGGTAAGCCACCATGGCGAAGGCGATGGTAGGGGTTAGGCCACCGAACCAGCCCGTACCGATGTGGTAGGGGAGCGAAAGGCCGCTGTAGCGGATACGCGTGGGAAAGAGCTCCACCAGCAGCGCCGCGACCGGGCCATAAGCCATCGCCAGCAGGAACACCAATACGAACACGAGGAGTGTCACCATCGGCTTGTTGACCTGCGCGGGATCGGCAGCTGTCGGATATCCGGCTGACTTGATGGCGGTCGTGATGCCACCGACGAATGCTTTTTCCTTAGCACCAAAGGTCTCCTTGTCGAGCCCGGTGCCATCATAGGACGTGATTGTCTGGCTACCGACGCGGATGGCAGCAACGCTGCCGGTCGGCGCAACCTCGCTTGAGTAATTCACCGAAGAAGAAACCAGTTTCGCTTTGGCGATGTCGCAGGAGGACAAGAACTTCGATGTACCCGTGAGATTAAACTGGAGGTGGCAATCCGCCGGATCGGCGACAAGCACGACGGGCGAGTCGGCCAGCGCTTTTTCAAGTGCGGGGTTGGCATAGTGCGTGATCGCTTTGAACGTCGGAAAGAAGGCCAGACCCGCCAGCAGAATACCGGTCAGCACGATTTTCTTACGGCCGATGCGATCAGACAATGTGCCGAAGAAAACGAAGAACGGAGTGGCGGCAAGCAGTGCGATCAGCACCATGATGTTGGCAGTGGGTCCATCGACTTTGAGCGTCTGCGTCAGGAACAAAAGTGTGTAGAACTGCGCCGTGTACCAGACCACACCGAAACCCGCGACCAGCCCGAACAGCGCGCTGAGCGCAATCTTGATGTTTGTCCAGCGTCCGAAGGCCTCGGACAAAGGCGCCTTTGAGAGTTTGCCTTCCGACTTCATCTTTGCAAAGACCGGCGACTCTTCAAGCGACAGCCGGATCCACACAGAGATGCCCAGAAGCACGATGGACAGAAGGAACGGAATGCGCCACCCCCACGCCACGAAGGCAGGTTCGCCGAGAGTTAGGCGGGTGACGAGAACCACGCTCAGCGACAGTAGGAAGCCGACGGTGCCGGTGGTCTGGATCCAGGATGTAAATGCGCCGCGTTTCTTTGCCGGCGCGTGCTCCGCCACGTAAACGACCGCGCCACCATACTCGCCACCCACTGCCAATCCTTGCAGCAGGCGCAATCCGATCAGGATGATCGGCGCCGTTATGCCGATTGCATCGTAGTTGGGAAGGATACCAACCACGAACGTTGCGAGGCCCATGATCATGATGGTGGCAAGAAACGTATACTTGCGTCCGATTCGGTCGCCCACACGTCCGAACACCAGCGCACCGATCGGTCTAACGATGACGCCCGCCGAGAAGGCCAGCAGCGCAAAGATGAAACCAGTCGTGGGATCGGCCTTGGAGAAGAACTGTTGCCCAATGATGCCGGCCAGGGAGCCGAATAGGATGAAGTCGTACCATTCGAACACCGTGCCGAGGGAGGAGGCTACAATAACCTTGCGTTCCTCGGCTGTAAGGCTGTTGGACTGTGCGACGGGAAATTGGGGGGCACCGCTGGCTACGTGCGTCATAAAACCCTCTCGTCTGAACGGGATGCACATCGTGAGCATCCCCTGCCCGCAGTTGCGGAGGCGATCTCATCAGCTTAAATAATTCAACGAGCTGAATGTTAATTCCAATAGTAGAATAAATTAGGATTGGCAATGCCCCTTGGTGGCGCCAAAAAGGCGCTTGTAGCCCATTTTCTGAGCGAAGGATGATCGATGGCGAACTTTGATGTGAAGGGCGACGATGAAAGGTCGAATGGGAGCGATCCCGTCAAGGGTGCTGCCCGAGCACTCGACTTGTTCGAGGCCTTCGCAACGGCGCGGGCACCACTGACGCTGACCGATCTCGCGCAGCGCATCGGGGTGCCAATGTCGAGTTGCCATGCGCTGGCACGCACGCTGCACGCCCGCGGCTATCTGTATTATCTGGAGCAACCCAAGCGCATCTATCCAACCAAGCGGCTGGCAGCGATCGCCCAGTCGATTGCGCGCCGTGATCCAGTCTTCGAGAAACTTTCGCCAATTCTTGCGCGCCTCGCCAAGGCAACCGGTGAGACGGTGATCGTGGGCAAGATGCAGGGCGACAAGGTCATCTACCTCGACGTCATCGAAGGTACGCACACAGTGCGGTTCACGGCAGCGCCCGGCGACATGGCTCCGGCGCACTCCAGTGCGATTGGCAAGTCGACACTTGGGCTCGTCTCGGATGCCGAGCTTGATCGAGCGATCGAAAAACTCAAGCTCAGCCGCGTGACGGATCTTACGATCACTGATCGCGATGCATTCAAGGCAGATGTCATCGCCGGCCGCGAACGCGGATATTTCGTCGTGCGCGGGGAAACCGTGGACGACGTGACGGGAATTTCGATTGCTCAGCGCATCGGCGAGGAGATCTACGGCATCGGCGTAGCCGGGCCTACATCGCGCCTTAGCGACAATGAGACCGTCTATGCCGCTTCGTTGCGGGAAGCAATCGCTGCGGTAGCGCGCATCGATGCCGAGCTCAGGGGCAACGCTTAGGTGATGCGCTGGTCGCCGTGCTTCGAGTGACCGCACCAAAGGCAGCCATGGCTCATTTCTGATCTCATCGCGCATGGCCTCCGGCAGCGTAAAACTGAAAGCGGACCATTGGGCACCACCAGGATGACCTTGAGCGGCAGCGCCCAAACCCACAACACATCTTACAACAGATTCAATACTCTACTTCTGCAACTTGCTCGCATTCGACGGCTCACTGTCCTGTTCGACCGGCGTCTCGCCGGGGCGAGTCGGACGAGCATAAAGTGCGATCGTGCTGTCGGGGTTGGAAAGCTCGGCAGCCGCCGGCTACTTGTGCATGGCTGGTAGCGAACAGGCTGATTGTCAGTCCAAACGGTGAAGACGCCATCGATGACGAGTCCGCGGATGTCATAATCATGCGCGTGCTCTGAATTGGCCGGTCTCGGGTCGAGCGTTTTGGTTTCGATGTGACTATAGCCCTCGGCTGCCAACTTTTCTTCGAATGTACTCTGGTCCATTGTCGGTCCCCAATCTCTGCGATGGTGGCGAAGTAAACATAGATATTACATCAGTCGGTGTATGCAGTGGAGCAGCTCGTAAAGCACACATGCACTCTGGCATGGGAGCATCGCATGCGGGATATCGGGTAAGGCGATCGCGCGGTGTTCTCGGAAAACGACGCGCTGGCCCTCACTACGGCTGTGACGTCATAAACGTCGATCAAAGTTGATCTGGACGACCCCAAAGACCGAAGGCCCGGCGATCGCGTGACGATCATGCCAGATGGCTACCGCGAGGCAGCGGTGAACGGCACGATCGTTTCGCTCGCTGCCCAACACAGGGCTATCGCGCGGCAGGATGACCGGGTCAGAGGTACGCTCGTGCATTTCCCCCGTGCAGAGTTCGCGGTGACGCTGGGTCGAACGTGATGGTCAAACTTGTCGATTTGCTTCACCCATAGCGGGCAGATAGGCTGACGCGAACGCAAAGGAGAATCGCCAGTGGCCGACACCCCGCAACCCTTCACCCTTCATGTCCCCGATGCGGAGATTGCCGACCTGCGCGCGCGCCTCGAAAGGACGCGCCTGCCCGATCAAGCGCCTGATGCGCCTTGGGCATACGGCGCCGATGTCGGCTATATCCGCGGCCTCATCGACCACTGGCGCACCATCTTCGACTGGCGGCTCTCTGAGGCCCGCCTCAACGCGTTTCCCCAATTCAAGGTCGCATTGCACGGCATCGACCTGCATTACTTGCATGTGCCCGGCAAGGGACCCAATCCAAAACCATTGCTCTTGTTGCACGGCTGGCCGGGCTCCGTGTTTGAGTTCCTCGACATCATTCCTCGACTGATCGACCCGGCGCAGTTTGGCGGCAGGGCTGAGGATTCATTTACGGTGATCGCGCCGTCACTGCCTGGCTACGGACTGTCCTTCCGGCCGAACCAGAAACGCTTCGGCATCCCGGCCATCGCCGACTGCTTTGCTGATTTGATGGTCTACGTGTTGGGTTACAGCAAGTTCGCGGCCCAGGGTGGCGATTGGGGCGCCTTCACGTGTTCATCGCTTGGCGTGCGGCACCCCGGCAAGCTCGCCGGCATTCATCTCAATATGCTCTCGATCCGCCCGGATCAGCCATTGCCCGCCAAACCGACACCAGACG
This sequence comes from Hyphomicrobiaceae bacterium, assembly GCA_025351355.1. Taxonomy (GTDB): domain Bacteria; phylum Pseudomonadota; class Alphaproteobacteria; order Rhizobiales; family Hyphomicrobiaceae; genus JABFRJ01. Next base: position 18,246 of record JANXWC010000090.1, read on the forward strand.
AGCAGCGCTACCTCGACGAAATCAAGTTCTGGACGAAGGAGGAGACGGGGTACATCCAGATTCAAGGTACGCGCCCCCAGACGTTGGCCTTCGGTCTGACGGACTCTCCTGCCGGCCTCGCCGCCTGGATCGCTGAAAAATTTCACGCCTGGACCGATCACGCTGGCAATTTCGAAACCGCGGTCGGCCGCGACCACCTGCTTGCTAACATCTCGCTCTACTGGTTCACGGGGGCCATCGGGTCGTCGTTCTGGCCATACTACGACCGCCTGCATGGGCCTTGGCCGATCCCCGATGGTCAGACGGTGGACGTCCCAACCGGCTATGCCGCCTTTCCTCGGGAAATCCGCCGCCCGCCGCGTTCAATCGCCGAGAAAACCTACACCGATATCCGGCAGTGGACCGTCATGCCGAAGGGCGGCCATTTCGCGGCCATGGAGCAGCCTGACGCTTTGGCCGTCGACATCCGCAACTTCTTCCGGCCGCTGCGCACAACCTTCTGACGCGGTAACTCAGGTGCTTTTGCGTTGACGCCTGAATGGGCGCTACCTCTGGAGGCTGTGTGAGAACCTCGGTCGAAGAGAACAGCGGCACGAAGGGCGGCAATGCGGACGACGTTTTCTCGATTTCGTTTTCTTGGGTTCTCAGGGAGCCCCAGTATGCTTCGCCAATGCTTCTTTGAAGCCCTATATGCGTTCAAAAGGGCGTGCGTTCACCCCTTTATCGCTTCAAGCAGGCGCGGAACGCCGATGATAGCGATAACGCGCATCATGTTGTAGGCGAGCACGTGCAACGCCATTTCGGTTGCCACGTGCTTCATAGTTTTCATCTTGAAGTGGGTCGCGCCCATCCAGGCTTTGAGGGTACCGAAGGTGTGCTCGATCGTTTTGCTCCGTAAAGGGATCTTGGCAGGATCGTCGTCAAGCCGCTTCTGGACGCGGTCGAGAATTTCCTCATGTTCCCATCGCTTAACGCGGCGCTCCTTCCCCGTCGTGCACTTGGCTTTAACCGGGCACTGGCCGCAAACGTTCGTCCAATAATTACGCAGTGTCCTGCCGTCTTCCTCATTAGTGTAGTGATAGGTGAGCCATTCGCCGGCTGGGCACACGTAGGCGTCCTTATCGGCATGATAAATGAAATCGGCTTTGTCGAATCGGCCGACAGCGGCAGCATTGGAAGTATGAGGCTTCGATACGGTAACGGCGATACCGTCCAACTCGCAGGCGACGATCTCCTCGCCCTTGTAATAACCCTTGTCGGCGATGGCCTCGATCGCGTCACTTGCCATGACATCTTTCGCGGCATGGGCCATCATCGATAAGGCGTCTCGGTCGTAACCGTGGTTCGTCACCTCGTGGGCGACAAGTAGATGATGCTTCGTTTCGACGACGCACTGCACATTGTAGCCGACAACGCGTGGCTGCTTGCTGGTCGTCGCCATTGCGCGGGAGTCAGGATCGGTCAGTGAAACCTGCGTCTCTCCCGTCGTGTCCATTCGCTGCTCGACGGCTCGCAGATTGGCGGCTTCTTTCTTGAAATGGGCAAGCTTCTTTTTGACGCGAGAAATCCGCGCTTCGGGCATCACCATGCCGGTCTTTTCCATGACTTCGTCGGCACGATCGAGTTCGCCCAGATAACGGGTGATTGCTTCATCGATCTCAGCCAGTCTCCGCCGCAGCTTCTCGCGCGTAAAACTTTTTGCCTTGGCATTGACGGCTTTGAACTTGCTGCCGTCGATCGCGACGATGCTCGCGTCCAGAAGGTCAATGTCGCGACAGAGGGCGACAAACTGTTTGCAAACTTCTCGGATAGCCGAACCATTGTCTCGGCGGAAGTCGGCAATCGTTTTGAAATCCGGCTTGAGGCTGCCCGTCAACCAGATGAGTTCGAGGTTGCGTGCGCACTCGCGCTCCAACCGGCGTGATGACTGAACTTGATTGAGATAGCCGTACAAATACAGCTTCAGCATCGTTGCCGGGTGATATCCTGGTCGGCCGGTTGCCTTTGGTTCGACATCGAAATTGAGCAACGCCAAATCCAGCATGTCGATGAACGCATCGATCGCACGAACCGGATTTTCGTCATCGACATAGTCATCGACGCATTCGGGCAAAAGAGAAGTCTGACCCCGATCCAAACCCTCGATGAAGCGCTTCATGCAAACCCCCGCTCAGGATGCGAGGCACATAACATGATTTGCTCAATCTCGCGTAGTTTTCACACAGCCTCTCTGACTTGCAGACATGGCCATGAGCGCCGTGTCGAGGAGGTGGTAAGGATGAATGCTCGAAATCAATTTTTGACCGGACGTTCGACCGCCGGCCAGCCGAGCGAACCCTCGGGTCCCGGGCGGCTCCTGATCCATAACGCTGGGCGGCCGAGAAAGACGACGTCCACGAGTTCTTGCCGGATAATTCTATCCGCGACGGCTGGGAGACCGAGGTTCCAACTCACTCCAACGGGCAGCCTAACCACCTGACGCACGCGGGCCGCGCGGTCCACCATGAACCCGACCTGATCGAAGGGCACGTCCTTCATATCGTCGGTGTTCATGCCGAGGCTGATGTCGGCGAAATCGAGACCGTGCTGCTTGAGTTCGCCGATCGCCCAGACGGCATCGTCGAACTGGATGCCGTGCTCGTTGAAGTCATCTGAGCCAAGTCGCATGGTCAGTGGCAGATGGGCTGGCCACACGGCTCTGACAGCATCCAGTGCCTCACGATGGAATCGCAACCGCTTCTCGCGGCTCCCCCCATAAGCGTCTGCCCGTTGGTTACCCAGCGGCGAGAAGAAGCTCGCGCCGAGATAGCCATGCGCAAAATGCACCTCCAGCCACTCGAACCCACACTCGTGGGCGCGGCGTGCCGCACTGGCGTAGGCATGATGGATCTCTTTGATTTCAATGATACTCAGCTCCTGGACGGGCAGGGTGTAACGGCGGCCGTGGGGGATCGGTGATGGGCCGCGCACCTGCCAGCCATCCGGGTCACTTGCGGGCAGCTGCGACTTGCCGTGCCACGGCTTCTTTTCGCTGCCGCGCCTGCCGGTGTGGCCGAGTTGGATGGCGGGGACGGCGCCCATATCCTTGATGATGCTGGACACTCTGCTCAGGCTATCTTTCTGCGCGTCGTCCCAGATGCCGGCGCATCCAGTGCTTGTGCGGCCATCCGGCTGAATCGCAATCTGCTCGGGGAATACGAGGCCGAAGCCGCCGGCCGCCCGCGAGCCCATCAACATGACGTGGAAGTCGGTCATTTTGCCATCGACCGACCGGTACATCGTCATTGGTGACATCGCGATGCGATTGCGCAAGGTCACGCCCTTGAGCGTGAACGGGGAGAACAGATCGGGCATTGCATCGGGACCGGTTGGCTGCTGTACTACAGTGTGACTTAGCATGTTAGCCGACACGATAGTCGGATGAAAGCGTCGCGACCTGGATTTACTCTAGCGCTTCGATGCGAACGGGATAAGCCGCCATGATCAATCACACCATTCTGGGACGAACGCTCAGATGATCTCCAATCCGGAATTCGAAGCGGCACTTGGGGCCATGGATACGTCGAGATTGAAACGAAGTCCCTGCCAACCCGCCCTGCGAACGGTGAGCACGGGCATCACTACGCGGTGAAAGGGCTGGTACTCGGTGGCGTGTTCACAGTCGTCCAGAACAACGTGGCCTTTGCTTTTTGATCGCAGGCAGATCTTCTCAGTACCCGCCGGCGACCTTCACTACGAGGAAATCGGTCCCGAAGGCGCTGAAATCTGCACCGGGCGGAAATATTGAGGAGATATCGTTTCTGGCACACGTTTGAGCAGAACGCCGAACTCATTCGCCAAGTGCGCGCGGAATGCGACGGTCTGATCCTGCCGCCCGCGGCGTCTTCTCCAATCATGAGGATCCCGCGAGCCGGATCGGCTTCATGCTGCAATGGCCAAGGACCCGGCCACTAGGCTCGATATCGCGCCGACCGACACGGGTTCGACCAATCTGGAGGCCTACGACGTGGAAACGTCGGCCTTGTAAAAAGTGAGGAGGTAATCTCACAGGTGGCCGAGATCGCCCGGCGCGGCGGCGCGCAATCACCACTCACGACGACGCCAGACGCATGCTGTAACTTGATCTGGCAAGGGGGCTTGATCGTGGTCGGGAGGCCAAGCCGGGACTTGCCAAGTCGCAGGCTGAGCCCTATTTATTGACTTGTGAGAAAAACTCACGGCGGTCAGTGAGAAAACTCACGGCCACGGCGATGGAGGACCGCCATGAGTGAGAAACGGCCATCACTCAACGCCTTGCGCGCCTTTGAGGCAACCGTTCGGCTTTGCAGCATGTCCGCCGCAGCCTGCGAACTGTCGGTCACGCACGGCGCTGTCAGCAGGCATGTCAAGAGCCTGGAGGACTTGTTCGGCATATCATTGTTGCTGCGCGGTCCGCGGTCGGTGGAAGGCACCCCGGAAGGGGCCAAGTTCGCCATGGAACTGTCCAGAGCCTTTGCCCTGATCGCCTCCAGCGTCAAGCAATTGCAGCCGGGACCACTGACGTTGTCCTGCTCGTCTACGATCATGATGTCCTGGGTGATCCCTCGGATCAGCGCGTTTCATGCGCTCCATCCCGAGATCGAACTGCGGTTCAACATGAATTATGACCGGATCGAATTCGTCCGCGACGAGATAAGCGTTGCAATCCGCAACAGCATGATTGAACCGCCCAAGGACGTGATCATCAAGGAAATGATCGACGAATGGATCGGGCCGGTCTGTTCACCGGAGTATTTCGCGGCGAACAAGATCGAAACGCCAGCTGACTTGGAACGGTGCGTGCTTTTGTCGACCAAGACGCGCCCGGTGGGCTGGGCGGACTGGATCAAGTCGTCCGGTCATGCTGTTACTTTGCGAGCGTCGGGTTCCTATGAACATTTCTACCTCGAGATCCAGGCCGCGGCTTGTAGCCTCGGCGTCGCTATGGTTCCGAAGATCCTGGTTCTCGACGATCTGCGATCCGGCAAGCTGGTCGCGCCGTTCGGCTTCGTGCCCGGGCCCAACAAGCTCGTGCTGTGGGTCGCGCCGCATTTGCGCACGCGGCCGGACACAAAGGCACTGGTGGCCTGGCTGACAGCGGAGTTGCGCAAGCCGGGCGCGCAGGGCGGTGCGGTCGAGTTCGGCGTGACCACGCGACGCGCCAAGGCAGCTGCCACGATCTGAAGTTTTCTCACAGCCGGGGGACAATTTCTCGGCTGTCCGCGCGTATCCGTTGGCATTATCCCGATACTAGAAAAAATAATAAGTCAGAGCCAAAGAGCGCTGACATTGGGTGGAACTCCACATGACAAATATCGCCCTTTTCGGCGCTGGCGGTAAGATGGGCTGCCGGCTTTCCGCGAACTTGAAGAGTTCGCGTTTCAACGTCCGTCGCGTCGAGGTCAGCGAATTCGGCCGCAAGCGTCTGAAAGATGAACTGGGCCTGGACTGCGTCGACGAGGGTACGGCGTTGGACGGCGTAGACGCCGTTATTCTTGCCGTCCCCGATGTCGCAATCGGTAAGGTCGCAGCAACGATCGCGCCGAAACTCAAGCCGGGAACGATGGTAATCGTACTTGACGCGGCGGCACCCTTCGCGGGCCATCTGCCAGCGCGCAGCGATCTGACCTATTTCGTCACTCATCCGTGCCATCCGCCGATCTTTAACGACGAAACCGAGATAAGCGCCAAGCGCGACTATTTCGGCGGCACTGCTGCCCGCCAGCATATCGTCAGCGCTTTGATGCAGGGGCCTGAATCCGCTTTCGCACTCGGGGAGGAGATTGCCCGGACGATCTACGCGCCCGTGATGCGTTCGCATCGCGTCACGGTCGACCAGATGGCGCTGCTCGAGCCCGGTCTTTCGGAGACCGTCGTCGCCTCACTGCTCGACATCATGCGGGAAGCAATGGATGAGGTTGTCGCACGTGGCGTGCCGAAGGAAGCCGCCCGGGATTTCCTGCTTGGACATCTCAATATTCTCGCCGCTGTGACGTTCAAGGAAATCGAAGGCGCGTTCTCCGACGCGTGCAACAAGGCAATTGTTTTTGGCAAGCCCACGCTGATGCGGGACGACTGGAAACGCGTGTTCGAACCCGCAGAGATCGCCGCAAGTATAAAACGCATTACCTGATCGTTGCAGGTTGAGAACGCCCCATATTGGCGAGCCTGATACGGGCTTATGCGGCAATATAAGATCGGAGCATAAACATGCTGAAGACGACTGTTGCCAGCACGCCCAAGGGTCGTGTTGTGTTGATGGACTCCATCACCAAGGTTACATCAGAAGATCGCGGCGCAAATGTCGTGTCGGCTTCTCATGGCGGCTCAAGCTCCGGCGAGTTCGCGTTAGAGGTTCCGCTGGCAAGCGTCTTTTTCAATGATGCGGGCGTCGGCAAGGATCGCGCCGGCATAGCCGCGCTCGACATGCTAGAGGCGCGTGGCGTAGCCGCCGGGACGATCAGCCACGAGACCGGCCGGATCGGCGACAGCCAGGATATGTGGGATCAAGGTGTCATCAGTCATGCCAACGGTATCGCGGTCGCTAGAGGTTTCAAGCCTGGCCTGCGCTTAAAGGATGCGCTGCTGGCGGTGGTGGACGGAACCATCAAATGACGCTCGCCGTTCGCGATCTCACAATCCGATTCGGTGGCGTGACCGCCGTCGCGAACATGTCTTTGGATGTTGGTGCGCGAGAGATCGTCGGCCTGATCGGGCCAAACGGTGCGGGCAAGACGACATTTATCAATTGCATCGCAGGCGTAAACCGGTCCGTCGCTGGCTCGGCCGTGTGGGGTGGCCGGGAAATCCTCGGCCTCTCGCCGGCGGCGCTGTTGCGGCTCGGCGTTGCCCGTACGTTTCAGAGTGTCGTGTCGCTGCACGATCTCACCGTTCTCGACGTCGTCAAACTCGGCGCCGCCGCGCATGCGCGCCGACGCAGCGGTTTCATTGCTCAGTTCTTCGGTTCAGAGCGCACGTTCGAGGACGAATTGTGCGAGTCGCTTCTCAAGCCGCTCAACCTGGCCGATGTCGCACGCAGCCCGATCCAGACGCTATCCTACGGACAGCGCAAGTCCGTCGATCTCGCGCGTGCGCTCGCAGCCGAGCCGCAGATGCTCTACCTCGACGAACCTGTCGCGGGCCTCACCTATCAGGAGGGCCTGAACATGGGCGCGGTTATTCGTTCCGTTCGCGATCGCTTTGGCTGTTCAGTTATCATGGTCGAACATAAGATGGACGTCGTCATGGCGACCTGTGATCGCATTACTGTCATGGCGCACGGTTCGCGCATTTTCGAGGGCACGCCCGCGGAAGTGCAGACCGATCAGGAAGTGCGCCGCGTCTATCTAGGTGACGCATGACGTTCGCACTTCAACTCTCCATCGCAGGCATCGCAACAGGAAGCGTATACGCCCTGATCGCGCTCGGAATCGTGCTGATCTACAAATGCTCGGGCGTCGTGAATTTCGCACAAGGCGCTTATGCAATGCTCGGCGCCTATGTCACGTATGCGCTGCTTCGCGTCGGCCTACCAGCATTTGCCGCAGTTCTACTCGGCATGGTACTGATGGCGGGTATCGGCGTTCTGACCGAGCGACTGGCGTTGCGAGTTATGTTGAAGGCACCGATCGTGTCGATCATGATGGTCACACTCGGTTTGCTGATCTTTCTACGCGCGTTTTGTCTCGCTATCTGGGGCCCGGACCAGATCGCCTTTCCGCAGATATTTCCGGCCGGGGCAATCGACGTCGCCGGCATCTACCTCACCTACAACTACATCGCTGCATTCGTGCTCGCGACGACGCTCAGCATCGCATTCTTGTGTTTCTATCGGTTCACGTCGATTGGACTGATGCAACGGTGCGCCGCCGACAACAGCCGCGCGGCGCTGGCGATTGGTATCCACGTCAGCAATCAGGTGTCGATCGCTTGGGCGGCATCTGCTGCCCTCGCTGGGCTCGGCGGTGTCCTGCTGGCGACGCTTGGCGGATTGAGCCTGGGTATCTCCGATATTGGCTTGATTGCCTTTCCCGTCATCGTCGTCGGCGGACTGGACAGCCTCATTGGCGCACTCATCGCCGGCTTCCTACTCGGGATGCTTGAAGCTTTCACCGAAGGGATGTTGACACCGGGGCTTGAGGACATTCTGCGACGCTTCACCACTATCCAGTCGGTCGGCGCGCTGCAGCAGGTCATTCCCTATGCGCTGCTTGTCCTCATGCTGCTCGTGCGGCCACAGGGCATCTTCGGGCGCAGCGGTACGGAGCGAGTGTGAGATCATGACGACACGCACTGTTCTCATCGCCGCCGCGCTTGCCGTCGCCGTCGCGCTCGTCGGCTACGAAGCCAACCGCTTCTGGGCCTATCTGATCTACGCCGTTGCGATATCGTCAATCGGTGCCATGTCGCTCAACCTGCTGATCGGTTTCTGCGGTCAGATCACCTTCGCGCAGGGCGCGCTGATTGGGGTCGGTGCCTATACCGCCGGCAATCTCGGCAATGCCGGTTGGGGCGCGCTCTCGCTGCTCGGCGCGGGGCTCTGCGGCGCGCTCGCTAGCGCTCTTATCGGCCTGCCGGCGCTGCGGCTACGCGGGTTGTATTTCGCGATCTCGACGCTCGCCGCGCAGTTTATCTTCAGTTATTTGTTCAAGATCTTGCAACCCCTGACCAACGGCGTGTCAGGTTTGGTGGTGAAACCGCTCGTTCTGTTCGGGCGTCCGGTCGCGAGTGACCAAGAATATGCCGTCATCTCGATTGTGCTTCTGTTCCTGTCTTGGCTGTTCCTGTCGCGTCTCGCGCAGACAGACGTCGGTCGCGCGTTGCTGGTTATTCGCGAGAGTGAACTCGTCGCCCGCGGCATGGGGATCGACGTCTCGCGCACGAAAATGAAGGCGTTCCTCGTCAGCGGTTTCTTCGCTGGTCTGTGTGGCGGCCTGCTCGCCTTTACCTCACGGTTCGCCAATCCGGAAGCTTTCGAGATCGGTCTGTCCGTCGACCAGACTGCGATGATCATCGTCGGCGGCCTCGGTTCGCTCGCCGGATCTGTGATCGGTGCCGTCTTTGTTACGCTACTGCCGGAGGCAATTCAGCGCCTCGGAGAGCTCATGCCGTCGGCCGATCTCGTTTCCGCATTTCGCGAAATGGCCTTCGGCGTCCTGATCATTCTTTTCCTTCTGCTCGAGCCGCGCGGACTTGTCTCGCTCGGCCAGCGACTGCGCTCGCGATGGAGCGGATCGAAATCAAATGCAGGAACGGCGGTGACCATCCCGCTTCGAGACAGGTCCAGAACATTTGCGATGCCCGCATTCAACAGGAGGAAAGTATGAAGTGTCGACTAATTGGCGCAACTGTCGCCGGAATGATCGCGCTGGCGACGCAGGCGCAAGCTGACATCACCGTCTGTACATGGGGCACGATCACCGGGCCCGATGCACTCGTGAACGGCATGACATACGGCACGCGCGACTATCTCGAATATCTTAACCAGTCGAAAGGCGGCGTCGCCGGCAACAAAATTCGCGTGCTGATGCTCGACGGTCGCTACAAGCTGGACGAGGAGCTCAAGATCTATCGGCGCTGCGCCGATCAGGAGCAGGCCGTCGTTATCAACGGCTGGTCCACCGGCGCATCGAAGGCGCTGCGCGACCAGATCCAGGAGGACGGCATTCCCTTCATCTCGGAATCCTTCGCCAGCGAAGTGCTCGATCCTCAGAAATATCCGTTCACTTTCATCGCAGGACCGACCTACGAGCAGCAGATGATCATCGCGCTGCGCGATCTAGCAGGCAAGGGCGGCAAGAAGGTCGTACTGATGTATAGCGACAACGAATACGGCCGCGGCCCTGTGAACGTCGTGCGCCAATCCGGTGTCATCGAAAAGCTC
>JANXWC010000155.1 GCA_025351355.1 Hyphomicrobiaceae bacterium
TCGTCGAGCGCTTCTTCAACAAAATCAAGCATTATCGTGCCATTGCCACACGCTATGACAAACACGACGCCAACTTCCTGGCGTCGGTGAAACTTGCTGCAGTTCGCATCTGGATGCGATTTAATGAGTCGGTGACCTAGACCGTGCGTGCCTATCGAGGCAATGTTCCGGTCGGCGGGCGACGCTTTAGACCCTGAGCGGAGACTGATGAGACGGGCAGTTCGCGCGTGCCGGAAAATTGGGGAAGCGTTGCATATCTATCACGGCCCTGATCTACGTGTCGGCTATACTCATGCATCGTTCGGAACGTGGGGATGCCGCGATGCAAAAAAAGCTTCTGATGATTGGCGCGACGGTTGTTGCTTTGCTCACGACCCCTGCGATGGGTGCTGAGCCCACTTCTGAGGCGGCATACAGTTGGACGGGTTGCTACATCGGAGCGAACGGCGGCTCTGCCTGGAACACGGGCAGGAGTTCGTATCGAGACCCGAACACTACAGCCGACCCAATCAATAGCATCCCCCCTGCTCCGGCGTTCGGCGGTCTTCTGACAACGATACCTCTGCAAAGCGACACGAACGGCAGGGGATGGATCGGCGGCGGAGGAGTTGGTTGCAACTGGCAAATGGGTCCGCGGATCGTCGTAGGTCTTGAGGGCGACATTGATGCGATGGGCGTCAAGGGCAGCGTCAGCTCTGCCGCCTCCTCACTGGGGGGCTTTCAAATTGGGCCCGCGCTTTCTTCAAACGGCGCTTCAGGGACAATGAATGAACAGGTCTCCCTTCGCTGGTTGAGCACGCTGCGCGCCCGGGCCGGCTTGCGAGTGCTTGCAGATCGAGGATTGCTTTTTGTGACTGGTGGATTGGCGGTGGGTAGCGTCTCTTCATCGGGTTCGGCGAACGTTTTCCCCACCTTCGCATTTCCGGGCACGGTAATTACGTGGGGAGGCTCAAGCTCTTCGACTCGAATAGGCCCAACCGTCGGTTGGGGGGTTCGAGTATGCGCTGACTGACCATTGGACAATGAAAACCGAATATCTTTATTACAATCTCGGCAGTATCAACCATTCGCTGAATTTAGCTGCAAATACGACGCCCCTTCCAGGCCTCCCTCTTTATCCAACCCTTGGTAGCGTGTCGTTGCCGATTGGCGGCAGCATAGTCCGCATCGGTCTGAATTATCGGCTGAACTGAGGACGATTCGAGATTTGACTCAATGTCTGTTGTTGTGCCCATAGCCGAACCGTTCGTGTTGTGTTCCGTTGACGTACGGTCTTGAGGCTTCAGCGGAAGCGCTTGGCCCCGAGGTGGCATGGCTTTTCAGCCCTTACCTAGTAATCCTGTTCCTCTGCTACTCGAACCCCTTTAACGGTTGTTCGATCGGCCCATGGGCCGATGGGCCGATCAGCTGAGATCGATGCGGGCGTGGGTCGTTATCGCATCACCGTCGAGTTGGCCGAGGGCGTCGATAAAATTGACGGCGAAGCTGCCCGGCCCTTGTGACATGGCCCCAGCAATGTCACCAGCCACACCAAACGCCAGAACCGCGGCCGTCGCAGCTTTCAATGGGTCGGCGTCGACAGCGGCGCAGGCCGCGATCAATCCGCCCAGCGCGCAGCCAAGGCCCGTAACTTCCGCCATCCAGCGATGGCCGTTGGTGATGATGAGCCGTTTGCCGGGCTCTGTGCCGATACAATCGTTCACTCCGGTCTCGACGCGGGTGGCGTGCGCCGGCAGCTCCAGCGCGGCCAGCTCCCGGCTATTGCCCTTGACGATCAGCGGACCAGCGGCAATCACTTGGCGCGCCAAGGCAAGTCGCAATCTGGAATGTTCGACGAACACGGGATCGAGTACGCGCGGCAAGCCCGTCACGCGCAAGTCGACCAGCAATCGGGGGATGGCGTCAATGCGCTGGGTGTCCAGCGTGCCCAGATTGATCAGCAGGGCTTGGGCGCTGGCCGTCATGTCTGTGACTTCGTCGGGATGACTAGCCATCGAAACGCGGGCGCCGCTGGCGAGCAGCACATTTGCGGTAATCTGTTGCGCCACGGTATTGGTCAGGCATTGCACGCGCGGAGTTTCGCTTCTGACGCGACCGAGCACTGCCGCACAGTCGGCGACGACGGATTGAGCTGATCGATGCATGGGCTTATCCGGTTGCCGCGTCGGTCCGTTGTAAGAACGCCTGAATGACCGCTTGGGTTGCCGCATCGCGCAACAGCGGCGCATGACCTTCGTCGGGCACGGTATGCGCAGTCAGATTGGGATGCCGGCGGCCCATCTCCGCAACGCTCGTCTCCGTGAGCAGATCCGAAGTGCCGCCACGCAATACCAGGACAGGTACATGCGATAAGGCACCGAACTGTTTCCACAATGCCGGCATCGGCCCGTCGGGCAACGTCAACGACTTGGCGATCGCCGCGTCGTAGGCAGGCACAGGTTTGCCGTTTGCGTCATTGAACCACTGGCGCGCCAGCGCATCGGCATCCGCCGAAGTCAGGTGCGGGAACTGCTCGCGCGTCATGTCGAGCGCCATCCGTGCAGCCTCGGCCCAATCAGCTGGAACGGGAATGCGGCCGACATAGGCCATGATGCGGGCCAAGCCGTTGCGTTCGATGATCGGCCCGACATCGTTGAGAATTGCAGCACCGATGCCGGTGGGCCGTGCGGCGGCCATCATCATCGCCAGAATGCCACCGCGCGAGGTGCCGATGACGGCTGCGCCGTGCAGGTCGCGCGCTGTGAGGAAGTCCAGCGCGTCGGTTGTTTCCACCGGCACGGAATAATGCTTCCAATCCGGGTCGTGATCGGAGGCCCCGCGTCCGCGACTGTCGAGCGTGTAGACATCACGCGACGCAATCGGGTCGGTCGACAGCACCTGGGCGACATCGTGGAAGTCGCGCGAGTTGCGCGTCAGCCCTGGAAGGCACAGCACCGGACGCCGCCCTGATGATGCAGCAACCGCCGGATAGTGTCTGGCATAAAGGCGCAGGCCATCCTGGCTGGTGAACGAAACATCAAGCCAGGCGGCCGGAGGCGAAGCAGACATGCGGGGTTCTCCGGTCATCAATTATTCGCCGCCGGCGTGATCGTGACCGCAGGCGTGCCCGCGCGGCGTGAAGGCGCGATCGCCACCCGGCGCAAATCAGCCGTGAGCCGCAGTGCGTCGGCTGGTCCGCCGAGCCGCGCACGATAGATCTGCATATTCGACAGCACTTTCTGCACATACTCGCGCGTCTCTTCGAACGGAATTCGATGAATCCAGTCGATGGGGTCGGCATTGGGCGCACGCGGATCGCCGAACTCCTTGATCCACTGGCGCGCGCGACCGGGGCCGGCATTGTATCCCGCAATTGTCAGCACGTAGGAACCTTGGAATTCGTCCATCCGGTCGGCGATGTAGGCGGACGCCATCATGGCGTTGTATGGCGGGTCGCGAGAGAGACGATCGAATTCGCATTTGATGCGATAGTCGGTGCAGACATGTTGCGCGGTGACGGTCATCACTTGCATCAATCCGCGCGCGCCCGCGCCCGAGACAATGGTGGTGTCGAACTCCGACTCTTGCCTGGTGATGCCAAGAATGAGGGCCGGTTCCGGTGGCGGCCGCAACGCCTGATAAGCGGGCATGGCGTTTATCGGATAGGCATACATCAGCAAATTGTGGCCGCGTGCGACCGCCGACTTGCCGATCCGAACAGCCATCTGCGGGTCGCCCAGCGCTTCGGCAAGGTGCGCCAACAAGCCCTGTTCCGCCTCCGTCGCCAGCGTTTGGCTGAGGCGGATCAACAGCGACCGGGTAACACTGTTTTCCAGGCTCGATTTGCGGCTGAGCACCGCCGCGCGAACCAATTCGTTGTTGTTGAAGCGCAGCGCTTCCTCCGGGGAGGGCGTGCGCGGCGGGGTGATCTTGATGGCTGTCTCCCTGGGATCGAGTTCCAGGCGGGCCAATTGACCGTAGAATGTATCGATGTTGCGGGCCGCGCGTTCGAGAGGAGCACGCATCTTGTCCGGCGCTTTCTGTGCCTCGTAGGTGCGCGCCAACCAATAGGCGGCCTTGGCGCGCGACAACGGTCCATCTGCGACCGCCTCGAAAGCCGCGAAATGTTTTTCGGCGGCGGTAGCGTCGTTGAGGTGCCGCAGCGCGATCCAACCGGCCAGGAAGGTCTGATCTTTGGCCGGATTGACGCTCAGCGCGCCGGGCGACTGCACGATCTCATAGGCGGCTTTGGGCTTGCCTGTCTTGAGTGCGTCGTACGCAGCAATCCGTCGCTCCTCCCACCACTCATCGAGATTGCCGGCGACGGCGCTATCGGTCGGTACATCTTTAAGGATCTTCCAGGCGGCCTCGTAGCGCGCGGCGCGGCGGTGCCATTGCGCCATCTGGAACGCCAAGCCCCAATCCGGTTTCGGCGACGAAATCGCATCGGCGGGCAACGCTGCCAACAATGCGTCGGCGGTCGGCTGGCGCAAATAGGCGGCCAGCCGTGCCTCGGCTTTCTTGCGCTCTGCTTCACCCAAATGCGGCAGGATCCGCCGGGCAACGGCCGCGCGATCGGTGCGATCATTGGTCCAGCGCGTGTTGTCGATCATGTAGCGGTCGAAGCGGGCCTTGTGGTCCTCCTCCCGCAACAATTTGCCGAAGCGCTCGAGAAATCCCGTTTCCAGTGAAGCTGCAAGATCGCCGCGACGCCACGCGGTCCGGGCCAGCGCGATCGCCTGCGCTTCGTCACCCTCTGCAAGGAAAGCCGAGGCCATGGCAGCCATTCCAACGGCGGTTCGTGGTGCGCCTTTGTCGAAGAAAGCCCGGATGTCGCGCGCGCTGCCGCCTGACACAAAGAGTTGCTCCTCGGCCCGCTGATTGAGCAAGTCCTGGCTCGGCCATTGCGGGTGCGTTTCGGCAAACGCCTTGATCTCGCGCGCGCTGCCGCTGCCGCCGCGTGCCAAGGCCCAGTCGATCAGCGTGCGCGCCGCGGGCTCTGCCAGCTGGTCACGCAGTGCGCGCGTCTGAACCAAGTTGCTGGTAGACGCCATGGCATCACGGAGGCGCGTTGCATCTGCCAACGACACCTGGGCATCGCGAACGGGCGCGATGAGCGCATCGAACTGAGAGACATGTGCAATTTCCGCCGCCATCGGCGATGGCGCGGCGACGGTCTCGGTAGGTTTGGAGTTGGCCGGTCGTACCGGTGGTTGCGTTGAGGATGGTGCCGGCAATACGCGGGTGACGGGAGCTGCGGCCTGAGTGATGTTTGGCGTCGTCGCTGATGTAGTCGGCGCGTCCGGCAGTGCTGTCGCGGGTGGAGAAACTGGCGTCGCAGCGAGTAACGGCTCGGAGTTGGCTGCCGGCGGCGACGGCGGTGGCGATGCCGGAAGGGCTGCTGTCTGCTGCGGTACAACCGGCGGCTCGCTCGGAGGCGGTACGGCAGACAGCGGCGACGAAGGTAGCACTTCTGGCGCGGCGCGCGCCATGTCGCGAACCGCGGCGACAGGTGCTGGTGCACGGGCCATCATTTGCTGCAACATGGGCGCACCAAACCATTCGCGCACTGCGTCCGATCCGAACATCGTCAGCACGACACCACCGGCAGCACCCAGTGTCATAAGCGTTGAAGCGGCATGTGCGGCACGCCCTAGACTGTTCGTTCCGCGACTGTCATTTCTGCGCGCTTTCGCGCTGGCGGGTCTCACTTTGACGTTGGCCCCGACTTTGGAATTGGCCACAACGGGGGCTGCCCTGGGTGGTGCCGTGGTAATCGCGTCCACAATCGGCAGATCCCGCCCCCGATTGGCTCCACCATCCGCGTCGTTGGCTTCGTCGATGACGTGCAGCATGCCGCCTTCGATCGGCGGGAACAGTAGTCCCGGAGCTGGATCTGGCACGCGCGCCGCTAATACCGGGATCAACGGTGTGGCCGGTTTATCGGGAAAAGAATTCACACCTATGCTCCACCGCCGCATTGTCGCCGACTGTTCGACGGCAACAACTGC
Organism: Hyphomicrobiaceae bacterium; assembly: GCA_025351355.1. Taxonomy (GTDB): domain Bacteria; phylum Pseudomonadota; class Alphaproteobacteria; order Rhizobiales; family Hyphomicrobiaceae; genus JABFRJ01. The sequence goes on from JANXWC010000155.1 coordinate 5,991, forward strand.
TCCAACTCACGCGTGCTACAATCTCGATCCGAATAGTACGCACCTGCCGGACGTCGTTTCGCATACCCGCCGGAATTCAGCGATACTGGTCAATGTGCGACCCAACCGCCATATCACGCCCATTGTTCCACGTCCAAAACTCGGCGATCATCATCGAGGGGCTTGCATTCCCGAGACAAACGCGCTGCAACGGTGCGCAAACAAGCATGAGAATCGAGCCAGACCAAGGCGCCCTCCGGCTCGGCCCTGCCCGCGGTATCCCCGCGGACCCGGTATTCCGGCGCGCCATGTCTGGAGACTGTCATGTCGACCGCCACTACCAAGCCTGCGTCCGTGAACGTGACGCAGGCCCCAAACCGCATAAAGGGGTCATGTACGGCCCTGATCACCCCATTCAAGGGCGGCAAAGTCGATGCCGTTGGTTTTCAGCGTTTTGTCGACTGGCAGATTGCCCAAGGCACCGACGGTCTGGTTCCCGTCGGCACGACCGGCGAAGCGCCCACATTGTCGCACGATGAACACCGGCAGGTCATCGAACTCTGCGTGTCCGCCGCCAAACGTCGCGTACCCGTGATTGCGGGGGCCGGCTCGAACTCAACGGACGAGGCGGTCGAACTCAGCCGTTTTGCCAAGTCGGTCGGCGCTGATGCAACTTTACATTCGACCGGCTACTACAATAAGCCGACCCAGGAAGGTCTGTATCTGCATTTCAAGGCCATCAACGACGCGGTCGACCTACCGTTCATCGTCTACAACGTGCCGGTGCGCACCATCGTCGATATTTCGGCCGTCACCATGGCCCGGATTGCGGAACTTAAGCATTTTGCCGGCATCAAGGACGCGACCGCCAACATGGCGCGTCATTCCCAGCACCGGCAGTTGTTCAATCGGCCATACGCTGCGTTGTCCGGCGAAGACAGCACAGCGCTGGGCTATAACGCCCACGGCGGTACCGGCTGCATTTCTGTGACGTCAAATATAGCGCCGAAATTATGCGCCGAATTCCAGGCGGCCTGTGCCGCCTCCGATTACCGCAAGGCACTCACTTTGCACGACCAGTTGATGCCGCTGCACGACGCGCTGTTCATCGAGACCAATCCGGCACCGGTCAAGTACGCGGCTTGGCGGCTCGGGCTGATCGACAACCCCGATTGCCGGTTGCCGCTGGCCCCGTTGACCGAGCCGACCAAGAAGGCGGTCGACGCCGCACTTGCCAAAGTCGGATTGCTTTCAACGCAAGCTGCGGAATAAGGGCAGCAATGAATTGGCATGGCCTCGTTCGCGGTTGAAACCGGCCATGCTATGGCCATTTTCTGTCGCGCACTCGACCGGATATCTTCAGCAACTCAGCCCGTCTCCGTTTTGCGCGGCGGATGGGCACTACAGGACCCTCTGCGCATGACCAGCAAAGCCCAGATCACCACCGCGTTGAAACATGCGCTCAACAACGAGGACGAGGTCAAAGCGTCCGAGCAAGCCGGCTGCTTTCATTGCTTGGAAATCTTCGACGTCAGCGAAATCGAGGACTGGGTAGAGGGCGAAACCGGCACTAGCGCCGTGTGCCCCCATTGCGATGTCGAAAGTGTCATCGGCGACGCCGCAGGCTTCCCGCTCACCGAAGAATTCCTCGATGAATTAAGGCAACAGCAATTCAGCTGAACTGGCACGAGATCAGCGCCCTGAGTGCTTCCCCATCCGCCCCAAAATGGCAGTGGCAAATTGCTGGTCTTTTATGATATTGGCAGTTCACAGGCGGGTCTGAAAGCCGCGCATTGGGAGGAGACGTGCCTATGAAACTTTCTCGCCGCCAATTTGGCTCGGCTATCTCGGCCGCGGCGCTGACCACTGCCTACGGTCGCCCCGGTTGGGCCCAAGGGCCCCTCGTCATAAAATTCAGCCATGTCGTCGCCAACGATACGCCGAAGGGCAAAGGATCTCTGCAATTCAAGGAGTTGGCTGAGAAATACACAGGTGGCAAGGTGAAGGTCGAGATTTATCAGAACTCGACGCTGTATAAGGACAAAGAAGAGATCGAGGCGTTGCAACTTGGCGCCGTTCAATTGCTGGCACCATCAACCGCGAAATTTGCCCCGCTTGGCGCCAAGGAGTTCGAAGCGCTCGACTTGCCGTTCCTGTTCAACAGCGACGAGCAGTACGCCAAGGTCCTCGGTGGCGACGTCGGCAAATACTTGTTCGCCAAGCTTGAGGCCAAGGGCATCACCGGCCTGGGTTTTTGGGACAATGGTTTTCATATGATCACCGCCAACAAGGCGGTTGTTGTGCCGGCCGACCTGCAGGGCTTGAAGGTGCGCATTTCCGGCTCGAAAGTCGCCGACCAGTATTTCCGCAAGCTGGGCGCTATCCCGCAGATCCTCGCCTTCTCGGAAGTCTACCAGTCGATGCAGACCGGGGTCGTCGATGCTGGTGAAAATACCGCGTCGAACATTCTGACGCAGAAATTCTATGAAGTTCAGAAGCATATCACCATTGCACGGCATGCCCACCTGCAATACGCGGTCGTCGCGAACAGTAAATTCTGGGGTTCCCTGCCGCCCGATATCAAAGCGCCGCTCGACAAAGCCATGACCGAAGCCAACGATTACACCAACGGCATTGCGCGCCAGGAAAACATCGACGCCCTCGCTGAGATGAAAAAAACCGGCAAAAATGAGTTCCATGTGCTCGATGAAGCCCAGCGCAAAGTATGGCGCGACGCGATGGCGCCGACCTACACCTGGGCCGAAAGCCGCGTCGGCAAAGAGGTCATCGATATCCTGCAGAAGGCAACCGCGTCCGGCTGAGAACGCTGCCGGATAATTGTTGCCCAACGATCTCGCTTCAACTCAAAAATGATCAAACGGCCGGCAGGGCGACTGTCGGCCGCTTGTGCAACCAAAGCCATCCTGTACACAGTCAAAATGATGTGGGCCCCGTCGGCATTGACGGTAGAAGCCTGCCGCGAGTGAGGAAAATCCGATGTGGACGATATTGGGGCGGATACTTAACAACTTGGAGGAGTGGCTGATTGCCTTCCTCATCGCGTGCGCGACGTTGTTGATTTTTGTGGCCGTCGTGCATCGTTACGGCACGGGATTGTCGATCAACGGTTCGAAGTGGGCCGCCGCCCATGGCTTTACCGCGCTGGCTGTTGGCCTCGAACACATCTTCAAGTGGTTCACCTCATGGGATCTCAGTTGGTCGCAGGAATTGTGCATTTACATGTTCGTGTGGATGGCCAAGTTCGGCGCCGCCTACGGCGTGCGTACCGGCGTCCACGTCGGAGTTGATGTCGTCACCAACGCAGTTTCCGGCCCGTCCCGCTATTGGGTCGTGCTGTTCGGCCTGACCTGCGGCGCGATATTCACGTTTGCCATCGGATCGTTCGGCGCCAATTTCGTCATGCACATGTTGGCCACCGGCCAGACGTCCAACGATCTGGAAGTGCCAATGTGGATCGTCTATCTCGCCATCCCGCTCGGCAGCTATCTGATGTGCTTCCGCTTCCTGCAGGTGATCTACGCATTCTCGCGCACCGGCGAGTTACCCCACACAGATGAAAGCCATGTCGACGGCTTGGAAGATGTCCAGGCGGCTGCAAATCTTGCGCCGCATGGGGTAACCGCCACCGCGGGAGGTGTGCGATGAGCGCTCCCGCAGCCCTGGTCAAACGACCTGCCGCCAGTATCGGCGGCCCCTTGAGCATCGGCGGCCTTGTGCTGCTCGCAATGCCGTTGATGTTCTTCGCTATCTCGTTCGCACACAAGTACGGCCTCATCACCCTGCCGCCGGCGGCGCGGGCGCTGATCCTGTTCGCGATGCTGATCGCGGTCATGCTGACGGGCATGCCGATCTCGATTGCGCTCGGCCTTACGGTGCTGATCTTCGTCTTCACGACCACCACGGTGCCGCTCGACGCGGTGGCGCTGAAGCTGTTCACCGGCATGGAGAAGTGGGAGATCATGGCGATCCCCTTCTTTATTCTCGCTGGTAACTTCCTCACTCATGGCGGCATCGCCAAGCGGATGATCGACTTCGCCGCGACGTTGATCGGGCATTTCCATGGCGGGTTGGCGTTGGCCGGCGTCATCTCGTGCGCGATGTTCGCGCTCGTGTGCGGGTCGTCGGTCGCGACGGTTGTGGCCATCGGGTCGATCATTCTGCCTGAGATGGTCAAGGCCGGTTATCCCATGCGCTTCGGCGCGGCGGTCATCACGGTCGCCGGTTCGCTCGGCATTCTGATGCTGCCGTCGATCCCGAAGGTCATCTACGCGATCTCGACCAACACGTCGATCGGTGCGCTGTTCGTTGCCGGCGTGCTGCCGGGAACGCTGCTGACGATCATGCTTTGTGTCACCACCTGGTTCATCGCCAAGAGGAACAATTATCCGCGCCAGGCGAAGGCGACCTGGGCTGAGAGCCTGCGCGCCTTCAAGGAGAGTTTCTGGGGCCTGATGCTCGTCGTGATCATCATCGGCGGCATTTACTCCGGCGCATTCACCGCGACCGAAGCTGCTGCCATGAGTGCGGTCTATGCCTTCTTCATCGCGGTCTACGTCTACAAGGCGACGAAGCTGCGCGATGTGCCGAAGGTGCTGATCCGCTCGGCCAACATGAGCGCGATGTTGCTCTACATCATCGGCAACGCCGTGCTGTTCCAGTTCGTGCTGACCAACGAGAACATTCCGAATGCGTTGTCCGATTGGATGATCGCGCTCAACCTGGGGCCGATCGGCTTCCTGTTCGTGGTCAACCTGCTGCTGCTCACCGCCGGCAACTTCATGGAGCCTTCCTCGATCATCCTGATCATGGCACCCATCTTGTTCCCGACGGCGATGAAGCTCGGCATCGACCCCGTGCACTTCGGCATCATGATTGACGTCAACATGGAGGTTGGCCTGTGCCATCCGCCGGTCGGGCTTAATCTCTACGTGGCTTCGAGTATCGCCAAGTTAGGGATCACCGATCTGACCAAGGCAGTGTTGCCGTGGCTCCTGACGATGTTGGTGTTCTTGGTCATCGTCACCTATTGGCCGTGGCTGACGTTGGTCGTACCGCAATTGCTCGATATGCATCCGGGACACGAGCCGTTCATTCCCGTGTGGCTGTCAAAAATGTTGTGACGGGCAGCGAGAAGGCCGCTGAGCCGTTAAGGTCAAGTCCGTCAGCGTGATCCCAGGGCTATCGCATATAACGGGAAATCCGTTTTTATTCAGCATGGTCTTTCATTAAGCATAGCCACACCGGCTAGCGCCGTGTGGGTTTGCTGAGGCGTCACTCGTAGTTCTCCCTCTTGCATGAGGGACGGGGAGTGGTGCCGTTCGTGATCGGAAGGAGGGGTTCTTAGCACCACTTCTTCCCCGCTTGCCGCCGGGGGATCGCTCGACCGCCATGCTCGATCAGACATGTGCGCGGTTGCCGTTTTGCAGGCAACTCATTCAGGCGAGCCAACGGGTCAGCGCGATATAACCCGCATTGGACCGGCATTTATCCGCAGCTTGCATCAAGGCATCGCCTTACGGCTACGGCCTCGATGTCCATCTCGTTGGAGCGAAAATGGACCGGCTACGGCTCGGCTCCCGG
>JANXWC010000213.1 GCA_025351355.1 Hyphomicrobiaceae bacterium
TCGTCGAGCGCTTCTTCAACAAAATCAAGCATTATCGTGCCATTGCCACACGCTATGACAAACACGACGCCAACTTCCTGGCGTTGGTGAAACTTGCTGCAGTTCGCATCTGGATGCGATTTAATGAGTCGGTGACCTAGACCAAGCTCTGAAGACCACTCTGACGCACAATTCTACGTCTTGCCGTGCTTCTTGCGGGCCAGTGCCGCGCCGGCGCCCAGCGCGTTGAGTTTGGCTTCAGCGACGGCTTTCGGGAACGGCGCCAGACCGCAATTAGTGCAGGCCTGCACGCGCTCCTTGTCGGCGTGCGCCAGTGCGGTATCGATGGTGGTGGCGACTTCCGCCGGCGTCTCGATGCGTTGGGCTGCGACGTCGATGACGCCAACCAGGATCTGCTTATCTTTGAGATGGCGGATCAGCGCGATCGGCACTTTCGAGCCGGCGCATTCCAGCGACACCTGTTCGATACGCGACTTGTTCAGCGCGGGAAAAATCTCGTCGTATTGTTTCCATTGCGCGCCAAGCGTTTCCTTCCACTTGTTATTGGCTTCGATGCCGTAGCCGTAGCAGATGTGCACGGCGGTCTTGCAGGTTAGGCCTTCGGCGGCTTTCTCAAGTGCGGCGATGCCCCATTCGTTGACCTCGCCCATGAAGACGTTGAAGGCCGGCTCGTCGAACTGGATGACGTCGACGCCGGCTGCCTGCAACTCCCGCGCTTCCTGATTGAGCACGGCGGCGAACGCCATCGCCATATCGGCGCGCCGGCCATAGTGACCATCGGCGACGGTATCGCAGATGGTCATCGGGCCGGGCAGCGTAACTTTCAGTTGCCGCTTGGTGCGGCTGCGCACGAATTGGGCGTCGGCGACGTGTACCGCCTTCGGTCGCGCGATCGCCCCCGTCACGGTCGGCACGTCGACGACGTAGCGGTTATTGCGGATGCCCATCTTGGTTTTCTGCTGCCAGTCGATGCCTTGCAGTTGCTCCATGAAGCCGTGCACGAAATGCATGCGGAACTGCTCGCCATCCGTGACGATGTCGATGCCGGCGTCTTCCTGGATCTTCAGCCAGAGTTGGGCTGCGTCCTCTTTCGCCGCCTGCAACGCCGCGCCCTCATGCCGCCAGGGCGCCCACAGTTTCTCGGGTTCGGCCAGCCACGCGGGTTTCGGCAGACTGCCGGCGAGCGTCGTCGGAAACAGCGGGAGGGACATGGAGTACTCCAGGGCACAGATCAGGACGCGGCGGCAGGCGTGCGGCTATTTCTTGTCGGCGTTGTTGAGACGCGCAATCAAGCTGGACGTATCCCAGCGCTTGCCACCCATCTTCTGCACTTCCGAATAGAACTGATCGACCAGCGCGGTGACCGGCAGGCTGGCGCCATTGCGACGGGATTCATCGAGCGCGATTTTGAGATCCTTGCGCATCCAATCGACGGCGAAGCCGAAATCGAATTTGCCATCGCCCATGGTCTTCCAGCGGTTCTCCATCTGCCATGAACCGGCTGCACCCTTGGAGATCGTTTCCATCACGGCGGGGAGATCGAGGCCCGCCTTCTGCGCCATGTGGATGCCTTCGGCGAGGCCTTGAACGAGGCCGGCGATGCAAATCTGGTTGACCATTTTGGTCACCTGCCCGGCGCCGGATGAGCCGATCAAGGTGGCCATGCGCGCGTAGTGATCGATGACTGGTTTGGCGCGTTCGTAGACGGGCTTGTCGCCGCCGATCATGACAGTCAGCACGCCATTGACGGCACCGGCCTGGCCGCCCGACACGGGCGCATCGAGGAAGTCGAAACCCTTGGCCGCGGCGGCGGCATAGAGTTCGCGCGCGACGTCGGCTGAGGCGGTCGTGTTGTCGATGAAAATCGTGCCCTTACCCATGCTCTCGAAGGCGCCGCCCTTGGCGGTGGTGACCGAGCGGAGATCATCGTCGTTGCCGACGCAGCAGAAGACGAAATCGGCACTCTTGGCGGCTTCGGCGGGCGTTGGGGCAGCCTTGCCGCCGAATTCCTTGACCCAGGCTTCGGACTTGGCGCCGTTGCGGTTGTAGACGGTGAGATCATGGCTACCCTTCGTTCGGATATGGCCCGCCATCGGGTAGCCCATCACGCCCAAACCGATCCATGCGACTTTTGCCATTGCGTCCAACTCCCAAGCATGACAACTGCGATTGGGGCGGTTCTAGCTTAAAGCGCGGGGGCTGTCAGGTGGGGATGCGTTGGGCGCTACTGAGCTCGGCCGGAACGACTGGCGGTGACGGCATCGAGCCTGGCCTTGATCGCTGCGCCGATCGAAATCTGCGGCTCTGACGGTTCGAGTTTGTCGCGCTTTTCCCACTGCTCGATGAGGGTGCGGGCGCTGCCGAAGGCATCGACCAGAGAGGTTTCAGTGCGCAAGGTGCGGTTGAAGTAGGCGTCGCCGAAGTAAGTCCACTCGTTTTCATTGCTGCAGCCGAATGAGGTCTTGTCGGCATGGGCGGCGGCCAGGATCAGCGTGTGGTCGTTCTTGAGCCGGTCGACGAAACTGCCGGAGTGACAGGCTGACAGCACCAACACGCGATTGACGACGCCGGCTGCATCAAGGGACGTGGCGAGGCGCTCGGGCGTCATGCCGTTGAGGGGAAAGCCCGGAAACGAGACGGCGATCTGACCTTTGGCGCCGTGCGAGGTGATGAACAGCACGAGCACGTCGCGGTCGGCGCGCATGAGGCGGCCGAGGTGACGCAAGGCGAGGTCGAGATTGGTCATGCTGGCGAGCGGCGTGTCGTTGACGGTGTCGCGGTGGTTGATGAGAGCCAGCGAGCGGCCTGCCGTGCCGAAACGCTCGTCGAACAGGGATTTGACGGCGGTAATTTCGCGCTTGAAAACATCCTGCGAGGCATAGGGCGCCATGCCGAGAAAATAGTATTCGGGACGATCGTCGCGCGGCGGCTCAAGGGCGGAGAGCGTCTGAGCGAGCAACGCCGGCTGCTTGGCGAATACGGCTTCCGCGTCGATGCGGGGGCGCAAGCGCTCCTGCTCATCCTCCTCGTCCGGAGGTTCGGGCGGGCGCACCAGATCGACCACCGCCTGCAGCAGGGAGAATTCACTGGGTTTGGTCTCGCGTCCCAGGAAGATCGGTGCTTTTGGAAATGTGATGGAGGCCGCGAGGAGGACTGCAACCAAGCCGGCGCCGACAAGCGCGCGGGCCCGCGCCGCCAATCCGTAACCCAGGCGGGCACTGACAATGGCCAGCAGCGCGAGCACAATGATGAGGCCGGAAGGGATGTAAGCGGCCCAATTTTCGGGCAGGCGTGGCGGATAGGTGCGCACTGCGACAGCGCCTGCGGCGGCGGCGAGCAAGATCACGAAGCTGGTGGCCATGACGCCGGCAAACAGTCGATGCGGGGCCGCGCCCGCCCGCCGGAACGGTAGGAGGCTGAGATAGAGGACAAGCGCGCCGACGCCATTGGCGATGAAAATGACGATGCCTTGCGAATTGAACCAGGCGTTGCCGCCGCTCAGCGCGTACTCGAACGCGGCGGTCGCACCCATTGTCAGCAAGCACAGCATCACTACGACCGGCAGGGTCGTCTCGAAGGCTTCGGGGCGTGGCTTGAGCAGGAGGGCCGAGCGCAGGCCATCAAGCAGGACGCGACCGAGGTGTTGCTTGAGCGTGATCATGGCGCAATCCGAGAGGGATCCAGTTGAGTATTCTTCTTAAACTGAAACGAACGGAAAATCATCTTGGGCGGAAGTGGATAGTCGGTCAGCCAGCAAACGTCTAATACCGACGGTCAAAAAGAATGACCGTCGGTATCAGATTCTTTGTTTGCGCGCGGC
>JANXWC010000246.1 GCA_025351355.1 Hyphomicrobiaceae bacterium
ACACCCATGCCACAGTCATCACCCGTCACCCTGCCGGCGGCGAAGCGCTGCCCGTCTTCGCCGATCGCGCCAGCGCCGAGCGGGCGATGGACGGTGTGTGGGCGCAAACCCAGCCTGTGCGCGTACCGATCGGTGATTTCCTGCAGAAGACAATTCTCTGGTGCGTCGAAACCCGACGCCGCATTGCCCCAGCCTACATGCCGGGCCCCGGCCTGATCGAGCTGCACGCTTGGGAAATGAAGGCGCTGCTGTCCGGCCACATCCCCGCGCGTCGTGTGGCTTGATGCCTGCGACGTTAACTGTTTGGACGTGTTGATCCCCAGCCAGCCACTCATGGTGGGGTTGCCGCGGCGCCGTCCCATGCTATCCAGCGATTTCCATTTCTGGCGATCGCTGCAAGGGCACCCATGAAAGAAATTCTCAACGAACTTGAGCGTCGGCGGACGTCGGCGCGTTTGGGCGGCGGTCAGGCGCGGATTGACGCGCAGCACGGCCGCGGCAAATTGACCGCCCGCGAGCGCATCGACCTGCTGATGGATCAGAACTCCTTCGAGGAGTTCGACATGTACGTCGAGCATCGCTCGATCGACTTCGGCATGGAAAAAACCAAGTTCCCCGGTGACGGCGTGGTCACCGGCTGGGGCACCATCAACGGCCGTGTCGTCTACGTGTTCGCCAAGGACTTCACGGTTTTCGGCGGCTCGCTGTCGGAGGCGCACGCCAAGAAGATCACCAAGATTCAGGACATGGCGCTGCAGAACCGCGCGCCGATCATCGGCCTTTTCGACGCCGGCGGCGCGCGCATCCAGGAAGGCGTCGCAGCCCTCGGCGGCTACGGCGATGTGTTCCTGCGCAACGTGCTGTCGTCCGGTGTCATCCCGCAGATCAGCGTCATCATGGGGCCATGCGCGGGCGGCGACGTCTATTCGCCGGCCATGACCGATTTCATCTTCATGGTACGCGACACCAGCTACATGTTCGTCACCGGCCCCGACGTCGTGAAAACTGTGACCAACGAGACCGTAACCGCCGAAGATCTTGGCGGCGCCAAGGTCCACACCACCAAAACGTCGATCGCCGATCGCGCCTACGAAAACGATGTCGAAGCGCTGCTGCAGATGCGCCGGCTGATGGATTTCTTGCCCGAGCACAATCGCGCCGGCGTGCCGGTGCTGCCCACCAAGGATAGTCCCGATCGCCTGGAGCTGTCGCTCGATACGCTCATTCCCGATAATCCCAACAAGCCCTATGACATCAAGGAGCTGATCACCAAGGTCGTCGACGAAGCGGATTTCTTCGAGATCCAGGAAGCCTTCGCCAGGAACATCGTCACCGGTTTTGCGCGCATGGATGGCAAGACGGTGGGCATCGTCGCCAACCAGCCGATGGTGCTCGCCGGCGTGCTCGACAGCGATGCGTCACGCAAGGCCGCGCGTTTCGTGCGCTTCTGCGATTGTTTCGAGATTCCCCTCATCACCTTCGTCGACGTGCCGGGCTTTCTGCCGGGCACCGCGCAGGAATACGGCGGTCTCATCAAGCACGGCGCCAAGCTGCTGTTTGCCTACGCCGAGGCCACCGTGCCGAAACTGACGTTGATCACCCGCAAGGCCTACGGCGGCGCCTACGACGTCATGAGTTCCAAGCACATTCGCGGCGACGTCAACTACGCTTGGCCGACCGCCGAAATCGCCGTCATGGGCGCCAAGGGCGCAGCCGAGATCATCTATCGCAGCGAGTTGTCGGATCCGAAAAAGATCGAGGCGCGCATCGAAGAATACAAGAAGCGCTTTGCCAATCCCTTCGTCGCCGCCGAACGCGGCTACATCGACGAAGTCATCACGCCGCACGCCACCCGCCGACGCCTCTGCCGCGCCCTCAACATGCTCGCCAACAAAAAAGCCGAAAACCCCTGGAAAAAACACGATAACATTCCGTTGTGAGGACGCAGTAGACGTCCGCGACTGACGCAACCTCTCATGTTATCCTGGGCCTTGTGCCCAGGACCCAGCCATCAAAGCGTTCAAACGATAGACGTCAGCGTTGCAAATGCGGCGCTCAGAATATCTACGACACGTGTTGCACCATGGGTCCTGGGCACAAGGCCCAGATTGACAATTGTGGGTGTAGGCATGACTGCGAACAGTGTTTTCGGAACGGAGATTTCGAATGCCCAAAGCTCGCACCATTTACGTCGTCACCGATATCGAGGCCGACGGACCGACGCCGGGCGAGAATTCGATGCTGTCGTTCGCGTCGGTGGCGGTTGGCGAGGACGGCACCGAATTTGGTTCGTTCGAATCCGTCCTCCAGTCGTTGCCTGAAGCCGCGCCGCATGAGCGGACGCTGGCGTGGTTCAAAACTCAGCCTGAGGCTTACGCGGCGGCGACCCGTGATCCTCAGTCCGCGGAATTTGAATTCAAGCGATATCGGCATTGGGTTCGTGCGCTTCCGGGAAAGCCGACGTTTGCCGCGCACCCGTTGATGTTCGATGGCCCTTGGATCGATTATTATTTGCGCCGGTTTCTCCAGCAACCCTTGTTTGTAATGCCGTGGCAGACCGACCGGCTTTTTTACGGTGCTGGACTGTGCATCAGGTCTTTCGCGAAGGGTGTGCTCGGCTCGCATGTTCCGCAGCCGAACAACTACCCAGCGGCTTGGCTCGGCGATCACGCCCACACGCACCGCGCCATCGACGACGCGCGGGGCTATGCACATCTGCTGGTGTACCTGATGAGCGTTGCACGGCAAAAATCAGCCCCGGTGAATGATTGACCTGGAAAGATTCCGGACAACCTCCGCGCCAACGCGTCACGGCTTCGGGCGATCTCAATGGTCACCACGACTTGCTGTCTGTCCCCCAGCCACCGTTGGTTAACTGGTTAACGCCGCGCACTGTCGATATTTAATTGCAGCCGCAACAGCGCCTGAGAGCGGAGCGCGGATGGCGCCATCGGTGGGATTGCACCACCCCTACTCGTCCGGGTTTACACCGGCCTGGGTCGTCGGGGTTCTCACCCGCCTGGTTCGTCGGCGCTTACAGCCGCTTCAGTTTGGTCACCGTCTCTGGGATCGAGCGGGCCGTTGTTCAGATGGGTTCCATCCGCGCCCCTGTCTCAGGCGCCGATGCGATGGCCATCGCGGGGCGCTCTAGCTGGGAGTGGGGCAACAATGCACAACCCCAGATAGAATTTCAATGATTCAACGGAAACAAGCTAAACGCAGCTGCTCCAGACCATCAAAAGCAGGCGGGTTCGGGCGGGTGTCCCGCCTGAGCGGGGGCGGGCAGCAGCCCGCTCGCGGAACGCGACTGTGTCACGATTTGTAAATTCGTCGGATCATGCGGCTGGCACCGGAACTAGGGTCGTCATCGCCCTCTAGCCGCACTCCGATTTCCTTGCGCCCGCCCGTCCCCGCCGCTATAAGCCGCCCATCTCAGACCTGAGAAACCCCGGCGTAGCGTGCACCCTTGGAGGCCGCGCAGGGGAAGCGTGGGTCCGGCCGTGACGCCAAATCGGGCGTCGCGCGGGCCATATTCAACTGGAGAATCAAAGCCATGGCACTATCAGAAATCAAGGCCACGGCGCGTCCGAGAGCAGGCAAGGGGGCCGCTCGCCAGGTGCGTCGTGAGGGTAAAGTTCCGGGCGTCATCTACGGTGACAAACAGTCAGCCGTCACGATCGCGCTCGACAGCAACGAATTGGGCAAGATCATCGGCAAGGGTAAATTCCTGTCGACGCTGTTTACCCTCGACGTCGATGGCGCCAAGACGCGCGTCATCCCGCGTGACGTACAGCTCGATCCCGTCAAGGATTTCGCGATCCATGTCGACTTCCAGCGCGTCGGCCCCGGCGGCAAGATCCGCGTTAACGTGCCCTGCAAGTTCGTCAATGAAGCTGCATCCCCCGGCCTGAAGCGCGGCGGCGTGCTCAACATCGTCCGCCACGAAGTCGAAGTCGTGTGCTCGGCGGATGCCATCCCGGCGTTCTTCGAGTTCGACATGACCGGCATCGAAATCGGCCGTTCGATCCACATCTCCGCCACCAAGATTCCGGAAGGCGCAGCATTGGTCATCCGCGATCGCGACTTCACGGTGGCGACGGTTGCCGGTGCAAAGGCGCAGGAAGAAGAAGTCAAACCGACGGCTGCCGACACCGCCGCGACGACGGCCGCAACGGCCGCCGCAGCTGGCGATGCCAAAGCCGCTGCCGGTGGCAGCAAGGATGCCAAGGCCGCACCTGCCGCAGCAGGCGCCAAGCCCGCCGCCAAGCCGGCCGCCAAGAAGTAACGAATGGGAGCGAATAGTGGGTAGCGGGTTGCGAATAGGTCGGCAGTGGGTGCGTTCACTCAACTTTCCCCTATTCACTATTCACTATTCCCTATTCGCTATTTCCTTATGAAACTGCTGGTCGGCCTCGGCAATCCCGGTGCGGAGTACGCACACCAGCGCCACAACATCGGCTTCATGGCGCTCGATCGCATCGCCGATCACCATCGCCTGCCGCCCTGGCGCAAAAAATTCTCTGCGTTGATCACAGAGGGTGACATCGGCTCAGAGCGCGCGCTGCTGCTGAAGCCGCAGACCTACATGAACAATAGCGGCCGCGCCGTGCAAGAAGCCGCCCATTTCCACAAGATCGCGCTTGGCGACATCGTTGTGCTGCACGACGAACTCGATCTGGCGCCGGCGAAACTGCGCATCAAGTCGGGCGGCGGCAACGCCGGCCACAACGGCCTCCGTTCGATCACCGCCCATCTCGGCAACGACTATGTGCGCGTCCGCCTCGGCATCGGCCATCCCGGCGCGAAGGAGTTGGTGACCAACTGGGTGCTCGGCAATTTCGCCAAGTCGGATCAGCTGTGGCTGGCCGATATGCTGGATGCGATTGCCAAGGCCGCGCCGCGCCTCGCCGACGGCAAGTTCGAGCGCTTCCAAAGCGACGTTGCGCTCATTTTGACACCGGACAAAGAGCCGAAAAAAGCGGCTCCGGAAAAACAAGCCCCGGAAAAACAAGCTAAAGCAGTCGCGCCACCTGAGGCTTCCGCACCCAAACCGACCGCCCGCCATCCCGCCGGCGAACGCGGCAACAAGCAACACAATGCCATCGCCGAAAACCTCCGCAAATGGATGGCCGCCCGCTCCCGCAAGGACGAGTAGGCAGCGGAGGGGGGCGTTGTCGGTGTGGCTGGAACTGAGGCGAACTCCAGCAGGCTGATCCCTGTCGTCGTTCGGCTCTCGACGGCGGCTGGCTACTGGCGCAAACTCGGCTGCATTGCGAGCGGTTGGCGGAGAGGGTGCTGCGATGGAACCCAGCCATAAGATGTTACGCGCCAAGATTTTCGAGGCAACCGGGCGCCAAGCGGAGGCCGTCGTCGACTACAGAACCGCAATGAAATTAGACCCCAAGCTGGCGGAGGCCAAGCAGGCATTGATGAGGCTGGGTGAGCGACCCTGAAGCTGGACCAGCGTTCCGCCCTCACTCAATGTGCCTGTTTTAACTGCGTAACCTCTTGCTCCAACCACGCACCTGCGTCATCACGGGGCCATGAGCATCCAACCCGCCACCCCTGCGTCTGTCGCCGCCGCTGCGCGTTATCTCGCCCAGGGTGGCCTCGTCGCCTTTCCGACCGAGACGGTCTATGGCCTCGGCGCGGACGCCACACACGGCTTGGCTGTCGCCGGTATCTTCTCTGTCAAAGGGCGCCCGACTTTCAATCCGCTGATCGTCCACCTGCCTACGGCAGAGCTCGTCTGGCGCTACGCCGTACCGACTCCGCTCGCTGAAAAACTGGCGGCAGCTTTCTGGCCGGGTCCGCTGACGTTGGTGCTCGACCAACAGCCCGGCCGCGCCATCGAGGGGCTGGTAACAGCTGGCTTGTCGACCATCGCGGTGCGCGTGCCGGCCCATCCGGTCGCCCAGGCGC
>JANXWC010000259.1 GCA_025351355.1 Hyphomicrobiaceae bacterium
GCTCCCCGTGTCTGGGGCTCGGCCTCGCGCCAATCGCGAAGCAACCCCCGTTGCGCTCACGCGCCTTAGTCGACACGTCGGGGCGGGTCACCTTCTCGGTGGCCCATATCCCCAGTTCTCAGCGGACATGATGGTCTAGGCGCCATATCAACATATTCAGGAGGTAAACCAGGGACGTGCCGCCGGCGCCTGTATCGATGCGGTAGACACTGAAACTCACAGTACCGCCAGTTTCAATTGATCGCGTGACGGTAGCAACCTTGCTCGGCACCGACCGGTCCGGGTGCAACGAGGTATCTGCGGCCGTAGCACTTAGGGACCGCAACTCGTGGCGACACGAGGAGTGAGCGGACGTCAATTGCGCGATACGGCACCCTTCGCATTTTAATCGTGCCGGGTACGATTAGGATTTGCGGAGCTCGTCATTGCGACTGACCTTCGCCACCTCGCTGCACAATCCAGACATAATGGCCGCGGATGCGAATACCGCGGATGATGGGCTCAGGGCTGATGTCCAGAAGGCCTGCGTGTTGGACCCCAAGAGTAAAGCTGCGTGTGAAGATCCAGGGTGCGTCTGCAGAAGGAAGATCGAGCCCGCGGCTGTTAAGTGTAACCGCAGCCCGATCCCCGGATCGGAACAGATACGCCGTCCTAACGTCTGAAAAGTGTTCTCTATTACTCATGGGGGAATCGACATCGCAAAATCAGGAGGCCCCAGCCACATGCGGACTGGCGCCTCCGGATTGGTTGTTACGCTGCGGCTTCTTCATTGATTGCCGAAGCAAGTTCAGTGAGAAGCTGGTCCGTCTCCTCTTCTTCACTGAGCGTTTCGTGCAGTAACTCTGCAGCCTCGGTGAGGTCGAGTTGTTCCGCCCAAGCGTGCATCGCGCCATAACGGGATATCTCGTAGTGCTCGACAGCCTGAGCAGCGGCGATCAATCCGGCGTCCAGCGCCTTGGAGCCATCGAATTCATCGGCGACTTCATCACCTTCCTTCAAAATGCCTTTAATTGCTTCACACGGCACCGCTGCCGGCTTCATGTCGAGCGACTTGAACGCTTGGTCGAGCCGTTCGATCTGCTCCTGCGTCTGCTTGAGGTGCTTTTCGAACCCTGCTTTTAAGTCCTTATTTGTTGCGGCCTTGATCATCTTGGGTAGTGCTTTGGTAATTTCGTTCTCAGCGAAATAGACGTCCTTGAGAGTATGGACGAATAGTTCCAGAAGACCTTTTTCTTTGACTGCCATGTTCAGTGCTCCGTAAGCGTAAGCCAGTCCCCACCACGCTTCGGCGCGCCTGCGAGGACGGGTGGTGATATGTTTGTGGTGTTCTGCGAGTGGGCACCGCGACATGGATGGCAGCGACGGCGAGGGTTTTAAGCGTGGGCGCCAGGAGCGGATTGATATTCGCATCGGCGTCGAGCGCCGGCGCAAGTGGTCGCGCGAGGACCGGCTGCGCATTGTCCAGGAATCGCTGGTTAAGGGCGCGCTCATCGTTGATGTGGCGAAACGCAACGAGATTTCACCGAGTCTAATTTACGAGTGGCGCAAGCAAGCGCTGGCCGGTTTGCTCGATGGCTTCCATCAGGTGCGGGTTGTGCCCGACACCAACGCCGCGTTGTCGGCGATCGAGGCTCATCGAAGCGCAGTCATCGATGCAAAAGTTGATCAGGCATCACCGGAACCGGCGCGTGGGCGGATCGAATTGACGCTTCCTGACGGCACAGTGCTGCGTGTCGACGGCGACGACGCTTCAAGTGCGCTGCGCACCATTCTTGCGAGCTTGGATCGCCGCTCATGATGAGGCTGCCTTCGGCGACGCGGATTTACGTCGCGTGCGGTGTATCTGACATGCGGCGCGGCCTCGACGGTTTGTGTGCCCAGATCGAGGGCACGCTGAAACTCGATCCCTACGGCGGCGCGGTTTTCATTTTTAGAGGCAAGCGCGGTGACTTGATCAAGGCGCTTCACTGGGATGGCCAAGGGCTCGTGCTGTATTCGAAGCGGCTTGAAAAAGGCCGCTTTGTCATCTCTTATGACCATTGTCAAGCACTTGTGGCGCAACAATTTGTTCGCACGACAGATACCTGCCGTGACGTGGCATTTCAGCGATGCTCCGCATGGGTCAGGACGCCGGAATGACTCGACGGTCGCTCAAGCTCTTATTCGGGGGTTGAGTACCCCATGATGACGGTGCGTCGGAGGGCTGTCTCGTTCTGGCCACGGACGTCGGCGATGTGCCTGTCCAACACAAATTCGAGAATTCCCTCTACCGCGTCCGGCGCCCTGGCCGATGCTGAGCATGGAGTGTCAGCCGGCTAGGTTTTTGCGTTGACGGCTTGCCCGATCGACCACATGAAGCACAGAAGTTCGCGGGCCACTGCGGCGGTTGCAACGACTGATCGTTTGCCGCGTGATGTCAGCCGCTTGTAGAATTTATGCAGACGAAGCTGCGCCTTCCAAGCAATGTCAATGATATGCTGCGGCACTCGGGGACAGTGGTGCTTCATCCATTGACCGACCTTCGGCGTCGTTCGGTAACACCATGCGGCCTCGCAAAGAATTGTGCGGGCCGTTGCGTTTCCCGCTTTCGTAATGCCTCGAGGTCTGATCGTGCTACCGCTCGAGTGCTCGCCAGGAGTAAGGCCGAAATAGGCAACGATCTGGCGAGGATGAGGAAAGCGCGTGAGATCACCGGCTTCTGCGACAATGGTAGCGGCCACAGTGGGACCGACGCCCTTGAGCGCTTGCAGCGCGTTGATCAATGTCGCCCACCGCGACTGGACGATGCTGTCCTTGATTTG
>JANXWC010000018.1 GCA_025351355.1 Hyphomicrobiaceae bacterium
CGCCGCCGACGGCACCGAAGTACGCCTCCTTGGCACGCCCCCTGACGCCACTGACGGCAATGGAGCGGCCGCGGAACGAGCCGATGCCGGCCACGATCGCCGCATCCTCGGCAAAATATCGGTCGCCGGACATCGGCGTGAAATCCTCAACGAGACCGTTGATATATTCGAGGGCGTGCGGGCGTTCTGCGTGCCGTGCAACAGCCGTCTTCTGCCACGGAGTCAGTTTGGCGTAGGTATCGGCCAAAGCCGACCGCGCCTTCTGCTCCAGGCGCTTGATTTCATCGGCGATGGAAACGTGGTTGTCGTCGTTCTCCAGCGTCTTAAGTTCCGCCACCTTGCGTTCTAGCTCGGCGATTGGCTTCTCGAAATCAAGATATGTCCGGGTCTTCCGTTCCATCGTGGTCTCCAGTACGAGCCGCGCGATCTCGGCAAGCGCGGCTCCTTCCTATCTCCTGTCCGCACAATTAATGCCAGTCAAGTAATGCCCCAGTTGATGTTAACGGCCTCGTTTGGCAGCAGTCGCCAGTGTAAGCTGCTAATGCTTTGTAAAATATATTGAAAAGTGCGTTTCGGCCTCACGACGAATCGCCTGCGTCGGCGTTATGGTGAGACGCTGGTGCCCTATGGCGCCGTGATCAATGCTCGCTCGAGGGCTACCGGCGGTGACCGCCCTTTGCCGCGAGGACCTCATGGCCGATTCTCACTTCCAGCACATGATCAAAGGTTTCAGCCTGACGACCGCCGAAATCCTCTACCATCTCCCGGACTACCCGGCCCTGCTGCAGACCTACATTTGGCAGGACTACGACGTGGCACCAAAATTTCCGAAATTGATCGGCTTCCTCGATTTCTGGTCGAAAAATCTTGATGGCAAGCTAGCGCAAGTTCGGGTCGCACACAAAGCGCTGATCACGCCGGCCGAGCTGAAGATTGTCGGTGCGGAATTCAGGCTCAGCTGAAGCCGTCGAGTGTGCATTGCCGGGATTTGGCGATGCGGTCGCTGCAGCATTATTGTCTGCGGCTGTCAGCTGAGGGATCATTCGCGCATGATCGACCACGTTTCCCTTGCGGTCAGAGACTTGGCCGTCTCGACGCGCTTCTATGAGCGGATGTTGCAGTCTCTTGGCTATGTCTGTCTCGTTCAGTCGGAAACGCGCGTGGCGTTCGGTACAAAATACCCGGAACTCTGGCTCAATGCGCGACCCACCATGCAGCCTCTGCCGGATGATGTCGGGGCCCACTTGTGCCTGCGGGCACGAACACAGGCAGCAGTCGACGCTATCCATGCCGCGGCACTTGCAGCAGGCGGCCGGGACGATGGCATACCCGGTCTGCGGCAAGCAACAAAAGTGACCTACTACGCAGCATTTATCCGCGATCCCGATGGCAACCGGCTCGAAGTCATGACCGTTCCGTCGGCCGAGGAGGATTGACGACGAAACCATGACGCGCGCAATCCAGACCTTCGAAGTCAGCCTGAAGATCGCGCTATTTCGCGACGGGCGCCTGTTGCTCGTGCAAGAGGCTGATACCGGATATTGGGAACTTCCCGGCGGTCGCATCGACGTTGGCGAAGAGCGCTTGCCGCATGCCGAGATTCTGGCGCGCGAGATTGCGGAAGAGCTCGGCCCGGAGGTGAGTATCGCGTTACGTGCCGAGGTCGTCACTTGGGTGCGCCAGCGGCCCACCGATGGGGTGTATCAATTCATCGTGGCGAGGCTCGCTGACCTCGTGGCGGGTACGCTGGTGCTGAGCCCCGAGCATCAATCGTATCGGTGGATGACGCCGCTCGGTTGGGCCGATCTGCAGTTCCCGCAGCAGTCGGATTACGCGGACGGATTGCGGCGCATTTGGGTGGAGTTCTCGCCGAGTAGTGCTCGCATATAATCGACGAAGATTTGATCGGCGTCATTGCGCGCGACTTGGAGGAGCCGGCACTGTGGATGGCCTTCCATCATTTCGGAGCTATGCCATGGACACCGCCATCCGAACAGCGATCTTGGACATTCTTTCGAGGCAGACAGATATGACCATTGCTACGGTGCGGAGCGATGGATACCCGCAGGCTACCACAGTGAGCTTCGTGAACGACGATCTCTTGCTTTATTTCGGTTGCGGACCACTGTCGCAAAAGGCCAAGAACATCGCTCGCAACGACAAAGTCTCGGTCACAGTGACGCCGCCATATACCGACTGGAACAGTATTCGCGGACTTTCACTCGGTGGGCGTGCATGTCTCATCACCGATGCTGGCGAAATCACTCGGCTCAGCGGGCTTTTCTTCAATCGGTTCCCATTCGTCGTGCAGTACGCGCCGCAGGACCGCAGCGAGCTTGCCCTTATTATGATCCGTCCCGAAGTCATCTCGATCCTTGACTATCGGAAAGGCTTCGGTCACGCCGATCAGATAGATCTGCGGCGTGATGCGACGTCGAGTTAAAACGCACACCGCCACGGCAATTGCCTGCCGCGGCGGTGTGCCAATCTTACGCGGGACGCATGCCCGTAAGTGTGATCGGCTTGCGCCTCAATTACTCGTCCTTCTTGCGCGAACTCGGGCCTGCCGTCCCGGCGCCGCGTGTGCGTTTTTCCTTCGGACCAGGCAGCGCAGGCTTCTTGCTCGGCGCCTCGATCAATTCGGGTTCCGCGCTCTCCTCGTCCTCTTCATCTTCCAGCTCTTCCCTGGTCTTGACACGTTTGCTCGGATCAACAGGGAAATACTCGAACGCCAGATGCCGCTTGAGGCCTTCGCCTTCGACGGAGATCTTGACCGTTCCCCCATGCTCCAACTTGCCGAACAACACTTCGTCGGCGAGCGGCTTTTTGATGTGTTCCTGGATGACGCGCGAAAGCGGCCGCGCGCCGAACTTTTCGTCGTAGCCGGTTTCCGCTAGCCATTTCGTCGCATCGTCCGTGAGTTCAATAGTGATGCCACGGTCCGCCAGCTGAGCTTCTAACTGGAAGACGAATTTTTCGACGACCTTCATGATCACCGGCAGCGGCAGATTGCCGAAGGCGATCGTCGCATCGAGTCGGTTGCGGAACTCCGGCGTGAACAGCCGGTTGATCGCTTCCGTATCGTCGCCGGTGCGCTTCGACGAACCGAAGCCGATGGCCGTCTTGCTCATCTCCGACGCCCCGGCGTTGGTCGTCATGATCAGGATCACATTTCGGAAGTCGATGGCTTTGCCGTTGTGATCGGTCAGCTTGCCATGGTCCATCACCTGCAACAGGATGTTGAACAGATCCGGATGTGCCTTCTCGATTTCATCGAGCAACAGCACGCAGTGCGGATGTTGGTCGACGCCGTCTGTCAGCAGGCCGCCTTGGTCGAACCCGACATAGCCGGGCGGCGCGCCGATCAACCGTGACACCGTATGCCGCTCCATGTACTCGCTCATGTCGAAGCGCAGCAGTTCGATGCCCATCAAGCCAGCCAACTGCTTGGCAACCTCGGTCTTGCCGACGCCGGTCGGGCCGGAGAACAGATAGCAGCCGATCGGCTTCTCAGGTTCCCGCAAGCCGGCACGCGCCAGTTTGATCGCCGAAGTCAGCGCCGATATTGCCGCATCCTGGCCAAACACCAGACGTTTCAAGTCCTTTTCAAGATTGCTCATAACTTCGGCGTCGGATTTGGTAACCGTCTTCGGTGGAATTCGAGCCATCGTCGCGATAGTGGCTTCGACATCTTTGACGGTGATCCTTTTCTTGCGATCCTTTGGCGGCACCAGCATCTGCGATGCGCCGGTTTCGTCGATCACGTCGATGGCCTTGTCAGGCAATTTGCGATCATTGATGTACTTGGCCGACAGCTCCACTGCCGCTTTGATAGCTTCGTTGGTATAGCGGATCTTGTGATAGGCCTCGAATACCGGCTTCAGGCCCTTGAGAATTTCGATTGTGTCTTCGACTGTCGGTTCCTTCACGTCGATTTTCTGGAAGCGACGGACGAGCGCGCGGTCCTTCTCGAAATGCTGCCGATATTCCTTGTAGGTGGTGGAACCCATGCAGCGCAGCACGCCCGATTGCAGCGCAGGTTTCAGCAGGTTCGACGCATCCATGGCGCCACCTGACGTGGCACCCGCACCGATCACCGTGTGAATTTCATCGATGAACAGGATCGCGCCTTCGTGCGCCTCGATTTCCTTCATCACCGCCTTCAAGCGTTCTTCGAAATCACCGCGATAGCGCGTGCCGGCGAGCAACTGTCCCATGTCGAGCGAAAAGATGGTTGCATTCAGCAGAACCTCCGGGACCTCACCGCGGATGATCTTGCGCGCCAGACCTTCGGCGATGGCCGTTTTGCCGACGCCGGGATCGCCAACGAACAGCGGGTTATTCTTTTGACGGCGGCACAGCACCTGAATGGTGCGCAACACTTCGGCTTCGCGCCCGATCAGCGGGTCGATTTTGCCGTCCGCGGCTTTCTTGTTGAGATTGACGCAGTAGGTCGACAACGCGTCCTGCTGGCCCTTTTTGTCCTCGCGACCCTCTGAGTTTGACGTATCGTCCTCCGATCCGCGCGCGGTCTTTGGTTCACTCATACCGGGGCGCTTGGCAATACCATGGCTGATGTACTGCACCGCGTCGAAACGCGTCATCTGCTGTTCTTGCAGGAAAAACGCAGCGTGGCTTTCCCGCTCCGCAAAAATTGCAACGAGGACATTGGCGCCGGAGACTTCTTCGCGTCCGGACGACTGCACGTGCACGACCGCGCGATGGATGACGCGCTGGAAACCTGTTGTCGGTTGCGCATCGGTGGAGCCGGGCTTCACCAAGGCTTCGAGCTCTGTATCGATAAATTCGGTGACGCGAATTTTAAGTTCGTCCAAGTTGACATTGCAGGCGCGCATCACCGCGGCCGCGTCGCGATCGTCGATTAAGGCAAGCAGAAGGTGCTCCAAAGTCGCCTGCTCATGATGCCGCTTGTTGGCAGCTTCAAGAGCGCGGTGGAGTGCAGATTCAAGACTTTGCGAGAATGCGGGCACGTGTCGATCACTCCTTTTCCATGCGGCATTGCAGCGGATGCTGATTTTGGCGGGCAAGGTCCATCACCTGCGCCACCTTTGTCTCCGCTACTTCATAAGTGAAAACGCCGCAGACCCCGACACCCTTCTGGTGAACGTGCCACATGATCCGCGTAGCTTCGTCACGGTTCTTGTGAAAGAAGCGCTCCAAGACATGCACGACGAATTCCATCGGCGTGTAATCATCGTTTAAAAGCAATACCTTATATAGGCTCGGCTTTTTTGTTTTTGGACGTGTTTTAGTAACCAGGCCGGTCTTGCCTTCACCATCTTCACCATTGCCATTCTTCCCGGCCATCGGGACGACCTCTGCGTATCTCAATGCCCGCTTCCGTCAGCAGGGGATGCACGATGCATTCAACTTAGAACTGGGTTCGCGGTCATTCCAACAGGCGTATTGCGGCGCGCGGATGACTTCGATTTTTTTCCGCTCTCAGAAAACCTTTAGTCTAATCCGCTTCCGGAAAAGTGTGAACCGCTTTTCCAATGACAAGCAAGATCAAGCATCGCCGCTAGCACGCCACGCCTCCATCAACCCTAAATAGGAATGAAAAAAGGCCCGGCAAGTGCCGGACCTTTGAATTGGCAGTTCATGAGGATAAGCCGATCCACTCGGCTTCACGCGCTCAGCGCGCTTGGAACGCGTTGGTCACCGGCTTGACGGCTCCCTTGGCAAATTCTGTGTACATGCCGCCGATTTTGGTCATCTGCTGCATGTATTCGTCATAGGCGCGCTTAGCGAAGTTCGACTGGATCTCGAAGGCTTGATCGAGTGATTTGACACTCATCAGCTTTTCCAGGGTTTGCGAGCCATCTTCGAAGCTGCGCTTGGAGTAGTTGGTCATCTCGGTTGCAATGGCCTGCAGGCTCTTCTGCCACTCAGTTACGGCCTTCATGGTGCCCTCGACATTGACTTGGCCGAGTTTCTGGAAATCTTGGGGGTTCACGGTGTTCATGGCAGTCTCCGGGGTTGGTTGAAAAATTGGCACGCGATAGCGAGTCGGAATCTGGGGGACCCTCACTGTCACGGTTGAGAACCGCTCTTTCCCGTCGCTTTCCTGCTCTGAGGGTCTACTTAGGTGCGCTGCGGTGTAAAGTCAAGCATAATTGTTGCAGTGCAACATTTATCTCCAGGGCGGCGTCTACTACCGGCCTTAACCTTTGTGCAGGGGCGGACGGCTATTATTCCGCCATAGCATCGTCACGGCTTGAGCACAAATTGCTGCGCACACGACGCAAATGCGCCGAAAACGCGGGGCATGTTCCCGCGCAGTTCGGGTTCTGCTTTCGGCAGTGCGCCACGGCCAGCGCGGCAATTTTCGATTCGGCGAGAAAAATGGTTCCTTCGATATTTCGAGCGTCGTTTGGCTGGGCCGGGATCGTTGTCGCGATGCTTTCATGGTCCGTCGCGGCCGAAGCCGCCGGCCGTCCGGCGTCGCTGGTTATAGACGCTAATACCGGCTCGGTGATCAGCGCCTACAACGCGGACGAGCCTCGGTATCCGGCGTCATTGACCAAGATGATGACGCTTTACATCACCTTCGACCTGATCCAGCAGGGCCGCCTCACCGAATCAACGCGTATTATAATTTCGCCGAATGCCGCCTCCGCGCAACCGACCAAGCTAGGGCTTGAGGCTGGCCGCGATGTGGCGCTGATCGATGCAATCAAGTCGCTGATCACGCTGTCGGCCAACGATGTGGCCATCGCCTTAGCCGAGCACATCGCCGGCAGCGAAGAACGTTTTGCTGCACTGATGACGCAAAGAGCTCGCGCTCTAGGTATGCGCAACACGACTTTCAAGAATGCCTCCGGTTTGCCCAATGGCGAGCAAGTGACGACGGCGCGCGATATGGTCACGCTGGCCCTGCGCCTGCACGACGATTTCCCCAAACATTACGCGCTGTTTGCCATGCGCGAATTTCATTATGGCGGGCGCTCGCACGCCAACCACAACACGATGCTGAACAACTACGAAGGCACGGAGGGGATCAAGACGGGCTATACGGCAGCGTCCGGATTCAATCTTGTTGCCTCGGTCAAACGAGGACCGAAACACGTCGTCGGCGCTGTGTTCGGCGGTGTTACGGCGTCGAGCCGCAACGCGACCATGCGGACGCTTTTGAATATGGCCCTCTACAAGGCCAGTCCCGATAAAAGCCGCGTCCCGGCGACGGTGGTGGCACGCTCCAAGCCTGTCGCAGAACCTCGCATCGAACTTCGGCAGGCCACCGCTGGCGGCTCGAGGCCCATCTACAGCCCGACAATCGTGGCCGACGCACAGGCACCGCTATCAAACCCAGCGACGGTTCAAGCGCCGCCGCCCGGCAGCGGCTCTCCGGGGCATGTGGAAATTGCGCAAGTGCGACCGGTTCTTGTCGCGC
Organism: Hyphomicrobiaceae bacterium; assembly: GCA_025351355.1. GTDB lineage: Bacteria > Pseudomonadota > Alphaproteobacteria > Rhizobiales > Hyphomicrobiaceae > JABFRJ01. The sequence continues at coordinate 7,415 of JANXWC010000018.1, forward strand.
CGCGCGTGCCTAGACAGGCGGTGGTGCAAGTTGCGGCATTACCGGAGCCGCAGTCGTCCGTTCGCGTATCGCCGCCCATTTACGCGCCGGCTGCGTCGCCGGTGCTAACGGCGCCCGTCGATGCGCGCCTGCCACCGATCACTTCGCGCAGCTTCATTGAACCGACGAAAACAGCGACGGCAAACGCCAGCGCAACGCCGCGCGCGGCAGCGCAAGCCCCGATGGGCGTAGGCTTGTCGGCGGCCACGGCTCCAGCCGGGGCCCGCGGGGCGCCACCGTCGACCTTCCAACAGCAGGCGGCTGAACTAAATAGCGGAGCGAAACCATCTGGACCGATGCCGGTGTCGTCACCTCACGCTAACACCGCGCTCACAGCACAAGTGGAAATTCAGATCGGCGCTTACGCCAGCGCCGCCGAAGCAGAAAACCAGCTTAATATTGCCCGCTCCAGGGCCGCCGATCTGATCGGTGGCGCAGCAGCCAAGACGCAACCCGCAATGGTAAACGGAAAATCATTGTGGCGAGCGCGCTTTACCGGCTTTCAGGCATCAAGTGCCGGCAACGTCTGCAGCGAGCTGCGTCGACGCCAGATCGATTGTCTGGTCGCCCGCGCGGAGTAAACTTCGATTACGCGTGCTGGTCAGTTCGTTCGGTCTCGACCGACCGGCCCTCTTGTTCAATTGCTTCACGCGCTGCGTCGACACGCTTTTGCGGCATCTCAAACAACTGCTCTGCCAATCCAATTTTTGCGAACGCCATTATCAACCATTTCGTAGGATCGAAATCAGCAGCGCGGACTCCATGCCTGTAGTCACGCGGAAATGCATGATGGTAATTGTGGTATTGCTCGCCGAGCGCGAATGGAAACCACCACACATCACGGGCAGATACTTCTGTTGTGAACGGGCGGGTACCCCATACATGGCAAACAGAATTCACCGCAAAAACTACGTTACACATAACGGCCACCCTCAGCGCGGACAGCAGCAAGCCGCCCCACCATGGTTCGCCGAAACCGATCGACAGCGCAATCGGAACCGCGACATTTAGAAACACACTCAAAACCCAATAATGTCTATCTTGCCATTCAATCACAGCATTATTCTGAAGGCGTTTAGGCAGTTCAACGACTGGAACGGGTGCAAAAATAATCCATTCAAAGTGCGCCCACCAAAATCCACGTTGAATATTATAAGGGTCTTGGTCGTGGTCAGTGTGTGCGTGATGTTTGATGTGCGATGAAATCCACTGTTTAGCGGGCATTTGCAGCACGAAAGTGGAGCAAGTTGCGAAAAAATACTCAACGAAACGGTTCAGCTTTACTGCGTTATGCGCCCACGCCCTGTGATATAGCAAAGTGATTCCGAAACCGCCAAGTAGGTAGGCAATCACATGATAGCTTGCCTCCGGCCACGCAATCCCGAATGACCAAAGATAGGGCAAAGCTGCGGCCGCAAGTAGATGCAGTACGACAAGCATCGCCAACGCCGGATAGTGAATGTACATGGGCTAGATCATCCCTTGATCTGATTCTCAGCCGCTTCTACATCACGCTACACATCCCGCCAAGCGTTGCAACTTTGCCACTGATCGAAAAAATCTGGATGACAGGTCATAATGGGATTGCAGTGCGTGTCTTGCGTGTGCTTTTTACGAAAACGCCAATCGGTTTATCGAAACTGAGCATAACGATGATCCCGGATAAGACCGACGCAACGGAACATTATCTGCTCGCGGAGTATCACGAAGCCGCAAACGCTTATTTCAAGGGTGTGGATATTGGCTTCACCACCGTCAAAAGCTACATTACTATCAACGGGCTGTTCGCGGCTTTAATTGGAGCGTTATCCGACCCTAAAGGACCGCTTCCCGCAGCAATGTCTGAGATGGTGAAGGTTATACCTTGGTTTGCGCTAGTAGCTTCATTCGCGCTACTTATGGGACTGCCTCACTACTTCAAGCATCTTGGCAATTGCAGCCTGCGATGCGCGGAAATCGAGGCAGAGTTTGGGGGCAGGCTATTTACCAAACTGAATGGCATAGCCACAGGAGGAAAAAAATTTAATACTGGAATTGGATTAATAATAATTATTAGTTCGGTTGTATTTTTCTGGTTGTATTTTGCGCTTAAGACTCACTACCCGTCGTTGGACATCTGGTCGACCGTGACAAATAATGTACGCCTTAAATTGAATTTCTAGATTTTGTAATTTTTGAAACAAGATCTTTGCCCGCACAGGCGGCGTCGGATTCCACCTCTTTCAAAATCGCTTTGTCGATGGTGTGCCATGAGCAGTAAATTGACGTGGATGCTCGCGCAACGAATTCGATGTGCAGCGGTAAATTGGAATTGCCGACGTAAATAGAACTGCGAAGCTCTTGACCCCTATCAAAGCCGTTCTTCAGTTTTCTACCGTAAAGGGCAGAAAGCATTTTGGCTTCAAAGGTATCGTCAGTTCGAGATGTCGGGTAATCACCTAGTCGTTGCGTTCCAACAACAACTGCATGGGTTGCACCAGCGGCGATCGCAGAGGTTATTGAGATGGGAGAGGTAATTCCACCATCCAGGTTCATACTTTCGCCGATTTTTACGCCAGTCTCACGTATTCCGGGTACTCTGAGGGACGCACGGAGCGCATTGAGAATTTCACCGCGATTTTTGAAATTAGATAAAAATATTGGATCTCCCGTCTTTGCATTGGATGTGACGACGGTAAAAGATGCTGTATCTCCCAACAGATTTTCCGCATTAATCGCGCGCTTTTTACCAATTATTGCATCGGCGATATAGTCTGTGTCCACCATGCATGGACGGCTCCAAAATCTATATGGATTTACAACTCGACGATTTGATATATCTTCAAAATATATGGCGCGACCTGCATCAATTTGATCCGACCAAAAATATGCCGCCGCGCACGCCCCAGCGGAAGACCCATGCGCGCTGTCAAAAACAGTCTGCATTCCGGCATCGGCAAACGAACGCAATATTCCGCCGGCCGCAACTGCTCGCATCCCGCCACATTCAACAACAAGCGCAATGTGATATCCGTCATTCCTGCGATGCCGCGTTGTTTTCGTCCGCAGACGCTCGGCGATAAGCTCTATTGTGCTCGTCATACCAAAGTAGTTCCCCTATGCGCCCCCGCGCAGTCGCAACCGCGACTCACTAGCTTGGTGATCGAGATAACACGACACGAGTTCTTGGCGATACAAGACTCGCACCGCTTCGGGTAGCCCTACCTGCCGCATTTCTCAAAGACCAGGGTCACCTTAGCCACAACACTCTGTCCAGTTGCCGCAAAAATCGTCACGCCGTCGCCGAAATTGCCCTCAGTTCGGGCATGCGTGAGGGCAACTGCGAAACGACCAGAAATATTACCGCTGCAGCCAACGCGAGGATGCGAAACAGCGTGTCAAAACCCCAGGTGGAATAAACAAATTTGATCAGTGGCAACGTGGCGGCAAGCACTGAAAAGCTGACGACGTAGCGCAATCCATAAATCCGCGCGCGAAATTCACCCTGCGCCATACGGCTGATCATGTAGTCGTTGATCGGGATCTGCCCAAAGGCCGCGAGCATGAACGCTAAGGCGCACAATAATGCAGGACCGTCGACAAGGCCGGGCATGGCCCAGAAGAAGATCATTTGCAGCAGCGCCACCGTCATGAACACGATGCGCGGACCAATCCGGTCAAGGGAGTAGCCGACGATCAATTGTCCAATGGATGCAACCGCAAACACGAGGAACGCCAATTGCCCGAGACCGGTGGCTGTCGACGCGAGGCCGCGCAGACGCTCGTCAAACACCTTGGGAAGCGCGAATGTCGTCGACTGGAAAATAATGCTTGAGACCGCCGTCGTCACGAACACGATAACGGAAATGCGCCAGAGCATCGCACGATAGTCTACAGTCGTGGCCACGGTGGACGTGGCGGATTTGGCGGCGCTGACCGCGCGGCCAGGCTTCATGGCGGCCCAGAACACCGCAGCGTAGATCAGGCCAAAAGCGATCGACACCAGACCCGGCACGATGAACGCCATTCGCCAACCACCGTGGTCGATAAAATATCCGGTAATCAATGCCGCGCTGCCAACGCCGAGATTGCCCCACACACCATTGACGGCCAATCGCATCCCGGTGTTTTTCCATCGCTCCGTTACGATCGCCAACCCGACGGGATGATAAATTGCTGCAAACACGCCGACGATGAACAACGCCAAACCAAGTTCAAGCGGCGAGCGCGCCAACGCGGTGACGATCGATGCCACGCCGATCCCAACAAAGAACACCGCAATCATGCCTTCGCGGCTCCACTTGTCGGCCAGCCATCCGGCCGGAAGTGAAAATACGCCGAAAGCGAAAAAACCCGGCGCCGCATAAGAAAGTATCTGATCGTAGGAAAGACCCCATTCGGCTTTCAGCGCCGTGACTGCCACCGTTGCGATGATGAGCGTGAACAAGTGATCGAGAAAGTGCCCGACATTGAGCAGCAGAAAATGGATGCGGTCGCGTTGAACGCTTGTCATGACGGAAGAAACCACTTTGCGCTCACGCCGATCACGATGCCGAAGTAGTCCGCACTGGTTATTGCGGCAGCACATGTCAATTGCGCTGCCGCTTCAACGTCGTGTCCCATAACAAAGTTATGATGTCGAAGAAGGATCTTCGCTGTCGCGGACAGGCGCGACAGGCGGGGCATCTGCAGCTGGCACCGCTGTTGTTGCTCTCGTCCGGCGTACCGGGCGGCGTAAAAACTCGGGCGTATCGCTTGCGACGCCAGCGACAGGTTGCTCGGCAGCGCGCTCTCGCCGGCGCGATGGTGCCGATGGCGCAACCGTTGGTATGGCGGCCGGCGCCGACACTTGCGCAGGCGGCGGCGTCGGCAAGGCAGCAGCAACAAACGCTGGCAGGCCACTGGTTTCCATCGGCGCTGGCGTTGCCTCAATATGCGGCTGTTGTGCCGGCACGTGCGGCGCACTCTGCCCGGTTTCTGGTCGATCGATCCTTACTGGACGATCGGGGCGCGGTCCCCGATCCTGTCGGAAATCACCACGATTTTCCGTCCGATTTTCACCGCGATTCTCATTGCGGTTGTCACCGCGGTCGCGCTCGAAGCGCGGTTCATAAGGCCGTTCGCCAGCCGCCGGACGATCGTTCGGCCCGCGGTCGGGAGCATTGCCGTTATACGGCCGGTTGTTGCGATCATTCCGGTCACGGAACCGATTGTTTTGCTGGCCATCTCGCCGGAACGGCCGATCTCCACGATTTTGATTGTCGCCGCCACGATCGTAATTGGCGTTGTTATTGTTGCCGTTGCGGTCGAAGCGGCCTTCTTGGCGGTTGTCTTGCCGGAACGGTTGTGGCCTCTGCTGCTGCTGTCCGCCACCCTGCTGCTCGGCGCTAACTGCAATAGCCGGAGCACCCGGTTGCGGTCCGCCGCCGAAATCCTCGCTTCCGTCGTTTCCGCCCTCGTCACCGTCAACTTCATCGCTAAGTTCAAACCCATCCGTCCCAGACATACGACGTGGTGTACTCGCGGTCGCCTCACCTGGCTGCTGGAATTGCTCGCGATACGCCATGATGATCCGGTTATAATGCTCGGCGTGCTGCAGATAGTTCTCCGCCAGAACTCTATCGCCAGACGACTGCGCATCACGTGCGAGCGTCTGATATTTCTCGGCGATATGGGCGGGTGTTCCGCGGACCTTCACATCGGGACCGTTGGATTCAAAACTACGCGAAAGTGGATTCTGTCCCTTGCGGCCCGCGTTGACCGAAGGACTGCTGTTGTTGTTGCCGTTACCGTTGCCATTATTGCGGCCGCGACCGCGACGATTTTGTTGATGTTGACCTGGTCTCACTGGCTTTAAAGCTCCTGATGAGAATTTCGACTAAGATGATTGTTTGTTTTGTTTTGAACTCGGATCCACTAGGCAGAATGCCCACCAGCCGTTTTCATCGGCAACGCGCTTTCGCTTCGACCATGAGGTGTCATGCGCCAGTGAACGTCCCTCGCATGTGGCGAGTAGCAACACGTCCCATCGAAATAATGTGCACGATCAGTTTTCCCGCTCAGCGCCGCTCATGTGGACAGCCAACTTTGGCGCATCAACAACCCATTTGGGTAGTCATCACACCCAGAATCTTTCAAATTGGGCAGTTTCTGCGGCAAACGACTTCAGAAGAGCCATAAATCTCTGAGGCATTCTAACGTTGCCATGCCGCCGTGTAATCCCAACGCCGCGCGTCGATAGGCACTACTCGACGGTTTGGATATCACCGCGCCGACTTAGGAGGCCTTCATTCAACGGTCGCACCGCACGATATGTCCAAGTCTAGCGACCGTACGCATCACGAGTGAGCTATCTGTAAGACGCACTAGCCGTCGATTGCTGTTACCCGCGTGCCCGAATTCAGAGTCTCTAGCACCTAAGGCAGCGATCAAAAGATCAAAGCTGCACACAATTAAGTTATTACGACCCGGTTTGCCAGTAAAAACGATTACCCTTATATAGCGTTCGCCCGACAGAATTCCAAGGGGGCCAGTGTTAACATAGTCAATTTTGTATCCGAAGCGCAACACATCGTTGCACTCCCGCCATGTCCAGATAAGTCCTGATAGATTCAAGCGGCAAATTCAAGGCGGTAGCGAAGATAGTTTTCACCTGGATCGCCTGATCGTGGCCAACTTCAAAAAGAGTCCAACTCTTCTTCTCTGATCTTCGAACGGCGCTCTCTGCAGCGATGGCGCGATAGATGTCCAAACCGTCCGCACCCCCATCGAGCGCCAGGTGCGGATCGAACAGCCGGACCTCGCGATCGAGATCGCCAATGGCGTGGGTTGGAATATAGGGCGGATTGGACACGACAAGACCGAAATCTTGCGCCAGTCCGGCAAACCCACGCCCACAAACCCAGCTACACCGGTCGGCCAAACCGAGCCTCTTGGCATTTTCAGAGCACACCGACAGCGCGTCAGCGGAAGGGTCGACACCAATTCCCACCGCGAACGGCAATTCAGCAAGCAAGGTGAGTAGTAGGCAGCCGCTGCCGGCACCGATATCGAGAATTTTCAAGCCTCGGCCGCGTGGCCAGTCCTTCGCCACCAGCTCAAGTGCCGCCGTAATCAGACATTCGCTGTCGGGGCGTGGATCCAGGGTAGCCTCGGTAACGAGAAATTCTCGACCGTAAAAGCCGCGCCGCCCGACGATTCTTGACACCGGTTCGCCTGCCGCGCGGCGTTCAAGCGCGGCGGCAAATCTCGCCGCTTCGTCGGCAGTCAGTTTGCGCTCCGGATTTGCAACCAGTTCAAGCGCTTCGGCGGCCATTGCAAACAGCAGCAAGCGCCTTGCGTCGACCGCCGCGTCGATCGGGTCCGAAGCAGCAAGCGCCAGCGCACCGGTACGCAACGCGCTACGTGTTGCCACCCCTGTCAGACTTTCGGAGGTGTCACGCACTGCCGTCGACCTGCGCAAGAAGCGAGGCTTGATGATCGGCACTCAACGCATCGATAAGCTCTTCGAGCGCCGCGCCCTCGAGAACTTGCGGCAGCTTGTGCAGCGTCAGATTGATACGATGATCTGTGACACGGCCCTGTGGGAAGCTGTAAGTACGAATACGCTGCGAGCGATCGCCGGAACCAACTTGATCCTTGCGTAAGCTGGCGCGCACATCGGCCGTGCGCTGTCGTTCCAATTCGTAAAGCCTTGACCGCAATACCTGCATGGCGAGCCGGCGATTTTGGTGCTGCGATTTCTCCTGCGAGACAACCATCAAGCCAGTCGGCACGTGCACTATACGTACTGCGGATTCGGTCTTGTTCACGTGCTGGCCGCCAGCGCCGCCCGCTCGCATGGTGTCAATTCTGAGGTCTTCAGGTCGGATAACGAGATCGACTTCCTCCGCCTCCGGCAGCACCGCGACGGTAGCAGCCGAGGTGTGGATACGTCCCGAAGCTTCGGTCGCGGGAACACGCTGGACGCGATGCACACCCGATTCAAATTTCAATTTCGCAAAGACGCCTTTGCCCGTGATGGAGGCAACAACCTCCTTGTAACCACCCAAGGCGTTTTCACTTTCGCTGATGATCTCCGTTTTCCATCCGTGCAAATCGGCATAGCGCACGTACATGCGGAAAAGGTCGGCAGCAAATAATGCGGCCTCATCGCCGCCGGTCCCGGCGCGAACCTCGATGATGGCGCTTTTTTCGTCCGCGGCGTCCTTTGGCAGCAGGTGGATTTTGAGCTCGCCTTCGAGGGCCGCAAGCCGCACCTGAAGATCCGGCAACTCCATATGCGCCAATTCGGCGAGGTCCGGATCTTTTCCATGCGCCAACGCCTGCGTGCTTTCTAGATCGCGTTGGATGCGTCGAAGTTCGTTGATGGTTTCAACGACAGGGTTGAGTTCGGCAAATTCCTTTGACAATTCGACAAAGCGCTGCTGCTCCACACGGCTATTAAGCTCGCCCTGGATCGCTTGCCAGCGCGAAACAAGGCGGTCGAGTTTGGCAGCGGGAACGGCGGCGTGATCGGAAGACATCTGTCGTACAGCTCGATTGAAAAGCTTGGGGCAAGCTGATTGAGGTAGCTCATCCATCGGGTGAGTGTGCCAGCACCTACCCTAACGCTTGAGTTGGTGCAATTTGTCGTTCTTACGGTCGCGTGGGTCATCGAGCTCGATCCAGGTCAGGCCATCACGAACGGGCGATACGAACACCACCAGTCGGTCTATGCCATGTCGCAGCGGCGTCGCCGCAAGGGTGGGCAGCGGTTTGACAAGACTATAGAGCGTCCCCGGAACCAGTTGTGCGGCCGTCAGGATTAGCGCGGGCAATAGTCCCAACAGCCCGATGCCCCAGGCGCGCCGTTTCAGCACGCGCGACGCCCCACGTCCTATCGATCTCGCGGAGCGCTTCAATTTGGCATGTGCGGTGGCCGCTGCGGGCATCTTTCCGTGCGTCATCTGGGCGTTCTGACGAGCGGATGCGTCCGGCGCTTTACTGGAAGGCACGATTGTTGTGCTGCCTGCGGTTGGCGCATTCCTCGATGGAATTGGCATGCGCTGTACGGCTGGCGACGGCGCCGCTGCCTGCTCAGCATACGCATCCCTTCCCGCCGTTTCGTGACTGGCGTAAGGATCCGGGTAGGGGGCAGGATTTGGCACGATCGTACGATGCGAAACTTGAGGCACCGAGTTCGAAAGCGTCGCGGGGCCAGGCGACAGTGTCAGCGAACGCTGCAATCGCAACAGAATAGGGTTGGGATCAATGCCCGACAGGCGAGCATAAGCATGCACCAACCGCGACAATTCCGGCCACGACGGCAAAGTGGAGAGCGCCCCAGCTTCAAGGTCGGCGATAACTGTAGGTTCACTGCCGAAAGCGTGTGCCATGTCCCACAGGCTGACGCCTTGAAGAGTGCGCATATTCAGGAAAATTCTGCCAAGTTCGATATCGAACAAGGGAAGTTGTGCGTCGCCGGCCGCACGCATCTCTCGGCCGCCATCCCAAGGCGAGCCGCCATCGTTCCTCATCCATGTCGGGCCCGGCTTCAATCAGCATTCCCCTTGGAAATGGCTGTCGGATCGGTCCTGCCACTTCGTAATGTGCCCTATCGGCGGGCTTATGGTCTATTATAGGGCTGGGCCTGTCAAAGCCAGCTAGCGCCCGATGCGCTGCTAACCCGTTTTAATTGGCTGCCTACGATGCAAACCTTTCAATTCTTCGGACGACCCTATGTCGCGATTGCGTGCCGATCTGCTTCTGCTCACTGCCGCAGTCATCTGGGGGTTAGCTTTTGTCTTCCAAAAGACGGCCATGGCATCTCTAGGCCCGCTGACCTTTATCGCAGCCCGCGCGACCGTCGCGGCAGCGATATTGCTACCTCTGTCGATTTTCGAATACAAGCGGCGTCGTTCGCTGCGAGGGCCGGCTCACACAGTTGCGATAATCCCGCGACGACTATCGGGCACGGCATTCCTTGCCGGCTTTGCATTCTTCATCGCGGCTGCACTGCAGCAATTTGGCCTGCAGTCGGCGACGGCTAGCAATGCCGGTTTCTTGACGGCGCTATACGTCGTACTAACGCCGCCGCTCGCATTCCTGTTGCGGCGATCGCGCCCCAGTCCGGTGGTCGTACCTGCGGTCGCACTTTCGGCGCTCGGCACTTGGTTGCTGGGCGGCGGCGCGTATTCGGCACTGAGCGTCGGCGATTGGCTTATCACTGCATGCGCTATTTTTTGGGCATGGCACGTCATTGTGTGTGAACGCGCGTCACTGTTTGACCGTCCCATTTTGTTTACCGGCCTGCAATTTGCGACCGTCGCCGTGTTCGCCGCGACCGGCGCAGGGCTATTCGAAACGGTTACCGTGCCGGCGCTCAAGTCAGCCGCAGGCGAAATTCTCTACGTCGGTGTACTCTCCAGTGCCTTAACGTTCACCTTGCTTACTCTTGCGCTCCGTTTTGCACCAGCATCTGAGGCGGCCGTTATCGTGAGTACAGAGAGCCTGTTCGCGGCCCTCGCAGGTGCCATCTTGTTGGGCGAGCGTCTGACGCCAATTGCCTGGTGCGGGGCCGGATTCATTATGCTCTCTGTGCTGCTGGTGCAGCTGGGGCCACGCGCACGTTCGCTACCCGTTGAAGTTGGCGGCAAAGGCGTTTGCAAGACGGATTCGGCGAAAGTCTGAGGTCATCGCGTAAGTCCGACATACTCGCAATGCCCCCAAGATTGCCGCGGCCGACTATTTCGCGGCTGACTGCACATAAACCTTCTGCATCACATCAGGCTTCGCGGGCGGTTCGCCGCGTACGATCTGGTCGACATGTTCCATGCCTTCGATCACCTTGCCCCACACGGTGTACTGGCCAGTCAAGCCGCCGCAACCTTGATCGGTAAAGCAGATGAAGAATTGGCTGTTGGCCGAATCTGGGCTTGCCGAGCGTGCCGCGCCAACCGTGCCACGGACGAATTGTTCCTTGGTGAATTCAGCCGGCAGATTGCCGTATTTGGAGCCGCTCGTACCGGTGCCGGTCGGATCGCCGGTCTGAGCCATAAAGCCATTGATTACGCGATGAAACTTGTGGCCGTTGTAAAAACCCTCTTGCGCCAGTTTCTTGACGCGCTCGACATGCTTGGGGGCCAGATCAGGACGTAAGCCAATCAATACTTTTCCGGTTTTCAGTTCAATGACCAGTGTATTGGCCGGGTCTGCCTTCGGGGCTTGCGCAAAGGCGCCGAGGCTTGACGCCGACAACAGTGCCACGGCAATCACAATTTTGTTCAAAGCAAGCTTCTTCAAGGCACACGCTCCGCTCGGGTTTAGGTGGTGTCGAATGAGAGTGGTATCGCTGAATCAATAAACGCCGTCGATGGCAATTCGACGACGTTTATAAAGTTGGTGTGCGTGCAGATCGATCAGCCGGCGGTAAGCGCCTTGCGGAACCGCATCATCGTGAAAATGCCCCACGGCCTTAGCGCCCGCTTCTCTATCAACTGCAGCTCGGGGCAAATCATCACGCGGTCGGTGTCGAACACGGGATGCCAGCCAAGCTTGTCGCCGAACGGTGCCATGCGCCGCTCAACCCAGCCGCGCACGCCATCGTCTGTCGAAAAATGATTGACGAGCATGACTTCGCCACCTGGTTTGCAGGTCCGCGCCAATTCGCGCATCACCTTAGCCGGATCGGGCACAACGGTCATGACATACATCGCGACGACGGTGTCGAAGCTATTGCTGTTGAATTTAAGCTCGCTGGCATCCATTTCGTAAAGGCCGTTGACATTCTCAAGACCTTCTTCGGCGACCCGCTCGCGGGCCTTGTCCAGCATTTCCGGCGAAAGATCGATACCCACAATCTCCAGCGACGACTTGTAGTCCGGTAACGACAACCCGGTTCCGACCCCGACTTCAAGCACGCGCCCACTAGACTGATTGATGACTTCGACGGCGTGTTTGCGTCCTTCGCCGGCAACCCGACCGAACGTGTGATCATAAACCGGCGCCCAACGCCGATAGGCAGATTTCACATCCGCCTCATCCATTTGCACTGCTGTAGCACCACGACTGGTTTTCATGATTTGTCTCGGTTTCCGCTCCGGTGAACGCAACATCAAACCCATCGCTTGCCTTCCCTCTGATTTGTATCGGTTTTTATTTGGTCGCAACGTCGCCAAAGCTTCTGTTAGTTGATATTCGATAGATTGGTCGCCGTTATCTAAGTCACATTATCAGGTTGCTGTCCGCGCCATGCCACAATTACCTGAGCGACCTTAGTTGCCCGCACGACCGCTGTTTAAGCGACGCGTGTGTGTTGGCGCGCCACTCCGGCTACTTTATGACGGACTGCCCATCTTTTTCGCATTCTAGATAGGCACCGGTGATCCAACCGCCCCCTAATATTCGGCTCTCGCCTGCATCACTGTCATAAAACACACACGCTTGGCCAGAGGAAATACCATGTTCTGCCTCTATCAAATGCACGCGCGTCGTCGCAGTATCGCCCTCAAGCCTGACGCTGAGCTCAGCGCGCCGCAGAGATTGACTGGATCGCAATCTCACCCAAACCGGCAAGCGCGTCCCAGTTAGCATATCCGTATCGCCGCTCCAATTGACGTCACGCAATGTCAGGCAATCCACCCCCAGCCGCGATCTCGGCCCAACGATGACGCGCCGCCGTGCCACGTCCAACCGGACGACGAACAAAGGTTCCGGCGCCGGCACTCCCAGGCCTTTGCGCTGACCAACCGTAAAATGAATAATTCCGCCGTGCGTACCCACGACGCGACCATCTACGTGCACAATTTCGCCGGGTTCCCCGGCCCCCGGTCGCAGCCGTTCGATCATATCGGAATACTTGCCTTTGGGCACAAAGCAGATGTCTTGACTATCCGGCTTCCCACTCACCGGCACATCGAGCGCTGCGGCCAACGCACGAATTTCAGATTTGAGAAAACCACCGAGCGGAAAAGCCAAGCGTGCGAGTTGTTGAGGTGTCGTCGCAAACAAGAAATAGCTTTGATCACGCGCTTCATCGCGAGCGCGCCGCAACAATGGGCCTGACTTGCCCTCAGCGCGTTGCACGTAATGACCGGTCGCCAGCGCTATCGCACCCAGCGTAGTTGACAATTCGAGCAGTTCGCCGAACTTCAGGTCGCTGTTGCAGCTGGCGCAGGGGATCGGTGTTTCGCCCGCACGATAAGAGTCGATAAATGGCTGGATCACGCGCGCCCGGAAGCGCTCTTCGTAGTCCAGCACATAGTGAGGAATGCCGAGCCTGTCGGCCACCTGCCGTGCGTCATGGATGTCTTGTCCAGCGCAACAGCTCCCCGCCCGACCCGTTGCAGTGCCATGGTCATATAACTGCATGGTCACGCCGATAACGTCGTAACCACAGCGCTTGAGCAGCGCTGCGGCCACTGAGCTGTCAACGCCGCCGGACATGGCGACCACGATCCGTGCGCCTGGCGCAAATGCAGCCATGGCCACCGATGCGCGCCGCACCGCGTCTGCGACGAGTTCGCCGGATGCAGCCGACAAAGCACCGGGTGCCGAGCCCGCGGCCGTTGCTGTGACGCTTATATCAAATGTTGCTGCCATTGCTGATCCATTGCCGCTTGCGAACGGGCTGAGTGCGGATACGACCGTCGCGGTAGTGGTCCTGTCAGAACCCTATGACTGGCCGACGTGGTCGACGCCATCCGACGCAATTGGACCGTTTTACGATGCGCAAGCCGAAACTCCTTACCGTCGGCGCCCGGCGGTAGCAACTTATTTACGCTAAAAGCTTTTTAATTATCTATTTTCAGCATGTTGTTTCTTTGGTCGTTTGTTGGCCCGGGAATTGCTGAGTGTTCATAGTCAATGTCTTCCAAGTCTCAGTCTCTTAACCTAAAGTTCCTGTTACAGTCGATCCGACACAAATCACTACCCGGTAAGCATTTTTCCCCACCTGACATGTGAAAATGTGTTCGTGTTAACCATGAAATCAACAAAACGAGACAGTTTGTAAGCACACGCATTTACTGTCTTGATTAGGTTGATTTTAATGGTGTTCACCTAGGGTCTGTACAGGTCAACAGAGTGTAACGAGTATCATGACCGAACAACAGTTCAGAGCACGCGTACGATATGTGATGGGTCCCGACGGCAGTCCGCTGACGATCGCCGACCTTCCTCCAACCGACACCAAGCGCTGGGTCATCCGGCGCAAGGCGGAAGTTGTGGCAGCCGTTCGCGGCGGCCTTTTGAGCCTTGAGGAGGCTTGCGACCGTTACAAATTGACGGTCGATGAATTCCTGTCATGGCAACGGTCCATCGATCGCCACGGCCTTCCAGGCCTGCGGGCGACGCGTATTCAGGACTATCGCAGCTGACAATTTGTTAACGGCACGCTGTCCCGCGTGATTGGGGCTGCTCGCGGCATGACAATGTCCCGAGTGGCTACAATTGTCGCAATCGGCGCCTCGCGTTTTCTGTTCGCGACGCCGCCGGACCGAGCGTCTCCAGCATCTGAGCCCAAAACCTCGACAGTGCCCTTGGCACTGCCGTTAAAACGCATGCCTATGCTGCGGCAACGATGATCACGATTCGAATCCGTTTGGGGCGTGCATGCTCACGCAAAAAAGTTGTCAGGAAAGCATGCCAGTACGAGGTTCGGGATATGAGTGGTTTTCCGGATACGACGCACCACAAAACAAAAAATTAACAGCCGTCTTTGAATCAACCTAAGTCGGGACAGCTCTGGCACGTCGAACGGCCTTGACCGGAAGCCGATCCAATTACAGTTGTCGCCCAGAGACGAACACGGCCTCATGTTGACGTGTCGAAATTACTTTGCGCGCCTGATGGGCAATCTCCAATGCCGAATAGGCCGAATTCACGCGGCGCAACATACCTGCAAGGTAGTTCGAAACTTCTACCGGCAATTCGGTGTTGGCAAAGCGATCGGGATGATAGGTTTTGGCCCGGCTCAGGTACGCAGAGCGTACGTCGTCCCAGCTGTCGGCAGGCTTCACGCCGAGGATCATATGCGGATCGAAACCGTCGAGATCGTGCAGTTTTTGCGCAAGATTGAGCGGCCGCGCACCGGCGAGCAACTTAACGGCTTTTAACGCCGACTTCGCGATGAAGCGCCGTTCGCCTTCGAACGGTTCAAATTCCAGGAACTGCGCCGGACCATTGAGCACGTCGAACGCGGTGCGCATCGCTGAAATCAACAGTTTTCCGGCAACGACACTGCCGTCGTCGAGCATGATCTCCACCGCGATTGATCCTTGTTCTTGAACGTCCGGTCGATTGCGTTCGAACATTTGGAGTGCCTCGCTTGTGTCAGTCTGAGCGTTTCGAACCGGAACGGTTGGGTTCCTCTGCCACCGTCTTAGCAAGGATCGTGCAAGTCGAACGGCGGAAAACGGCGGGTCATGTCAATGTACCACCCTGGCCAGCGTCGTCCTTCTGTGGTAGGCCCGCGCCAATCCTGGCCGGACGCACAGCTGCGCGCCACGCCCGCCGAATAGCGCGGTGCGACTTTGGCCTATTGTATCAAAGGTTTACGCTTCCCATGAACATGCGCAACATCGCCATCATCGCGCACGTCGATCATGGCAAAACGACCCTCGTGGATGCTTTGCTGAAACAATCTGGCGCCTTTCGCGAAAACCAGAAGGTCGAGAAGCAGGCCATGGACACCAACGATCTCGAGCGGGAGCGCGGGATCACCATTCTCGCCAAGTGCACGTCCATTCTGCATGGCGATACGCGGATCAATATCGTCGACACGCCCGGTCACGCCGACTTCGGTGGCGAAGTCGAACGCATTCTGAACATGGTCGATGGCGTGGTGCTGCTTTGCGACGCTTCCGAAGGGCCGCTACCGCAGACCAAGTTCGTGCTCTCCAAGGCATTGAAACTTGGCCTCCGTCCGATCGTCGTCATCAACAAAATCGACCGCCCGGACGAGCGTCACGATGCCGTCCTCAACGAAATTTTCGACCTCTTCGACGGCCTCGACGCAACGCCCGAGCAACTCGATTTCCCGACACTCTATGGTTCGGGGCGCGACGGTTGGATGGCTGTCGATCCAAAGGGGCCGAAGGGCGACCTGACGCCGTTGTTCGATTTGATTATCCAGCACGTTCCGCCGCCCATCGCGCACGATGGCGCCTTCCTGATGCTCGCAACGACACTGGAAGCCGACCCCTATCTGGGCCGTATCCTGACGGGCCGCATCTGGTCGGGCTCGGTCAAACCCGGGCAAACCATCAAAGCGTTGCGGCGCGATGGAACGCTGATCGAAACGCAGCGTGTCACTAAGGTACTGGCATTCCGTGGCCTTGAGCGCACGGCCATCGAGGAAGCCTTCGCCGGCGACATCGTTGCCATCGCCGGCATTACTGAATCGACCGTCGCCGATACATTGTGCGATCCCTCCGTGACCGAGCCGATCCAGGCCCAACCGATCGACCCGCCAACCCTCGCGATGATGTTCCGCATCAACGATGGGCCGTTCGTCGGTCAGGAAGGCGATAAGGTCCAGAGCCGCGTCATTCGCGATCGCTTGTTGAAGGAGGCTGAGCGCAATGTCGCTATCCGCATTACCGAAAATGCCGATAAGGATGCCTACGAGGTGGCAGGGCGTGGCGAATTGCAGTTGGGCATTCTGATCGAGAACATGCGGCGCGAAGGTTTCGAGCTGACGGTGTCGCGGCCGCAAGTCGTCATGAAGATTGACGAAGAGACCAAAGAACGTCTGGAACCAATCGAGGAAGTGATCATCGACGTCGATGAGCAGCACTCCGGCGTGGTGGTGCAGAAGCTGTCCGAACGGAAGGGCGAACTTAAGGAAATGCGTCCTTCGGGCGGCGGACGTAATCGACTGGTGTTCCTGGTGCCGACACGCGGGTTGATCGGCTATCAAGGAGACTTGTTGACCGATACCCGGGGCACCGCTGTTATGAACAGGCTGTTCCATCACTACGGCGTCCACAAGGGCGAGATACCCCGGCGTATCAACGGTGTGTTGATTTCCAACGCACAGGGCGAATCGACGGTATATTCGATGTTCAAGCTGCAAGATCGCGGCGCCATGCTAATCGACCCGCAAACGCGCGTGTATGAAGGCATGATCATCGGTCAGCACAGCCGCAATAACGATCTTGTCGTCAACGTCGTCGAAGGTAAAAAGCTAACCAACGTGCGCGCCGCCGGCAAGGACGAGAACGAGATCCTGACGCCGCCGATCCGCATGACGCTGGAAAAAGCGATGAGCTACATCCAGGACGACGAACTCGTGGAAATCACGCCGAAGTCAATCAGGCTGCGCAAACGCTACCTCGATCCGAACGAGCGCAAGCGTTTCGAGCGCTCTTCTAACGCACAGCGCGAAGCCGGCGCTGCTTGATTAGGCAAACATCCGATTTGCTCCAAGAAATCGGGGAACTTGACCGTGCGCTTACGCGCCGCCCCGGATGGGGTTGGGCTCCGCTGGCGTTCATTTCCAAGATAGGGATTGTCATCTACTTTTTCTTCGCGATCTGTCCGGGTGGATCCATCGCCAACAAATGGGTCGCATCAATAACGCCAGCCATTTTGACATGAGCAATGTTCGGGCCAGCATTCAACGCGCAACGAAGGATCTTCGATCAATTGAAATCATAACCGCGTCATCAGCGTCGACCTTCGCTTGCCAAGTGGCGATTGTGGGTCAAAGCTGCGGGCTTGCGTTTGAAGGAAGTTGCCGGAGGATTGGCCATGACGATGCTCGACACTGCGCTCGATCACGCCGGCGGCTGGCTGGCTCGTCGAGTAAGTTCAAGGCCGGCCGCGGATATGCCCTTCATTCCATCCGATATGAAGGTGATCGCCTCGTGCCTGCAGCCGGCGGACGTTATATTAGTCGACAGTAACTCGTTAATCGCGGCAGCGATCAAGTATCTGACGCAATCGACTTGGGCCCACGCCGCAATTTATGTCGGCGATGCACTCGGCGGAAAACCCGGCGATCCGGAAGCGTTGTGTCTAGTCGAAAGCAATCTTGGCGAAGGCTGCGTTGCGGCGCCGTTGTCAAAATACGATCACGATACGTTGCGGATCTGTCGACCCTCGGGCCTGAGTGCTGCAGATCGTGCGGCTGTGGTCCGACATGTCATCAATCGCATCGGCATAAAATACGATACGCGCAACGTGATCGATCTCGCGCGCTATCTCATGCCAACTCCCCCAATCCCTGCCCGTTTCAGGCGGCGCATGATCGCTCTGGGCTCGGGCGAACCAACGCGAGCAATCTGTTCAACGTTGATCGCGGAGGCGTTTGCCAGCGTTCGCTATCCCATTCTGCCTCGGGTCGAGAAAGTCATGCGGCAAGACTGCACCGATTGCCCGATCACCACAGCGGAAATACTTCACATACGCCATCATAGTCTCTATGCACCGCGCGATTTTGACCTGTCGCCCTTCTTCGACGTGGTCAAGCCCGGGATCGGTTCGGGCTTCGACTACCTGTCGCTTGAATGGGCCGATCGCTGCTCCATTCCAGCGCCACACGCGCCTCTGCCGTCGATGCCCACCTATCAGTCCGCCCGATGAGCGGAGACTGTTAGGTCGAAGCGCCGACAGCAAAGATATTCACAATGCATCCGTTCCTCGACATTGAGCAGTGCCAGCCGGCTTCACCCTTTTTTCATCTCAGTGATGTCTTGATGGGTAGCTTCGCTCGCCCGCCAGGTGCACGCATGATCAATGAAGTGAGCAAAACGACGCGCGCTGCCTTTATCGCGAGTGCGGTCGCTATTGGGCTTGTGCTGTTTTACGCGTGGGGCCTTTCGGTCATGTATGGCCGCACATCGGGCTGGTTGATCGATCACAGCGGTCAGCCCAGGGCAAACGAATTCATGGGTGTCAGGGCTGCAGGCGAACTGGTATTGCAGGGGCATGCCATCGACGCCTACGATTGGCAGCGCCATCAGGCGCAAATGGTCGAGATCGCCGGACGGTCGGGCATGCCGTATTTTCAATTTCCTTATCCACCGACCTATTTCTTTGTAGCGGCCGCCCTAGCCGTTCTTCCTTATTTGCCGAGTGCCATGCTGTGGCTCGTTGTCACTTTCGCGCTGTACGCTGGCGCGACCGCACGCATATCAGGCATTCGGCAAGCAGCGCTGTGGGCGTCGGCCACGCCCGCAGCAGCTATCAACACGTTCGTTGCCCACACCGGCTTCTGGACCGCGGGGATCATGGGGTTCGCACTTCAGGAGATCCCTAAGCGACCGGCGTTCGCCGGCGCGCTGCTGGCAATACTGTCATTCAAACCCCAACTGGGTTTGTTGGTCCCCGTGGCGCTTGTTGCCGGTGGCCATTGGCGTGTAATCGCGTCGGCAACGGCCGGTACACTAGCGCTGGTGCTGGTTTCGCTGATCTGCTTCGGCATCGAGCCATGGCTGGCGTTCCCCGCCCAATTGTCGGCTACGCAAGACGCGCTGCGCTTTGGCGACCCACGCATCGCCGTCTCGAACTATTCTATTGTCGTCTCAATTTACGGGTGCCTGCGTACAATCGGCGCCCCGGATTCGCTTGCCATGGTTGCTCAGGCGGCCACGGCCCTCGCGATGACCGCATCAGTGTTCCTGTTGTGGCGGTCGGCGGCGCCTTTTCCACTCCAGGCGGCAGGCTTGGTCTCGGCCAGCATGCTCGCAACACCGTATTTGTACATCTATGATCTCCTGCACCTCACCATCGCGTTGGCGTTCCTGGTGCAGCACGTGGGGCTCGCTCGACTTGGACGTTCCGAAATTACGGTCATCGCGACGGCGGGGATATTTATCTTCCTACCGCTAGTTCTTCCCCTGCCGATGGGATTTGCAGCCAATGTATTGATCGCGGGGCTGATCACCGCCCACGCAACACCCTATCTGCGGGCTGCAATCGGCTGGCCAGTGAGCGCAGGACTGAGAGTGACAAGTTAGGCGAGTTCTAACTCGCGGCTGAGACGGCTCACGACGATGCGATCACCCGTGACGGTGACAAGGCTCTGCGGCGGCACCGCCGTCCATCCGTTTTTGCCGTCATCCAGTGGTTCGGAAACCACCAGCGTTCCCATGACCTTTTCGCAGACCCTGGTATAAAGCGTCGGTGGTTGTCCATCGGACGCATAGCGGACGGCATAGAGCGTGTGACCATCGGTGAATGCTGAGGTGAACCGTAACGGTTCGTCGATTTTGCCGCGCGCCATTTCCGTTTCTATCAATGCCAGTGTTTTCTGAATGGCGGCGGCCGGGTCATGCTCAAGACCGTGCGCGAGCATCAACAGAAATATAGCTTCGCTGTCGGTAGTACCCGCGCGGTGGCTGAAAAGTTCATCGGGGATGGCCATGTCGATGCGGCGTCGGATGCGATCATAGCCACCGACTTGGCCATTGTGCATGAACAGCCACGGACCGTACGTGAAAGGATGACAATTGGCGCGCGTCGTTGCGGTTCCAGTGGAGGCGCGCACGTGGGCAAAGAACAGGCGCGATTGAATCTGATGCGCCAGCGAGAGTAGATTTTCATCGCTCCAGGCCGGACGGATGTCGCGAAAGACACCGGGCTTGATCCGATCGCCATACCAGCCCAATCCAAAGCCGTCGGCGTTGACCTCTGTCTTAGCTTCGCGGCAGCGGCGGCTTTGCGCCACTAGGCTCTGGCAGGGCTGGGTGACGAACTCCTCAAGAAAGACGGGTTCGCCTTGATATGCAATCCATCGGCACATGCAAAATATCCCCTGGCTGTGCGCTGACCCCTTGTCGACCGGCATTGTGACCAGACGCGACCAGAAACTTGGCATGTTCGAGATGAACACACTATTTATCACCCGTAAAAATCGATTATGCCGTGATTCGTCGCACCACGCAGGAGACTAAAGTCATCCGGACGAAGGATTTAGTTGAGGCGACCGGCAGCATGCGAGAGGAACAAGTATGTGCGCCCGCTTGGCGAAGACAGATGGCTCTCGACCGTGCGACCACTCGCATCGCGAGCTTCACTCTCGCGCAGCAGCCGTTCGAAATCGACCAGGAATTTGTCGACGGTGCCACGGAAAACCTGCTCGTGGCCGTAACGCCGGACCACTTCGTCAAATGTCGAGCGCCCTTCAGGTGAATAGATGCTGCGCACCATGATGCCGCGCTGGCCGGCGCGATAGCGCGACCAGATCGCAGCCGCGGTATCAGGGTCGAGCGCTGCAGCGATGATTTCCAGATTGATCGGCGCGCCCGGCGCCGCTGCGGGGTGCGGTTCCGATATCACTGTTACGGGAGGTGCTGGCTGTTGCGGCGCGTCGGAAGCGCGCGACAGGAGATCGCCAAGTGACCACCGGTTTGATTGGTTCGGATCAAATGACTGCGTTTGCGCCGCCTGTGCTTGGCGCATCGACCCTGACTGTGGCTGTTGCGATTGCTGGGTGGCCAGACGCGCCTGATTTTCAGCCCACGCTGAAGCTAGCGAAGCCGGCGGCGGCAGTGCGCCCGGAGGTCGTCCAATGCCAGGCGCGACCGGCGGCATGACATCGCGCCGTGCACCTTCTTTGTTGGAATAAGTTGTCAGCTTATCCAGGGCGCGGATCTGCTCGTTGAGTACGCGTCGCATGGCGTCTGTACTCTCGCGCGTTGCCAGCGGAATCCGCTCCGCCTCGGCCCTCAGGCGCTCCTGCTCGGCCTGCAATTCAGCCGCCGCGCGTTGTGTCTTCTGTCGAAGATCCTCGCTCGTCTCAGACAAGCGCGACGACAAAGTACCCATTTGCGCACTCATCTCCCGCCCGACTGTGGAGAATTGACTGTGCATGTCAGTCAGTGTGCGGCTCGCCTGTTGCTCTGTCTCCATGCGCATCCGCTCAAGATCTGCGAGCGTCGTTCGTGCATGCGTTTCAGCGGTCCTGCTCAATTCGTGCGTCAGGCTCCGCGCGCGCGTCTCAGCGGCCGACATGGAGCCTTCGATATTGGCCGAATAACCCTGCATTACGGCATCGAGCTCAGTTGCCTTGCCCGTCAACTTTTGCAGCGTGTCGTTCAATTCGGCGTGCCGTGTCTTCAGCGTCGTGTCGATGCGGAAGTTCGCCGTTTCCAGAGCGTTGGCCGCGCGCATAATCGACTGGCCCTGGTTTTCGAAGCGATTGGTCACGCCGCCGATCTGGTTCAACAAATTCTCTGACACGCTGCGCAACATGTCGGCTTGACCCGAAAGGCCCTCGATCGCCTTGACCGACTGCTTGGTGATATTTTCGCTCGATCGGCGTACCGCATCAATGCCGTGCATCAGCGTCTCGTCGATATCGACGGATTGGCGGCCCAAAGTATCGGCCAACTGGCGCGCGTGCGTTTCCATGGCCGAAGACAACGCCGTTGCTTTCTCGCCAATGACGCTATCGATTGTCGATGTGGATCGCATGATCGATTCATCGAACAACTGCAGGCGCTCGGCGAAGGCGCCGTCCAGGGCACGGGTGCGGTCGACGATTGCAGCGTCCAGATCGTGTGTTCTCGAAGCCAGAACGTGGCTCAGTTCCTCCGAGCGCTGTGTCAGCGTCGTGTCGAGCGCCTTGGTATACTCGTGGAAAACCGCCTGCATCTCGCTCGTCCGATTGCCGAGCGCCTGATTGATCGCGCCTGTATATTCGTCCAGCACCTGCTGTAAATGGCCGGTACGGTCGGAGAGCGTGCCCTCCAGCTTGTCTGATGCCTTCAACAGCGAACCTTCGAGTGCGATCAGGTTCTGGCCGGCACTTTCGATGATGCGCGCCAATTTGCCCTGCTGGCCGTTTAGTTTTTCGATCAAGCCCGGAACTTCATCACCCATGGCGCGCAAGGTCGTGTGGACCTCATTCGAGGTCGACACGAGTTGTGTCCGTTCGTTGGCGAGTTCAGCCAGCACCTTGCGGATCCGCGTCTCGTTTTCCTGAAACGAACGCTCGAGGTTGCTGACTTCGCTGTGGACCATCGCTTCCAGTTCACCGGCGCGCCCGATGGCCTGCGAGACCGCTTCATTCATGAAGTGAACCTGCTTGCGCACGGTCTGCCCCAGCGACGAAACGGATTGCTCGGCGCCACGGTCGGGCTCGGCCAAACGCACCGCGACCTCTGTCATGGCCGACGACATCAGCTTGAGTTCTTGCGCCCGCCAGACCAGCGTCGCGAGGAAGTAGAAAATGACGATCGGCAACACGACCGTTGCCGACAATGTCAGCAGCGTCGGTCGCGCCAGCAGGTCCCAAAAACCCGCGGCCTTGGATATCTCCGGCGCCAACATGGCGTAACCGAAAAACAGGCCGAGCAATGCCCAGCCGGCGCTGGCGTAAGTGGCTACGCGAAACGGTTTGCTGGACGGTTTTTGTTCAAGTGCGTAAATCAACGCGCCGATCGTCGGAATGTCATCGTTTGCGGCCACGCGTGTTCGAGCGGGGCCCGCAGGGCGGCGTTTGGCTGGACGACGCGCCGGAGCGGAGGACTGATCTGTTGCCACTTCCGAGGCCGCAATCACTTCCGGTTCGCTTGCTGAAAACTGCGGTTCATTCTCTTTTTCGCTCGGCATGGGCGGCATGGCGGTCACCGAAGGCCAAATTATACCAGCTGGCAACGCCACTGTTTCCGCCCCCCCCGCGTGCAAAGGGGGCGGGCCGCTCTTGGCGGTTTCCACCGGCCATTGCGCGGCAGGGAACGACAACGCAGGGGCCGCCGAAGTCTGCGCAGCTAGCGCAGCAGCCAAGCTGGCGGCGCGCGGCGCGGTGCCGTCGTCAGGACTGATCCCGACCGTGCCAGCCTTAGCTGATGTGTCTTGCCCCATACCCCGGATCCACCACCACTCACACGTCTCGGCCTCAAACAATCCAAACCAAACATACGCCCGGCACGATCAGATACCCAGTCCTAACACCCGTCTGTCCACTGAAACCGGACCGCATCTCAACGCAGGCGACACAAAAATTTTCTTTCATTTTGAACTAGATCGCCACCTAACCGCTCCCTGATATGTTGAATTTGGGGCAAAACCAAGAACGGGCACGCGGGTGTCAGCGCAATTCGACACAATTGCTGAGAAATAATGAGCAAATGATTAAGGCTTTCTCTTTAGAGCCGCTTAGTCCATTGCCGGTATCGTGAACTAAGTGATGTGGCGGGGCCGACCGGGGAAAGGTGGTCGCGCAGTATGGAATAGCGGAGGCGGGCCGTGCTGTTTGAACCCCAAATTATCGGATCGCAATTCGCGCTTGAATCAGGCGAACTTGGCGAGCGCCGTTTGCGACCGCGACTTGAGGGCGGGACCAAGCCCGTTGATTTGGTCTATCTCAGTCGCTTTACGCTGGGAAATGCGGGGCTGGAGCGTGAAGTGCTGGATTTATTCTTAACCCATGCGCCGCGCTATCTTGCAGCTTTACGTGCCGCCGATACCGCCAAGGCGTGGCATGACGCAGCACATACAATAAAGGGCGCTGCCCGCGGGATCGGCGCTTGGCGCGTGGGGCGCTGTGCAGAAGCTGCAGAACGGATCGACTTCGGAACGGCTCATGATCGGCGCGCCTTCTGTCTTGATATGACCTCAGAGGCATTGGACGAAGCGATGGGCTACATCACGGCCATTCGCCTGAGCGGTCGGCCTGTTAGGAAATAGGCTGCTCCGGATAGACCCGGTGCCGCAGTCTCCTGACACGCTCATTGCTTGCCAACTACGCTGATCCCTAGTATCCACCGCCGCGGTAGGGCCTGTAGCTCAGTGGTAGAGCATCTGACTTTTAATCAGAGGGTCGTGGGATCGTACCCCACCGGGCTCACCAATTTTTTCAGTGCGTTAGTGGATGAGGTTGGTGAATGGTTGGGGAACATCGCCTAGCTCGGAAAGTCGGACGTCCGACTTTCGCCGTTTTTGTTTCTGGTTTGGCCGCGACTGGGGCACCCTCGCGATCGCCGAAGGCCATGCGGTGGCCTGGGAGTACGGCAAAGGGCCGAAGCCGAATTGGTGCCCAGGGCCGATAAAGTGAAGATCTCCCGATACGCAATCCTGGGACATTGGCTGGCGTCGTCAACGACGTTTTTCTACCTGACGTTTTTCGACGGCTATACCTACACAGCATGGAATTGGATGATTGCAGTACCGATAAATGGCTTTCTGGGGCAGATCTGGCCTATTTACTGGCTGATATTGCGGCCATTAATGGGTTGAATAGTAACGCCCTGTTACTTCAAAGACTCACAATTCAGCGAACATCATAT
Organism: Hyphomicrobiaceae bacterium; assembly: GCA_025351355.1. Lineage (GTDB taxonomy): Bacteria > Pseudomonadota > Alphaproteobacteria > Rhizobiales > Hyphomicrobiaceae > JABFRJ01. Next base: position 32,650 of record JANXWC010000018.1, read on the forward strand.
TGAAATCGTTAAGGCAAATCAGTTAATATCGCCGCACCGACGTCGTGGTTCGAAGCACGA
>JANXWC010000056.1 GCA_025351355.1 Hyphomicrobiaceae bacterium
CCGCCTGCCGGGCGAGTTCTACCAACTCGACGTGGAGATGAGCTTCGTCGAGCAGGAGGATATTTTCCAGACCATGGAGCCGGTCATCACCGGAGTATTCGAGGAGTTCGCTGGTCTTGCCGGAGGCGAGCATAAAACAACCAAGTCAGTCACCAATGGTTGGCCGCGTATCCCCTACGACGAATCGATCCGCAAATACGGCTCCGACAAGCCGGATCTGCGCAACCCCATCGAAATGGCCGATGTAACCGAGCATTTCCGCGGCTCCGGCTTCAAGGTGTTCGCCGGCATGATCGAGAAAGACCCGAAGGTGCGGGTGTGGGCGATCCCGGCGCCGACGGGCAGCAGCCGCGCCTTTTGCGACCGCATGAACGGCTGGGCACAGAAAGAAGGCCAGCCGGGGCTGGGTTACATCATGTGGCGCGAGGAAGAGGGCGCGGCAGGCGCAGGCCCAGTTGCCAAGAACATCGGCGCTGAACGGGCAACAGCAATCCAGCAACAAATGGCACTCAAGACCGGCGACGCCTGTTTCTTCACCGCCGGCAATCCGGATAAGTTCTACAAGTTCGCCGGCCTCGCGCGCGATCAGATCGGGCGCGAATTGAAACTTGTCGACGAGACCAGGTTCGCACTTTGCTGGATTGTCGATATGCCGTTCTACGAGTGGAACGAAGACGAGAAGAAGCTCGACTTTGCCCACAACCCATTCTCGATGCCCAAAGGCGGACACGAGGCGCTGGCGGCAGCCACCACCACTGAGCAACTTCTGGCGCTGAAAGCCAACCAGTATGACATCGTCTGCAACGGCTTTGAAATGGCGTCGGGCTCGATCCGTAACCACCGGCCAGCAACAATGGTAACGGCGTTCGAGCATACGGGACTGAAGCAGTCGGAGATGGAAGAGCGGTTCGGCGGTCTCTATCGCGCATTCCAGTTCGGCGCGCCCCCGCATGGCGGCATGGCCGCCGGCGTCGACCGCATCGTGATGCTCATTGTCGGGGCAAAAAATCTGCGCGAAGTGGCATTGTTCCCTATGAACCAGCAAGCCAACGACCTGCTGATGGGCGCGCCGTCCGAAGTCACCAACAAACAGCTGCGCGAGCTGCACGTGCGCGTGAACCTGCCGGATGAGAAGAAGGCGTGAGTGGGCTTAGTGAGATCATCATCATCGCCGGCCCAAACGGCGCGGGCAATACGACATTCGCGCATGGCCTGATCGCCGTTGCTCCGGATTTCGTTTTCATCAATGCCGATGAGATCGCACGAGAAGTACCAAACAACTTCGGAACGCCAGGTCAGCAAGACTTGCACGCAGGGCGCATGATGCTGGATCGAATATCCGCTCAGGTTGAACTTCGCCGCATTATCATGTTCGAGACCACGCTGGCGAACCGCTAATTTGCAGCCAAAGTGCCGAAATGGCAGTCGTTAGGGTATGAAATCACGCTATACTATTTGAGGCTTCCAACCGCAGATACTGCCGTCAAACGCGTCAAGCAGCGTGTCGCAGACGGCGGACACAACATACCTGAAGCTGTCATCAGACGGCGCTTCACGCGCAGTATTGGGAACTTCGAAACCCTCTACAAAGGTATAGTCGATGCATGGTCAGTATATGATGGGCAGACGCGCATGCTGATCGCATCAGGGAGCAGGTGAATGTCGGAACGGGTTCGCAAAGTTGATGTCGAGCACGCTTTGGAGCAAGCTGCGAACACTGCGCAGTATGGCTCGCCTGCAGCGCGTGCCGGACAGATCGGCACAGAGGCGCGAATTGTCCAACGCATTCTCGCAGAGGCACAAGGTGCTGCAGCGACTTGGGCCAACTGGGAAGCCATCAACAACGAGCTTTTGCCGGAAAAGGAAACCGCCAAGGCAATCGAACATTTAGAGCTTGGAGCGTTGGGCACCATCAGGAACGCTTTGTCGCGCGACGGCCTGCTGGCGGCCTATAGATTGAGCGACCCATTCAATCCTGGTCAAAAAACTCAAGGCATGACGCTGTGTCGCTTAGTACATTTGACTAAAGAACCAACGGCTTTGGCTAAGCTGACTAGTAAGCAATGGGCGTTGGACCTTGGGCATCGTCCAAATGTGTCCAACTACGCACAGGGCGAAAACACGCGAATGTTGCACCGGTTGCATTCGCTGGTGAGCGCGCAATGGAAAGCAGATGCGCCACCTGCTGTTCCCGAGTTGTGGCAACTGCGCAATTCGATTAGTCCGGTCCGTGATGGCTTTGTCGCGCACACGCTCGATATCGAGGGGGTGCAACACCCGATCATCAATGATATCAGACAATTGATCCAGCTGACGCTGGAGTTGGCGACGGATATGGCGTTCGTGTTTTTGGGCAGCGCAACACCTGCCGCTCGCTACCAACAATTCTGCCGTGCGCGTGCGGAAAAATTCTGGCTACTTGCATTAAAAGCGCCGATCGAAATCTATCAATCCGACATGCTGCTACGAGATGGATCGGCGGACGGGAAGAAAGCCTGAACTAGAATTCGCGCCGGGTGGGGGACGGCCCGGCGCGCACATGGCTTGGTCAGCTGCCGCCGATCAGTCGACGATCGCCTGGGCCAAGCGCATTTGGACATCGGGAATGGCGCTCGCGTAGACGAGGCCGATAGTGACGAAAGCCATGGCAATGAGCACAAAGGGGACTTTGACGAGGAATGAGGCAATTGGGGTCATAAAAGAACTCCATAAAATAACAATGATCGACAATAGCATCGGCGATTGCGCACAGCTCATCATATCTTCTTATTCGAATCCACGGTTAATCCTATGGCTTCACAAGTAGAAGACGACATCGGCCAACCGCCCGATTAGCCACTTTTGTCTTTTGTGATGGTGTTGACGCCTTAGCCACTCCCAATTGCAGCGATAAATCTGGTAGCGAACGCGGCACACCGGAATTTGCCGGCAAAACAGAAGCGTGACCCCTGATGCCACCGCCTCGCCGCATACTCTGTATCGGTCATTCGGCCCTCGACCGCATCTACCGTATCGAGGCGTTTCCGCCCGAGCCGACCAAAGTGCGCGCGCTTGAGCATGTGGAGGCCGGCGGCGGGATGGCGGCAAATGCGGCCGTCGCCATTGCCCGCCTTGGCGGCAAAGCCGAATTGTGGAGCCGGGTTGGCGACGATCTCGTGGGGCAGACGATCAAAACAGGATTGCGCAGCGAAAAAGTCGACGTCCGCTACGTGCAGGCCTTCGAAGACGCGCGCTCATCTACTTCGGCCATCATCGTCGACGATCGCGGCGAGCGGCTGATCATCGGCCAGCGCGATACGGGAATGCCGTCGTCCACCGATTGGTTGCCGCTGGAGCGTGTCGGCGAAATGCATGCAGTGCTCGGCGACGTGCGCTGGCTGGAAGGTCTGCGCGCGGTCTTTTCCAGGGCCCGCGCGGAAGGCGTGCCGACGATCCTCGATGCCGATCTCGGCGCGCGCGAAGTGCTGCCGGAGATCCTCGAACTGACGGACTACGCAATTTTCAGCCGGCAAGCCTTGCGCGACTTCTGCGGCCATCCCGCCGACGCGCCCGACCTCGGTCCGGCCCTCGATAAAGTGCTGGCGCTCGGTCCGCTTCATGCGGGGGTTACGCTCGGCGAGATCGGCTATCGCTGGCACGAGAAGGGTGCACTCGGTGACATTTTAACAGGACACGTCCCAGCACCGAAAGTGGACGTCATCGACACGACCGGCGCGGGTGATGCCTTTCACGGAGCCTTCACCTTGATGTTGGCCGAGGGACACTCGACGCATGTCTGCGCGACGGTCGCCGCCGAAGTCGCAGCACGCAAATGCACGCGCCTCGGCTCACGCGTCGGACTCCCGCGGCGGTCTGAAGTTCGTTCCCTTGCCGAACTCAAGTAAAACATTGGTCACCGCAAGTTGGAATGCTTATCCCAGCGTCGATCGCAGTGCAGTGATGGCACGATCGATATCGGCTGTGTCGTTATAAATATGCGGCGACAAACGCAGCCGACCAAGACGCCAGGCGCCGAACACGTTTTGCCGCGCCAAGCGTTGCATGAGATCCGGCGGGCGACCGGCCAGAAACTCAATCCCCAGAATGTGAGGCGCGCGGCACCGCGGCGGGGCGATGCGCACCGGCAGTTTCACCAGACCGTCGGCCAATCGTTCGATCAGTGGCCGCAGGTGGGCACTTACAGCCACTGGCCCGATGCGGTTGATGTAGTCGATGCTGGCGGTCGCCATGGCCATCGAGATGAAATGATCCCGCTCGCCCATATCAAATCGGCGTGCGGTCGGCGCGAAAGCGAGGTCGCCGAAATAGACTTCATTCTCAGCGCGCACGTTCATCCGGCTATGCTGTGTCTGCTCGAGCGGCATGCCATTCTGCCGGCGTTTGGCGACATACATGAAGGCGCGACCGTACGGGCCGAGAAGCCACTTGTAAGTTGGGAATATCAGCGCATCCGGATCAATCGCGGCGATGTTGAGCGCGATTACGCCGGTGGTCTGTGTGGCGTCGATGATAAACGCCGCGCCGCACACTCGAGCGGCTTCGGCGATGGCCGCCATGTCGAGCAAGGCGCCATCTGACCAATGCATCGACGAGATCGATACGGCGCCGACCTGCGGCGCACCCGGACGACCGATGGCCTCGATCACCGCCGTCGTCCAGTCCAGATCTGCCGGCCGGCGAACGGTATCGACCGTGAATCCCTGTGCCTCGCCACGGACGTGCCATTCCAGCACTGGGGACGCGTGATCGTCTTCGAGCACGATGACACGACTACCTCGCGGCAATTCCAGGCCCTTCGCGATCGTCGCTACGCGTAACCAACCGATGAAATCAACGACACATCGTCCGTCGCCACGCCGATCAGGCGCGCGGCGGAAGCGCGTGCCAACTCGTATTGCTGGTTCGCAAAATCGGCCGGCAACAACCATGGTTGCGCCTTGTTGGAGACGGCGGCGCGACCGATAGCGCACGTCTCTATCGGCAACGGGCTGAAGGAGGCCGCATTGAGATAGGCGACATCACCGGGCATGTCGAAATCGGAACGATACGGAGAGGTCATTTGAATTTCCGTCCTTTAGGATCAAGCGCCATCAACATACACGCGATGCACGCGGCGGCCCAGGCGAGTGAGCAGTTCATAGCCGATGGTACCGGCGCGATCGGTAAGATCGTCGATGGTGGTGCGGCTGCCCAGCACTTCGACCCAGGCGCCACGATGCGCCAAAGCCGCGGGTACGCCGGTCACATCGAGCGTAATCAGGTCCATCGACACCCGACCGATCACCGGCACTGCATGCGGCCCGATGAAGCCGACAGCACCCGCGCTGCGGTCCACACGTGAGATGGCCCGGAGAAATCCGTCGGCATAGCCACACGCAATGGTCGCCACGCGCGTCGGCCGATCGCATCGATAACTCGCGCCATAGCCGACGCTGTCGCCCTCTGCGACATCACGCACTTGCAGAATGCGCGCTTTAAGTTCCACCACCCATTGCATCGGATTGGCTTCGCCGACGAAGGCACGTCCGCCGAACAGAGCGATGCCGGGACGCACGAGATCGTATTGAAAATCCGGCCCGAGAAATGTGCCGGCCGAGTTGGCGAGACTGGCGGGTGCGGGCGGCAGTTTGACCCGCAGTTTCTCAAACATCGCTCGCTGCGCACGGTTCTTGGGGTGCGCCGGTTCGTCCGCGCAGGCAAGATGACTCATCATCAGACTGCAGCGAAATTTGGACAACAGCTCAGGTGATGCGGCGAGAATGTCCACATCGGCTGCTGGCAGGCCGAGCCGATTGATGCCGGTATCGAGATGGATGGCAGCGCGCAGACGCTGTCCCTTTTGATGACAGAACTCTGCCCATTCGCTGATCTCCTCTATACTGCCGAGGCACGGCCTCAAGTCAAAGCCCGCGTAGTGCGCCGCGGCGCCTAATAATAGTCCGTCGAGCACGTAGATGACGATACTGGGATCGATCGCGCGCAGTCGTCGGGCCTCCGCCAATGTGGCAACGAAGAACGTCTTGCAACCTTCGTCGCGCAGCGCGGTTGCAATTTCTTCGAGACCCAGACCGTAGGCGTCCGCTTTGATCACGCCCGCGCATTCGGCAGCAGCCGAAATCCGGTTGATAGTCGCCCAATTCGCCCGCAACGCCTCGAGATTGATGGTCAGCACGGCACGTGCGTCTGCGGGAATTGCGGTGCGCGGATGGCTGACTGCATCGGAAATTGGGGGAACGTGTTGCATTGGCGCTCGATCGCAGGAGGAGTTGGCTTTGCAATCTACTGTACTTGCAGCGGCTTCGATACGGCAGGCGCTTGTGGGCAGTCTGGTCGCATGCGAGAGTTGCTTCAGATGGCACAAATCCTTAAATTGAAAATACTGATCATGGGAACAGCATGAAGTCGCCTGATTTTGCCTATGTCAGGGCCGACACGCTCGATGCGGCGTTCCGTCTCAAAGCCCAACATGGTGCGGACGCCAGATGGCTGGCCGGCGGACAAAGCCTGCTTGCGGCTTTGGCCTTCCGGCTTTCCGAGCCAACCGCGCTGATCGACATCTCGCGCATTGACGTATTACAGGGTATCGCGGTCAACGGTTCGATGGTGCGTATCGGCGCCGGCACGACACACACCACGATAGGCGAGTCCGATATCATCCGTCGACATGTTCCATTATTGGCCGACGCCGTGCCACATATCGCCCACACGGCGATCCGCAATCGCGGCACCATCGGCGGCTCGCTGGCCTTCGCCGACCCCGCGGCCGAATTGCCGGCCTGTTGTGTGGCACTCGAAGCCACATTCGTCGCGGCAAGTGCCAAGGGCGAACGCAGAATATCCGCCCGGGATTTTTTTCACGGCGTCTACGCCACTGCGCTAGAGAATGACGAACTGCTGACCGCCATCGAAATTCCTGCGGCGGTTGCTGGCGACCATCACGCACTCATCGAGATCACGCGCCGCTCCGGCGACTACGCCATGGCAGGTATCGCCGTTGCCTTGCGTCGCAGCGACGATAAAATTGATCGCGTCCGCCTGGTTTTTTTTGCGCTTGGCGACAAACCTGTCGTTGCCCACGTCGCCGCTGGCGTGCTGCTCGGAACCGATCTAGTCGAAGACCAGATCGAACGGGCGGCCAAAGCGGTCTCGGCCGACCTCGATCCGCCGGGCGACCTCAACGGCGGACCGGAGATGAAGCGACATCTCGCACAAGTAGTATTGAAGCGTGCCTTGCTGCAGATCTTGAATAACCTTATGCGGATGCCGGCATGACGACCAACAGCATCACGTTAACGGTCAACGGCGATCAAGTGCGGCGCGACGTGCCGGCGCGGCAGCACCTCATCGATTTTCTGCGCCTCGACCTCGGCCTAATGGGTAGTCACGTGGCGTGCGAGCATGGCGTCTGCGGCGCCTGCACGGTACGCCTCGATGGGGCCATCGTGCGCGGCTGCCTGGTCCTCGCCGCCAGCCTCCACGGAAGCACAGTCGAGACAATCGAGGGTGTCTCCGACAGCGGTGAAATCCGCGACCTGCAGGACGCCTTCATCGCCCGCAACGCGGCGCAATGCGGCTACTGTACGCCGGGCATGCTGATGACGGCGGCAGACTTGCTGAAATCCAACGCCACCCCGACGCGCGCCGAAATCCGCGAGCACATCTCCGGCAATTACTGCCGTTGCACGGGGTACCAGGCGATCGTAGATGCAGTGGAAACCACCGCACATAAGCGCCGCAGCAGTGGACCGAAGCCATGAACGAGAACATCGACCCCCGCGCGCTCGATCGGCCCAATTCGTACATCGGCAAATCCGTCCCGCGACCGAACTTGCCGAAACTCGTTGAAGGCCGCGGCCAGTTCGTCGACGACGTCGTGTTGCCGCGCATGGTCCATGTGGCTTTCGTGCGCAGCCCGCACGCCCACGCAAAGATCAATGCCATCAATGGCGCGGAAGCACTGAAAATCCCCGGCGTGCTGCGCATCGTCACGGGCCGCGAGTTGGCCGCCATTTGCGATCCCTGGGTGGCCGTGCTGGTGCATTTAGCGGGCATGAAAAGCGCGCCGCAGTATCCGCTGCCGCTGGAGCGCGCGACATGGCATGGCGAAGCTGTTGCAGCCGTCGTAGCCGAATCCCGCGCCCTGGCGGAAGACGGTATCGCCAAGGTCGATGTCGATTACGATCCATTGCCGGCTGTGGCGGATATGGAAACGGCGCTGGCGCCAACGACGCCGCTGATCCATGCCGAACTCGGCGACAACCTGTGTTTTCAACGCACCAATGAGAGCGGCGACGTGACCGCTGCCTTCAAGGCAGCGCACAAAATCGTCGAAGCCACGTTTCACACTGGACGCCACACAGGCGTGACGCTTGAGCCACGCTCGATACTTGCCGATTACAACAAAGGCTCCGGCAAGCTTGTTGTCCATCACTCCACTCAAGCACCGCACATGATGCAAGGCGTCTTCGCCAAGCATTTGCGGATGCCTGAAGGCGATGTACGCGTCATCTGCGTGGATGTCGGCGGCAGTTACGGCATTAAAGTTCACGTCTATCCCGACGAAGTGGCGACGGTGGCCATCGCCAAGCTGATGGGCCGTCCCGTCAAATTCATTGCCGACAGGCTGGAAAGTTTCGGCAGCGACATCCACGCACGCGATCACCGCATCAATGGCAAGATGGCCGTCGATGCCGAGGGGCGTATCACCGCCATCGACATCGATGATCTCACCGGCATCGGCCCCTATTCGGTCTATCCCCGCACCAGCGCCGTTGAAGGGAACCAGGTGATCAATCTGGTCGGCGGACCTTATGATTTCGCCAACTATCGTGCCAAGACGACGGTGGTGCTGCAGAACAAGACGCCGACCTGCCAATATCGCGCGGTCGGCCATCCCATCGCGACTACCGTGACAGAAGGCCTCGTCGACCTCGCCGCGGAAGCATTGGGCATGGATCCGATCGCCTTCCGGTTGAAGAACCTGATGCGCGACGACAGCTATCCCCGCACCTCTCCCGCCGGCATGAAATTCGAGGGTTTGAGCCACATCAAGTCGCTGGGCCGCCTGATGGATATGATCGACTATCCCTTGCTCCGCTCGGAACAGGACGCCATGCGCGCCCAGGGCATTTATCGCGGCATCGGCTTCGCGGCGTTCATCGAGCTGACCAATCCCAGCCCCTTTATGTACGGCATCGGCGGCGCGCGGATTTCAGCGCAGGACGGGTGCACGGTTCGCATCGATCCCGACGGCTCCGTTGTGGCAGCGACCGGCGTCACCGAACAGGGACAGGGCACCGAAGGCATTATCCGCCAGATCGTCGCCGAAGCGGTGGGCGTGCCGATCCATACAGTGCGCGTCGTCACCGGCGATACGCAGACCACACCTTATGGCGGCGGCACTTGGGCGTGCCGTGGCGCCGGCATCGGCGGCGAGGCAGCTTTGCAAGCCGGCATTGCCACGCGGGCGGCGGCCCTGCGGGTGGCATCGGCGATGCTGCAGGCAAGCGCCGGGACGCTCGACATCGTGAACGGCAACATCGTTGATCGCGCGACCGGCGCCGTCCGCATGCCGCTCGCCGAATTGACGCGCATCGTTTATTTTCGCGGTGATACGTTGCCGCCAGATCTCCCACGTGAACTGATGCAAACGCGGCACTTCATCACCAAGGAATTTCCCTTCGCGTTCACCAACGGAATCCAGGCGAGCTGGCTGGAGGTCGACGTGGAGACGGGCCTCGTCAAACTGCTCAAGCATTGGGTGGTCGAGGATTGCGGGCGCATCATCAATCCGCAGCTGGTTGATGAACAGGTGCGTGGCGGCGTCGTCCAGGGCATCGGTGGCGCGCTCTATGAGCACTGCGCCTATTCACCCGAGGGGCAGTTGCTGGTGGGCTCGATGGCCGATTATCTCGTGCCGATGGCAGCTGAGATGCCTGACATCGAGGTCGGGCATATCGAAACGCCGACGCGGGAAAGCCTGCTGGGTGCCAAAGGTGCAGGCGAAGCCGGCACGGCGGGCGCGCCGGCCGCCATCATGAATGCCATCAACGACGCGCTGCGACCACTGAAAGCGCAAGTGCTGGCGCAACCGTTTTCACCGGAACGCATTCTGCAGGCGTTAGGCAAAGTGCCAACGTAAGTCTGAGACATGTAGGTTGGGTCAAGCATTGGCGCGACCTAACATTTGCAGTCAGGTCACACAAGAACTTGACCCAACGGACCGACGACAATGCATACAGGGAGCCTGCGCCATGGACATGACCGGTGAACAGAAGATATCCGCGCCGCGGCAGACTGTCTGGCTGGCGTTGAACGACGCGGAGGTGTTGAAGGCGTGCATCCCCGGCTGCACGGCGCTGGAGAAAACCTCAGACACAGAAATGAAGGCGGCAGCGACCTTGTCGGTCGGGCCGGTGAAAGCCAGCTTCACAGGGAATGTCACGTTGTCGGAGATCGACGCGCCGACAAGTTATGTCATATCCGGCCAGGGCAGTGGCGGTGTCGCAGGCTTTGCGAAAGGCTCGGCGAAAGTAGTGCTGGCCGACGACGGACCAGAGGCAACACTTCTCACCTACACCGTCAAGGCGGATGTGGGGGGCAAGATCGCGCAACTGGGCGGCCGGTTGATCGACCAGACGGCGAAGAAGCTGGCCGGCGAATTCTTCAAGAGCTTCAGCGATGCAGTCGGTCCGCACGCGCCCGACGCTGACGCCGAGACGGTGGAAAAGAAGAAGGGCTTCTTCAAACGGCTTTTGGGAAAGGCTTAACCAGCGATCCCGTGCGCGTAAGGAACCCGCATTCGCGCCTTCGGCTCTACGTCATCAACGATCCATTCGAGTGTCATCGGCGTGTTTCGGATACGGCGCCGCGTGAGTTTGTTCGATGGGGCCGCCCGCAAGCTGGCTCGCGAAGCCATGGTTCACGTCGCGATGATGCGCCTCGTCGGCACGCACCACCAGCACAACGTCGCGCAGCGTCGCATCATCGGCCATTTTCCAATAATGCTTGGCGATTGCTGGTGCCGGCACGTTTGGTGAACGCCCCTCGTCGATTTCCTGCAGGTACATCGTATAGCTGATCACCGCTTCTTCCTCGAAGTAGCCGACCACCCTGTGCGCCGTACGCGCCGAGATCAGATAAAGCAGGAAGAACGCTACGAAGAAAACCCATTGTACGGACAGGATCACCATCCGCTCGAACCAGGTCGGCTTTGCGATCTCGATGAATGTCATGAGGTGCATGCGTTCGTTTTCCGCTTCTTCGAGCAGCGTCCGAATCCAGCCCTCGTCATCGATCATCCGGCGCAAGCACTTGAAGTGTGTCAGCATCGCGCCGACCATACCCGGCACAGCCGCTACCGTTTCAAGCACGATCGCGCGGTGCCCGTAGCGTTTGGCAAAAAACGTGTCTGCGCAGTAACGCAACAGTTTCGTGAAACCAAGCGCGAACCGATCCGAGAAGCCCTGCGGTGCATGATGCACGGGCGTCGCTGGCTCATCAGCCGGTGCACTGGCCGAACGAGTAGCGGCAAGAATGTTATTGACCATCGATCAGACTCTTTGGTGAATTCGACCCGATAGTTCGAACAAATTTCGACAACAATATTCAGTAGTCGGACGCAAAAACGTTCAATCCGGCCGAAAGTTCCCGGCGGCTTTGTGGCTACACCTTCCGTCCCCGCCGGAGTATCTCCCGAGCGCGCGCCACGTCTTTGTCCATCTGGGCGACGAGGGCATCAGTGTCGTCGAATTTGCGATCGCCGCGAATGAAACCGATGAATTCGAGTTCAATCGTTTTGCCGTAAAGATTACCGTCGAAATCGAGCAGGAACGTTTCGAGTACCGCATCGCCGTTGTCGAACGTGGGCCGTGTGCCGAGATAAGCCGCGCCCGCGTAAACTTTGTCGCCCACATGCACACACACGGCATAGATGCCATGAGCCAGCGCAGTTCCCGGCGACAAGCCGATATTGGTCGTCGGATAACCCATCCCAGTGCCGCGATGATGCCCACCTTTGACTTCCCCCGCGACACGCCACGTATGCCCCAGCAAGGCCGTGGCACCCCCGACATCGCCCTGGGCGAGTTCGGCCCGCACGGCGCTGGACGAGACCACTTCGCCGCCCTCGGCCACCGGCTCGATCACCGTCACGCCGAAGCCCATTTCTTTGCCCGCCGCAACCAATGACGTCGGTGATCCGCCGCGGCCTTTTCCGAAGTGAAAATCATAGCCGATGACGGCGTGTTTTATGCCGAGGCCGGCGACGAGCACGCGCTCGATGAAGGCTTCTGCGGTGAGGTCTGCAAGCTTGCGGTCAAACGGCAACACGACCGTCAGATCCATGCCGAACTTCTTGAATAGTGCGATGCGCTGCGTAATCGTGGTCAGTCGGAAATGCGGCCTCTCCGGTTGAAACAGTGTACGCGGATGCGGCTCGAAGGCCAGCACGCCGGCCGATGCCTTGAGTGGTTTTGCAATTTCGCGCGCCTTGGCGAGCAGCATCTGATGGCCGCGATGGACGCCGTCGAAATTACCAACAGCAAGCACAGCGCCGCGCCCGTTACGCGGCACGTGATCGTAGCCGTGAATGACATCCATGGTGGCTATCCTTCGAATTCCACTGTCAGGCCGTCGTACGCCGGCCGCACATGTGCTGGCAGCTTGCGGCAAAGTTCGTCATAGTCGAGATCGACATGCATATGTGTGAGCAACGCTTCCTTCGGCTTGAAGCGCTCGATCTGCGCCAGCGCCTGCTTGACGCTCCAATGACTGGGATGGGGCACGATGCGCAGCGCATCGACGATCCACATGTCCAGGCCTTCGAATGCCGCAGCCGACTCTGCCGGATAGCCCACGATATCCGGTGAATAAACCAATTTTCCAAAGCGAAACCCTAGCGAAGGCATCTCTCCGTGGTCCTGCAGAATGGGCAGCGCGGTGATCGGCCCGCCCTTGCCGTCGATCGTGACGAGTTCGCCTGCAACGATCCGATGACGCGTCAGGATCGGCAGGTAGTTGGAACCTGGCTTCTGCTCGAAACAATAGCGGAACCGAACCTGCAGGCCATCCCACGTCAGGTCGTCCATGTGCACGTCGATGCGGCGGCGCTCGTTGATGGCAAAGCCACGCAGATCGTCGATGCCATGCGTGTGATCGGCGTGATCATGGGTGAACAACACGCCGTCGACATGCACGACGTCGAACTGCAGACACTGGTCGCGCAGATCGGGCGAAGTATCGACCAACACCGTTGTCGTTCCCTTCGGCCCCATCCGCTGCACGACCACCGAACAACGGCGCCGGCGATTCCTAGGGTTGGTGCGATCGGCGGCACCCCAGTGATGTCCGATGCGCGGCACACCACCGGATGAGCCGGTACCCAGGAATGTCAGTTTATAGCTCATTCAAATTCCAAAGCAAAAACCACTGGTGCACTCACTGCAGATGCATCAGGCCTTGCCGTCGATCTCAGCAAACACCTTGCGGGCGATGCGCATGCACTCGACGCCGACCGGCACACCGGCATAAACCGCGACATGGTGAATAATCGCCTGGATTTCATCACGCGTCACGCCGTTGTTCATGGCACCCTTCAGATGCAGTTCCCATTCGTGCATGCGATTGATGCCTGCCAACAGCGCCAGATTGAGCATCGAGCGGGTTTTGTGCGGCAGGCGCTCGTCGCCCCAGGCCATACCCCAGCAGTATTCATTGAGGATTTCCTGGAATGGCGCATTGAAATTATCGCCTGACGCCATGGATTTCTCGACATAGGCAGCGCCAAGCACCTTCTTGCGGTTGGCCAAACCCTTGTCTCTAAGCTCGCGATCCATGGTCGTCTCCGTTTGTTTGAACTTTCGCGCACGATCTTTGCCTGCAAATCAGCCGAGCCTCAAGCGCGGGGTGACGGCGCACGCTATGACAGCTACAAGATTGCTCGAAACGAACCGAATAGAGGAAATGATACTCATGACGTCGGCACTACCGGATGGCACCTCGATGCGCCGCAACGTCGCAATTCTGGCTGGCGCACAGGTGCTATTCCAATGCACACAGATCATGAGTATCGCGACCACGCCACTCGCCGGATTGGGAATGTTGAGCCCCGGCAGCCCTTATGCAACGGTGCCGATCTTTCTGTCCAACCTGGGATTGATGCTGGTGACGCTGCCGGCAGCGCTGCTGATGGGGCGGTTCGGCCGGCGCGCCGGGTTCAGCCTCGGCGCGACGCTGGGCATCATCGGCGGCTTCACATCTCTGACCGGAATAGTGCAGCAGGAATTCGCACTGCTCTGCCTCGGCGCACTGTTACAGGGATCGTCTGCGGCCTTTGCCTGGCATTACCGGTTTGCCGCGGCGGACATGGCGACCGCCGATTTCCGCGCCAAGGCGATTTCGCTGGTCATGGCCGGCGGCGTCGTGGCCGCCTTCCTTGGGCCGCAGGCGGCAAAATGGGCGGTGACGCTGTTCGATCCGATGCTGTTTGCCGGCGTCTATCTGGTGCTATCCGGCTTCGCGTTGGGCGCGCTGCTATTGGTGCAACTGGTCGACATTCCGCTGGTGGCCGCCGCAAAAGGCGGTCGCGGTGGACGGCCGATGCGCGAAATCGCGCGCCAGCCGAAATTCATTGCCGCCGTGTTGTCGTCGATGTTCGGCTATGCCGTCATGACGCTGGTGATGAGCGCCACACCGCTGGCCATGCAGGCGTGCGGCTTCGGCTACGGTGACAGCGCCACGGTCATCCAGTGGCACGTTGCCGCCATGTTCATCCCCGCGTTTTTCACGGGCAGTCTGATCAGCCGTTTCGGTGTTTTGCGGGTCATCGCAGTTGGCGCCACGTTGGAGATCGGGTGCGCCCTGGTCAACTTTTCCGGCATCGAATTCGCCAACTTCGTCGCCGCCAACATCCTCGTCGGGCTCGGTTGGAACTTTTGCTACGTCGGTGGCTCGACGCTGCTGACCAGCACCTACACAGTCGAAGAAAAAGCCAAGGTGCAGGGCACGCACGACTTCCTGGTCTATTCCATGACGGCTTCAGCCGCAGCGCTGTCAGGCACGCTGCAGGCAGTGGCCGGGTGGTGGCTGGTAAACCTCGCCGCCTTGCCGATGCTGACCATTGTCTTGTGCGCTGTAACTTGGCTAGGGCTCAAGCAGCGCCACGCTCGCGCAGTACCGCTAGAGGCTCAGTAGTTCTGCGCCAGTAACGGCTCAATTCATCTTCAACAGCGCCGCAATTACGCCAATCAGAGCGGCACCCCAGAGTGCGACCGCAGCAAGTGCCTGCACGCCAAAGCCGGGGCCCCGTTTGTTGGCCGCCGCACTATATCCCTGAATATACATGACACGCCCAATGATCCACACTACGCCGCCTGCTGCCGCCCAGATGTCGCCGATGTAGTAGGCCACGAGCCACATCGCCGGCAACAAAATCGGCATCCACTCCAAAGTGTTCATTTGGATACGGAACACGCGCTCGAAATCCGGGTTGCCGGTAGTGGCGGGGGCTTTGATGCCCGTCTTGCCGCGCGCCTGGCCGACCAAAATGCCGGTATAAAAATAAAGTAGAATTGCGAGCAGCGTCACAAATGCTGTCAGATGCGGCATGTTAGAACTCCGGCGGTTCAATCGTCTCGGCTTAGCGTACACTGATTCTGTCGAATGGATTGGCGCGTCGCCGAGCGGCAATTACGCCCACTGAATTTCGTGCCGCACCACGAATGGATCGAGCAGCGCTGCAATTTTTTTCGCGATGACATCGCGATCGACAAGCGGAACTCCCGTGACCCTAACGATTGCGAGACTCCCATGCGTGCCGTGTGCGCCGACCGAGACATCGTAGCGCACACCTGCGTCACCAAGCGGCGCCAATGTCTCCTCAAACACTTTTTGCGCTGCCAGCCAGCGCAATTGCGGCTTGAACACCTTGCCGACGCCGGTCAACGGCATGGGATCGACGACAAAAATGCGCACCGGCACAGCCGCCCGCTCCGGCGTCCGTTCGCGTACCCAGGCTTCGAGTTCACCCGCAGCCAGCGTCGCCCCCTTCTGCAACTGCACGAAGGCCACCGGCAGTTCGCCAGCGTAGGCGTCGGGCTGACCGATGACGGCGGCCAGTGCCACAGCCGGATGGCCAAACAAGGCGTCTTCGATAGGCGCAGGATCGATATTGTGGCCGCCGCGGATGACCAGATCCTTGGCCCTGCCGGTAATCCACAGGTAACCGTCCGCATCCAATCGGCCGAGATCGCCGGAATTGACCCAGCCGGGTTCAACGAATGCGCCCCTGTTGTGTATGTCGTTCAGATAGCCGTTGAACACGCCGGGGCCGGCCATCGCGATGACGCCGATCTCATCGACGGCACAATCGCGCTCATATCGGTCGTTAGCGTCGAGTTTGACGATGCGAACGCGGCTGTATGGCACCGGATGGCCCACCGATCCCAGTCGGTTGGGCCGGTCCAGATAGGCCAGGGTGTGCACGCTGGCGGTTTCGGTCATGCCATAGACTTCGATGATCGGCGTCCCGAACTTGGCTTCGAGCGCGCGACCGACCGCGACGGGAATAGCCGACCCGCCGCCTGCAACATAACGCAAGCTCGAAATATCCGCGTTTCCCACCGGCACTGACAGCGATGCTGCAAGCACGGTCGGCACGCTACTGAATATTTCCGGCCGATACCGCTCGACCAGCGGCCAAAGGTTCTTCAGTGCCGCCGGATTGCGCCAGCCCGACGGCGACAATACCACCAGGCAACCGCCGCTGGAAAATGTCGACAGCGCCTGCGTCAGCGATCCACCCACATGGAACAACGGCATGCCGAACAACAAATTGCGTCCCGCCTCCGACCTGAGCAGCAGAGTGCACGCCCAGGCCTGATAGACTTGGTTGGCGTGGCTGTGGCGCACCAATTTCGGCGTCCCCGTCGTGCCACCGGTATGAAAGTAAGCAGCCACGTCACTGGCGCCGATTTGTCGGCCACCAATCAGGCGATCGGCAGGTTGCGCCGCGATCAAAATATCGAACGAGTGGATTCCGTCAACCGGATCGCCGGGTCCGTTGATCTGCACGATCGCCTTCAGCTTCTTCAAACCACCGCGAATGGCCGCAACTTTTTCCCAGATGTCGGTGCCAGGCATGGGGCCGAGCGCGACGAGCACTTTGGTGCCCGCCGCATCGAGAATTTCGGCGATCTGATGTGCTTCCAGCAGCGGGTTGACGGGGTTGGCGATGCCTGCCGTCTCGGCGCCGAACAATGTAAAAAAACTCTGCGGCAGCAGCGGCAGCAGGAAACTGACCACATCGCCTGGACCAACGCCGAGAGCGTGGAACATATTGGCCGCCTGCGTGATGCGCCCGACGAGCTGTCCGTAGGTGATTTCAATCGGCGCATCTTCGGCGCTGGCAGTCGGCAGAAAGCGGATCGCCACGGCGTTCGGATCGTAGTTGGCCGCAAGTTGGATTGCATCGTAAGTGCTGGCGGCGGCGATGCGCTCTTCGTACGGCACGCGCTCGAACGCCTGCAGCTCCGCAGCCGTCGCCAGACTTGGATACGCGCTGCCGATATGTCGATCCAACAGTACGACACGACCGCGTGCTGCGCTGGACATGGCATTTCCTCCCGGCGCGAACATTATATGTCGCTCTAACGAGCAGATTTGCCGAAAACCAATTTTCCCGCAATGGCGTGATCGATTGTAGGCTTGCAGCCAGCCTTCAACGCAGCCCGTCACCGCCTCCAAACAACCCCATGCGGCCCCGCAGCGTTGGCGCCACCGAGCGCGCGGACGTCACCGCATGGGCCCAGGGCTGTCGGGCAAGAAAACGACGCTCGGCGCTATCGTCGCCGTCCAGCGGCGCGCGCCCGGCATACTTTACCCGCACCTCAGATACGCCAGCGGCAGACACCCCCAGCGCCTCAGCCGTCTGCCGTGACAGGTCCATGATCCGATCCCTCGCATAGGGGCCGCGATCGTTGATGCGCACGAGCACAGTGCGTTGGGTCTTGAGGCTGGTGACATAGGCGAATGATGGGATCGGCAGCGTCGGATGTGCCGCCGTCAGCGCGCCCATATCGTAGATCTCCCCGTTGGCTGTCTTGCGGCCGTGAAAATCCGCGCCGTACCACGAGGCCATGCCCGTACGGTCGTAGTTGGGGTCTTCAGTCGGGAAGTACCAGCGTCCAGCCACTTGATAGGGTTTGCCGAGTTTGTAGACGCCACCGCCTTTCGGAAGCTCGCCGTTTTCGATTGCTACGCGGGTTTGCGCTCGTTGCTGTACTGTTGCTTGCACCGGCGGAGCCGGCATAGGGCGACGAACATCGACCCTGCTTGGCGGATAAAGTGCGACCTGCGCGCGCTCTGGCGACGAGCGGGAACAACCTGCAATGAAGCAGAGTGCGGTGCCGATGATCACGGCTATCGGTATTTGGCGGGGTCGCGCCGCGACCGCCGCGCACATAATGCGGCGCATCGAATCCACCGATGCACCCTGCAAAGGGCTCAGCATGCACTTTACTCTCCCCACGCGCCGCTAGCTCCCTCGAGCCGCGACCAACACTGTACGCCCAACAATTGGCGTCGTTCTGCTGATATGCCGGTAGCAAGGTAAACCGATGTTTAACGGGGATCGCGATATCCGCCGGTTTATGACATCATCTCTTTGCCTGATCGCCCAGTGAGGTTGCACATGACTGAGACGCCGCAGACACAAACGACCGGCCTTCACTTTCTGTATGTGGCCGATCCCTTGTGCTCGTGGTGCTATGGTTTTGCGCCGGTCATCGAGAAGCTGGCCACCCATTTCACCGGGCGGCTGCCGGTGCGGTTGGTTATGGGCGGCCTGCGCGCCGGCAACACCAAACCGATGCGTGACGAAGACAAGACGTACATCCGCAACGCCTGGTCCAACGTCGCCAAGGCTTCCGGACAATCCTTCGACATGGCGTTCTTTGACAGACAAGGCTTCGTCTATGACACCGAACCGGCTTGCCGTGCAGTCGTGACTGCGCGCGACTGGAACGCCGCAGCGCCGCTATCGGCCTTGTCATTCAAGTCAGCCATCTCTGAAGCTTTCTACGGTCATAACCGGGATGTGACCGACACCGACGTGATCGTGGCTATTGCAGACGAGGCCGGTTTCGACGGGACAGACTTCCGCGCCCGCTTCCTCAGCACGGAGATCAAAAGCGCCACGTTTCGCGATTTTCTGACGTCGCAAGAACTCGGGGTGACCGGCTTCCCGATGCTCGCGGCCGGCAGCGAAACTCATGGGTACGCCCTTGTGACCAACGGCTTCCGCCCCATCGACGGCCTGATCGAAGCCCTCGAGAGCTGGCTCGCGCAAGGTGCCCCCGTAGTAAAAACAGCGTCTTAACGGCGAATTCCGCTTACGCTCGGGGCGGAAGCCCTCTAAGGACCAATGCTTCATATTTGAGCAAGGCCCTTGTCCCATGAAACCCGCCGCCCGCATTAAAGCCGCCACTGACGTCCTGGAGCAGATCCTTATCCACCATCAACCCGCGGCAACGGCGCTCTCCGACTGGGGCAAAGCCCACCGTTTCGCCGGCTCGGGCGACCGCTCGGCCATCGGCAATGTCGTTTACGACGCACTGCGCCACAAAGCCATGTCCGCCTACCACATGCGGAGCGACACGCCGCGCGCATTGGTCCTAGGTGCGCTGGTCAGCGCTCGCGGCTTGGGCGCACCGGCAATCGCCACACTCTTCGACGGCTCGCCGCATGGCCTGGCGCCATTGAATCCAGATGAGCTCACCCGTGTCGGCCAGGGTCCGCACGCCGGTGCCGCTGAATGGCAGCAGGCCAACATTCCCCAGTGGCTGGCACCGGCATTGATACGAGTTTTCGGCGACCGTCTGGTGGTTGAAGGCCAGGCACTTGCCAAGCGCGCGCCGGTCGACTTGCGGGTCAACGAACTCAAAAGCACACGCGAGCAGGTGTTGGAAGCACTTGCCATGCACGGCGCCATGGCCAGCGCGTTGTGTCCGACCGCGGTACGCATCCCGCCACCGGACGGCGACGGGCGAACACCCAACGTCGAAGCGGAGGCGGCGCACGGACGTGGCTGGTTCGAAGTTCAGGACGAGGGCTCCCAGATCGCGGCCGCAATGACAGGTGCCAAGGCGGGCGACGCGGTCCTCGATTTGTGCGCCGGCGCCGGCGGGAAAACATTGGCGCTTGCCTCCCGCATGCACAACCAGGGCACCATTCATGCCTATGACTCCGATAAATCCAGGTTGCGTCCTATTTTCGAACGCCTGACACGCGCCGGCGTCACTAATGTCGAGGTTATGACCGCAGGCAACACCGCCGCGATAGAAGCCTTCAAGTCACGCTTCGACATCGTACTGGTCGATGCGCCGTGCAGCGGGTCTGGCACCTGGCGCCGCAAACCCGATGCAAAGTGGCGATTGAAGCCCGATGTATTGACGGCCCGCATCAAGGATCAGCAAACCGTGTTGGCGCACGCCGCGCGCGCGGTGAAGCCTGGCGGTCGGCTTGTCTACATTACGTGCTCCCTCCTGGCCGAAGAAAACAGCGACCAGATCAGCCAGTTCTTGAAGACCAATGGCCATTTTTCCGTCCGGCCATGGCGTCAGGTATGGGCCGAGGCAATGGCGACGGCCGCACCTCGCCTGTCAGCCGACGGTCGCGACGACTCGCTCCTGCTGTCACCGGCGATGCACTCGACCGATGGCTTTTTCATCGCAGTCCTGTCGCGCGCAAAATAATGGCGATTTCACCACTGGCTCGAAGAGCGGTGGTGCTGAATATCGCCATGACAAATTGTCAGCGGACATCCCCACATAAAAGTTTGACAAGCATTTCTGTGCGTCTAAGGATCGCCAGCCATTGGGGTCCGTGCAGATCTCACGATTACCGGCTTGATGCGGGAACGCGCAACTTGTAGCGCCGGACTGCGTTTCGCTCGTCGAGCAATGGCGCCCGGCGACACCGGCAGCGAGGAGGACAATCGTCCATCATGGCACTAGCCACGAAGCCGAAGCGGCCCAAACGTCCGCCGGTACGTTCATGCCTTGGCCCTGTTTCCGATTTGGAGCAGCATCTGCCGGAAGAGTGGTGGCGCAAACTTTTTAACGCGCTCTACGTCAAGACCGACGGCGACGTCGTCGAAAACAGCGAAAATACGCGTCGCGAGGTCGACTTCATCGTCTCGTCGGCCGCAATACAACCCCATAGCGCGATCCTAGACCTTTGCTGCGGCCAGGGCCGCCATTGCCTGGAGTTGGCTCGGCGCGGCTTCAAGAATGTCATGGGCGTCGATCGCTCGCGCTATCTCATTCGCCTTGCCAAGAAACGCGCCCAGGGCGAAAGCCTGCAGGTCAACTTCAAGGAAGGCGACGCCCGCAATCCGCGCTTGCCCGAGACAAGCATCGATTGTGTTTGCATCATGGGGAACTCGTTTGGCTACTTCTCGGACAAGCAGGATGACGAAAAGGTCTTGGCGGCGGTTGCCAAGATCCTGCGGCCGAGCGGCCAGTTGGTCCTCGACATCACCGATGGCGCGCATATGCACGAGCATTTCGAAAAACGCTCGTGGGAATGGATTGACGAGCATCACTTCGTTTGCCGCGAACGTTCCATCAGCAAGGAGGGCGATCGGCTGATCAGCCGCGAAGTCATCGTACAGGATGAAATCGGCGTCATCGCCGATCAGTTCTATGCCGAGCGCCTCTACACCCGCGAAAGCGTCAGCAAATTGCTAGAGAAAACCGGCTTCCGCAACATCCGCCATCACGGCCACGTCGAAGCTCTGTCAGACCGCGACCAGGATCTGGGCATGATGGCCCGCCGCATTCTGTTGACCGCGGACGCGCCGGTCATGCCGGCCCGCAAACCGCGCGGCAAGACACCCATCCTTGATGTTACGATCCTGATGGGCGATCCGCGCCTGCCCGACACCGTCAAACGGGGTGGGCAATTTAATCCCGAAGATTTGGACACGGTCCGCAAGCTGCGGGACGCGCTTTCGGAATTGCCGCAATACAAGTTCCGCACCCTCGACAACCACTCGACGCTGGAGCGTGATCTGGCTGATCTGCGCACCGACTTGGTGTTCAATTTGTGCGACGAGGGCCTGAACAACGACGCCTTCAAGGAACTGCACGTCCCGGCCATGCTCGATGTGCTGGACATACCTTATACCGGCGGCGCACCGGGTTGCTTGGCCGCCTGCTACGATAAGGGATTGGTACGCGCCGTCGCTTTATCGCTCGACGTACCCGTGCCGCTTGAAACCTACGTGCGCGCGGGCGATCAAGGCGCGACGCTGCCATCCGTCTTTCCGGCCCTGCTGAAACCTAACTTCGGCGACAGTTCGATCGGCATTACCAAGGACGCTGTGGTCAAAAACACGAAACAGCTGCTCGACTACCTCGAACATTTGCGCGTGCTATTCCCGAAACGCCCGATCCTGGTGCAGGAATATTTGACAGGCGCGGAGTATTCCGTCGGCATGATCGGCAATCCCGATCAGGGGTTGCGCGCTTTGCCAATCCTCGAGGTCGACTTCTCACGGCTCGAAAAAGGCCTGCCGCCGATCCTTGGCTATGAGTCGAAGTGGGAGCCGGACAGTCCCTACTGGACTCAGATCAGGTATCGTGAGGCAAACCTGCAAGATGCTGTGCAGCAACAATTGATCGATAACTCGGCCAAACTGTTCGAACGCTTGAATTGCCGCGACTACGCCCGCTTCGATTTCCGTGCCGACGCTAAGGGCGAGATCAAGTTGCTGGAAGTGAACCCCAATCCGGGCTGGTGCTGGGACGGCAAACTCAACATCATGGCCGGCTTCCAAGGCATGCGTTATTCCGAATTGCTCGGGCATATCCTCCAGTCGGCAGTGGAGCGGCTGGGAGTCACGGCACGGGTGGCAGCGGCGAGTCCAACATCCACCAACGAACGCTTTAGTGACGCAAGCCTCACGAAGTCGTCACTGGCACCTTGACTGACAGGCGATGTCAACTATGGTGCGGCCAGAACATTCATATCTTGCGAGACGATCATGGCTAAGCCAGCATCCCAGAAGATCAAGCTCCTCAGCACCGCCGGAACCGGCACGTTTTACGTGACGAAGAAAAACCCGCGCACCAGCACCGAGAAGCTGGTTTTCAAGAAATACGACCCGGTAGCGCGTAAGCACGTCGAGTTTAAAGAAGCCAAGATCAAGTAAGATTCGTCTTTGAGGGCGCAGGGCGCCGACCGTGTTCCTAAGATCAAAAAAAACTTTTCGACCGCATGAACGCTGCGGCTTCGAGCAGCTGTCTTTGTAGTCGGCTCAAACTGCTCGACTAAAACTCATCGCAGCCGCTTCCGCGCAATTGGCCGGGTCCGCAATGTCTCGGCAGCGGGGTATGTTCCGAGCCATCGCGAACCCAGCCTGTCAAGCGTGGACCAAAGAGGGCGTTGGTCTGTCGCCTGACGTTCGGTCGTTCCGGTCGACGGTTAAAGGAGGCCACTCCTTTGCCGACTGCAACGACCTTCACCTCATGGCGTCAGGATATGCGGCGGACCTGATGGGCCAAGAGGATCTTTGGATTTCAACTAACATCTCCAGATGACAGGAATGTTAAGTTGTCCCAAGTTCCAAACGATGGTTGCAAAAAACGTTTGAGCAACCAAAGAATATTTTATGCGGTATTACATCACAGACTGTTACGAGACGCAATACTTATGACATATGCCGTACCGCTACGTGCATTCCGTCTCGCGCTCACTTAATAATCTAACTGCCGAAACCGACCTTTATCAGGCTGAATAACGCCAGCCACGAGCCAGATTAGTGATCTTAAAGCGGCGACTTCACCAGGTGCAAAACGCCAACGCCCGGTAAACCAGCGATGGCAACCGGGCGTTATATTCACCTGATCTCAACTGTTAGTTGGCCGCCGCCTGCTGTTTCAGCATCTCGGCGTGGCGCTCTTTGTCTTCCTTGCCTTTGGCGGCAACGTCGCGATCGACAAGCTCGATAACTGCGCGAGCCGCGCTGTCCCCATAACGGAAGCCGGCCTTTAGAACGCGAGTATAACCTCCGGCCCTATCCTTATAACGGGGACCAAGCACGTCGAACAGCTTCTTGACCATCGCCTCATCGCCCATGCGGGACGCCGCAAGACGACGCGAATTCAAATCGCCACGTTTCGCCAAAGTGATGTACTTTTCAACGATGCGCCTGAGATCCTTTGCCTTCGGCAAGGTCGTCACGATTTGCTCGTGCATGATCAAAGACGCCGCCATGTTCGAAAACATCGCTTGCCGATGTGCGCTGTCGCGGCTGAAGCGCCGCCCAAGCTTTCCGTGTCGCATTTATAATACTCTCTTTTTTCGCTTCGGTTGTTACGGGGAGGTTCTACGGCCTCACCTCGTTGGGGAGCGAGCCGCGAATAATCAAATGCGTGCAGGAAAATTATCGCCCACCTCGCTATTCGCAACTCTCAATTCTCTTAGTACTGGTCCTCAAACCGTTTAGCCAGATCCTCGATATTGTCCGGCGGCCAGTTCGGCACTTCCATCCCGAGATGAAGCCCCATCGACGCCAGAACTTCCTTGATCTCGTTAAGTGACTTGCGCCCGAAGTTGGGCGTGCGCAGCATTTCGGCTTCCGACTTCTGGATGAGATCACCAATGTAAACGATGTTGTCGTTCTTCAGACAATTCGCCGAGCGAACGGACAGTTCGAGCTCATCGACCTTTTTGAGCAGCGCCGCATTAAACGCGAGCTCAGGATGGCGTTGCTCCTCCACAGCCTTTTTCGGCTCTTCGAAGTTGACGAACACAGCCAATTGATCTTGCAGTACGCGCGCCGCCAACGCCACCGAATCCTCGGCAGAAATCGACCCGTCTGTCTCGATTTGCATGGTCAGCTTATCGTAGTTCAGGATCTGACCTTCGCGGGTATTTTCGATACGATAGGAGACCTTCTTGACCGGGCTGAACAAACTATCGACCGGGATCAATCCAATCGGCGCATCATCTGGGCGATTGCGATCTGCCGGCACATAACCCTTGCCCATGGTGGCGGAGAATTCCATGCGGATCGACGCGCCCTGATCGAGCGTGCAGATGACGTGCTCAGGATTGAGAATCTCCACCTCGGACGATGCCTCGATGTCACCCGCCTTCACGATACCGGGGCCCTCTTTCTTGAGGACCATGCGCTTGACGCCTTCCGAGTGCACGCGCAGCGCAACTTCCTTGATATTGAGAACGATGTTGGTCACGTCTTCGCGCACACCAGGGATCGACGAGAATTCATGCAAAACGCCATCGATCTGGACCGTAGTTATGGCCGCTCCTTGCAGCGACGACAGCAAAACGCGACGCAGTGCGTTACCGAGCGTCATGCCGAAGCCGCGCTCCAGTGGTTCAGCCACGAGCGTTGCTAGACGAACTTTGTCGCGTCCTGGAGTCACTTGAAGCTTCGTCGGCTTAATCAGGTCTTGCCAGTTTTTCTGCAGAATATTTGCCATGTTTTCGGCCTCGCACGTCAGTTCAGGGGAATTTCTGGCCGACCGAGGCCGCCACTCTCGCAATGGGAGGGCCGGACACTCGATCTCAAGAAATTAGCGCAATCGGATCAACAAGCATTCCACTGCCGCACCCAACAAGCCTTTGACGGCCGCGCGGCATTGATCGTGTTAGCGATAATCAGACGCGCCGGCGCTTGCGCGGACGGCAACCGTTATGCGGGATCGGCGTCACGTCGCGGATCGATGTAATCTGAAAGCCGACAGCCTGCAGAGCGCGCAGCGCCGATTCACGGCCCGAACCTGGCCCCATCACTTCAACTTCGAGAATCTTCATGCCGTGTTCCATCGCCTTGCGACCAGCATCTTCTGCAGCCATTTGCGCGGCATACGGCGTCGACTTGCGCGAACCTTTGAAGCCCTTCGTGCCCGACGATGACCAGGCGATAGTATTGCCTTGAGCATCAGTGATCGTAATCATAGTATTGTTGAACGTTGCATTGACGTGCGCAACGCCCGACGAGATATTCTTGCGTTCACGCTTGCGCGGGCGGGCGGCGGCTGCTTCTTTGGCCATTGCGGTTTACTCGTGCTTTCTAAATTCGTGGATATCGACATAGCCTGGCCACGCCGGACAGTTCGAATGATGCGGATTTTGTAACGAAGCAAATGCGGCGATGACTGAAAGCCATCTGCAACAAGCATTCGTTCTGCCAGATTAGGTTTTCTTCTTGCCAGCAATGGCTTTCGCTGGGCCCTTGCGCGTCCGTGCGTTTGTATGCGTCCGCTGACCACGCACAGGCAGACCGCGGCGATGACGCAGGCCACGATAACAGCCGAGATCCATTAATCGCTTGATATTCATCGCGGTATCGCGACGCAGATCGCCCTCAACCATATAGTCGCGATCGATCGTCTCACGGATCTGCAGGACTTCGGCGTCGGTCAATTGATTGACCCGACGTTCTGACGGGATCTTGACCTTCTCGCAGATTTCCGACGCGAATTTCTGGCCGATGCCGTGGATATATTGAAGGGCTATTACGACTCTCTTTTGTGTAGGGATATTTACACCTGCAATACGCGCCACGTCTCTCTCCTTCACCCGCCCTGCGGACTGAACTTCATGTACCGCCAAGCGGCTATTTGCATTCGGCTGCGCCGCAACCAAAGCCGTTAACTCGGACTTAAACGCGTTTTCCGCGTGCCGTCTCAATCACTCTCGTACGTCTGATAGACGATACTAGTTCACCAGACCTGCGCCATTTCGACGCACCCCGCTTAAAGCATAAAGGCGTCGGACAAGCCGAAGTTCATCCGGTCGATCCGAACGTATATATGCAGGCAGATTTAACCGCCCTTGTAGCTAGCTCGCTTAGCCCCGTCAACTAAATCGTATGCGTTATCTCGCGAGAAGCAACTCAATAACCACCGGTCAGCAGAAATCATTTTTTATTTTTTTGACTTTTTGCTGGCAGATGCTACCGCATTTTCAATGGCCTTCGTCACAACCGCGACAGGCGCCATGCCATCGACCGTCGACAGATTGCCTTTGGCATAATAGTAACCTATCAGCGGCGCTGTCTCACGATAGTAGACCATCAAACGCTGGCGGACGGTGTCAGCATTGTCATCGGGTCGCCGCGTGAACGTCGTCCCGGCGCATTTGTCGCACACTCCCGGCTTCTTCGTTTTGTGATACTCGTCGTGGTAGCCCGCCTTACAGTTCGCGCACATGAACCGACCGGCAATTCGCTTGATCAGTTCCTCGTCCTGAACGCTCATCGCAACGACAGCGTCGAGGCTCTTCTTCTTCGCGGCCAGCAGCTTATCGAGTGCAGCAGCTTGGGCCAGCGTACGTGGAAATCCATCGAGGATAAAACCGTTCGCGCAGTCCGGCTGAACAATCCGATCGGCAATGATATCGATCACAATGTCATCGGACACCAACCCGCCGCTGTCCATCACGGCTTTGGCCCTCTTGCCGATCTCCGTACCGGCTTCAGTTGCCGCCCGCAGCATCGCTCCAGTAGAGAGTTGGGGTATGCCATGCGCGTGCGCCAGCAACTCTGCCTGTGTGCCTTTTCCGGCACCAGGTGGCCCTAGAAGAATCAGATTCATAACGGGCACCATTCCCTGCCACCCTCGGCAGTCCCCTCGATTAACGGCCGCGCGTACTGGCTCCCCGCAGCTTGGCCTTCTTGATCAACCCCTCGTATTGTTGGGCAATCAAATGACTTTGAATCTGTGCCACCGTGTCCATCATTACACTGACAGCGATCAACAGCGACGTCCCGCCGAACGTAAACTGGATGCCGGCAACCGACGTCAAGGCTTCTGGAAGTACGCAAACAACAGCCAGATAAATCGCACCGACAACCGTGATGCGCGTCAACACATAGTCGATGAACTCGGCAGTCTTGGCGCCAGGACGGATGCCGGGGATGAAGCCACCATACTTCCGCAGGTTGTCGGCAGTTTCCTGCGGATTAAAAACAACTGCCGTATAAAAGAATGCGAAAAAGAGAATCAAGGCAACGTAGATAGCCAGATAGAGCGGCTGGCCGTGGCCGAGCAATGCGACCACATCCTTAAGCCAGTCAGGCGCGGATCCCGAGCCTGAAGCGAATTGAGCGACAGTAATCGGCAACAGCAGCAAAGACGATGCGAAGATCGGCGGAATGACGCCCGATGAGTTGAGCTTCAACGGCAGATGCGACGCATCGCCTTGGAACATTTTGTTACCCATCTGGCGCTTGGGATACTGGATCAGCAACCGCCTTTGCGCTCGCTCGATAAACACCACGGCTGCAACGACAGCCAGCATCAATGCCAACAAGCCAAGTAGCAACGGCACTGAAATCGCGCCTTGCCGAGACAGATCGAACAGGTTGCCAAGCGCCGCCGGCAGCCCGGCAACGATGCCGGACATGATGATCAACGACGTGCCGTTGCCAACCCCGCGTGCCGTGATTTGTTCGCCGAGCCACATCAGAAACAACGTTCCGCCGACCAGCGTTACTACGGTGGTGAGGCGGAAGAAAATGCCGGGATCAATAACCACCGCGCCGACCTGACTCCGGCTGCCTTCGAGGCCAATCGCAATGCCGTACGCCTGGAACGCCGCTAAAGCCACGGTCAGATAGCGCGTGTATTGATTGATCTGCTTGCGGCCGGCTTCGCCCTCTTTTTTAAGCGTCTCGAGCGTGGGCACAACGCTGGTCATCAACTGCATGATGATCGACGCAGAAATATACGGCATGATGTTGAGCGCGAATATTGCCAAGCGCTGCACGGCGCCACCAGCAAACGTATTGAACAGCCCGAGCATCCCGCCGGAGTTGGCGTTGAATGACGCGGCAAAGGCCGCCGGATTGACGCCAGGCAACGGAATGAACGTTCCGACCCGATACACCAGCAAAGCGATAAGCGTGAACCAGAGGCGCTTTTTCAGTTCCTCGGCCTTGGCGAATGCGCCAAAGTTCATGTTCGAGGCAAGTTGCTCGGCGGCGGATACCATATCGTGTCACTCCCAGGCGCGGCCGATTAGAAACCCCAGCAGCACCGCATTCATTCGATCTCGGCCTACCAGAATTTTGAGCGTGCCCACAGTGAAATAACGGTCAGCTACGCCAAAACCTCGAAGCCGACCACCAACTTGCGTTGCAATGCCGATGAGCAACAGCATCGAGCGTCTAAGCGGTTGTGGTGCGCCATACAAATAAGCACGCCACAGCGGTCTTAGTAGTACCGTAGCCGAAACCCGCCCATTTTGCAGCCGTAAATAAGTCCGCGCTGCACAATCCCGTGGCGCTCGATTTATTCCTCAGACGCGCCCGACTTTTTGCCGCCGCCAGCCTTTGCTTTCTTCTTGGCAGCTGTCTTGGCGGCCTTGTCAACGTCGGCCTGCAACACCTTCTTGACGATCAAGTTGATCGTGCCGCCCGCCTTTTCGATGGCTTCGCGCGCCTTCGCGCTAACGTGATTGACGCTCACCGAAATCTTGGTTTTCAACTCACCTTCCCCGAGAATGCGCAGGCCATCGAGCGGGCGGCGGACCACACCGGCTGCCACCAGCGTCGCGATATCGACGGGTTTGGACGCATCGATGCGCTTGGTATCGATCGCGCCTTGCAAATCGCCGACGTTAATCGAATTCCAGTCTTTGCGATTGATCTTATTGAAGCCACGCTTAGGCAGACGCCGATGCAAAGGCATCTGGCCGCCTTCGAAGCCGCCTAGGCGCACACCCGAGCGTGCCGTCTGGCCCTTGCCACCACGACCGCCTTGCTTGCCCATGCCGGAGCCGATGCCGCGACCGATCCGCACGCGCTCTTTGCGCGAACCGGGGTTGTCTTTGATCTGATTGAGCCGCATGGCGGTAACTCCGGGAATTTGGTCAGGCTGTAATTGGGTCAAACCTGCGCGACCCAACGGGGTAAGATCGATGTTTGCAATTTCGGCGCGCGCATTAGCTCAGTCCGACCTGCAATATCGTTCGATCTTACTTCTTCTTGGCTGCCACAGCATCAGGGACAATCCGAACCAGATGCGCAATCCGATGGATCATACCGCGCACTTCAGGCGTATCCTTCAAAGTACTGCGGCGATGCAGCTTGTTCAGCTTCAACCCTTTGAGCGTCGCAGTTTGGATTTCGGGGCGGCGAATGGCACTCCGATATTGCTCGATCGTGATTGTCTTCTGGGCGGCCATTTTCGTCACCTTACGTCGTCAAATCCGAAAAAACAGCGTACCGCGGATGACCACGGCGCGCGAATATGCGTCAGACCGATTCGGCGGCCGCCGCTTCCGCGTCCGCGGCAGATCCATCCCGCCGGCGGGAGATGATTTCCGAAACTTTCTTACCGCGCCGGTTGGCGACGCCACGTGGATTTTCCTGATGCTTCAGCGCATCGAATGCTGCGCGCACCAGATTGTAGGGATTGGTGCTACCCAACGACTTAGCAACCACGTCCTGCACACCGAGCATTTCGAACACTGCACGTGCCGGACCGCCGGCGATGATGCCCGTTCCGGGAGGCGCCGAGCGCAACACGACCTTGCCGGCGCCATGACGCCCAACGCTATCGTGATGCAATGTGCGACCTTCGCGCAGCGGCACGCGCAGCAAGCCACGGCGCGCAGCCTCGGTGGCCTTGCGGATCGCCTCCGGCACTTCGCGGGCCTTGCCGTGACCGAAGCCAACGCGGCCCTTCAGATCACCAACGATAACCAACGCAGCAAAACCAAAGCGCTTGCCGCCCTTGACGACCTTCGCCACGCGATTGATGCCAACGAGTTTCTCTTTAAACTCGCTCTCTTCGCGCTCTTCGCGATCACGACCGCGATTTGGACTACGTGCCACCTGGATTTCCTTTCAGGCTCAATACGATATTTGTGCAGTACGCGACTTCAGAACTTGAGGCCGGCTTCGCGGGCACCCTCGGCCAGCGCTTTCACACGGCCGTGATAAATAAATGCACCGCGATCGAAAACCACTTCCTTGATGCCGGCCTTCACCGCGCGTTCGGCAACAAGCTTGCCGACCGCGGCAGCTGCTGTAACGTTGGCGCCGGTTTTGTGCGCAGCCTTCATGTCTTTTTCCATGGTCGATGCAGCGACCAGCGTCCGGCCCTGCGCATCGTCGATTACCTGGGCGTAAATATGCATGCCCGAACGATGAACCGACAACCGCGGACGCCCGGCATTGTGCTTCTTGAGGTTTTTCCGAACGCGCAACTTGCGCTTGTCGGTCTGATTCAGTTTGCGGACCATGGTCGAATTCCCGGGAGGGCGCGCGGCGCCTATAATTACTTCTTCTTGCCTTCCTTGCGGTGGACGTATTCGCCCTTATAGCGAATGCCCTTGCCCTGATAGGGCTCCGGAGGACGGTAGGAACGGATGTCGGCAGCGACCTGGCCGACAAGTTGCTTGTCGATACCAGACACCGTGATGATTTCTGATTTGGCGCCGGCCACTTTTACTTCCACGCCCTTCGGCACGGTGTGTAGCACCTCGTGGCTGAAACCGATCTGCAAATTCAGAACATCTTTACCCTTCATGGCCGCACGATAGCCGACGCCTTGGATTTCCAGCGTGTGGCTGAACCCATTGGTTACGCCTTCGATGAGATTGGCGACCTGGGTACGCGACATACCCCACATGGATCGCGCGCGTTTCGTCTCATCGATCGGCGTGACGACGATGCCCAAAGCACCCTGCTCGACCTTGATTTCCTCGGGCGCCGTAAACGACAATTCGCCCTTCGGACCCTTCATCTTGATCAACTGCCCTGCAACCGTCGCCGTAATCCCCTTAGGGACCGGAACTGGTTTTTTGCCGATGCGCGACATCTTACGAACCTTCAGTTTTTTGAGCGAATGGGGAATGGCGATTAGCGAAGACGGGAACTCGCCAACGCTCATCCCAATTCACAATTCGCAGCTCACTATTCGCTTCTTCTTAGAATACGTTGCACAGAACTTCGCCGCCGACATTTTCTTCTCGAGCGCGCGTATCAGACATCACACCCTTCGGCGTGGAAAGGATCGAGACGCCAAGACCGTTGGCGACCGTCTCCAGATCCTTGACCGGCGAATAGACGCGCCGACCCGGCTTCGAGACGCGAGCGATCTCCCGAATGGCCGGTTGACCGTTGGCATATTTCAACTCGATCTCGAGTTCCTTAAGCCCGTTTTTGTGTTCGACCTGCGTATACCCGCGGATATAGCCTTCATCGGCCAGTACGTCGAGCACGCGTGCTCTCAAATTAGAAGCCGGACTCGAAACCTTGGGCCGACGGCGCATTTGCGCGTTACGGATGCGGGTCAGCATATCGCCCAGCGGATCATTGATCGCCATGATAGTGTTCTCCTTGCCCCGTTACCAGCTTGACTTGGTCATGCCGGGGATCATGCCCTGGCTGGCCAGCTCACGCAGCTGGTTGCGGCACAGCCTGAGTTTGCGATAAAATCCGCGCGAACGACCTGTCAGCTCGCAGCGATTGCGAATCCGCGTTTTAGATGAGTTGCGCGGCATCTCCGCCAGCTTTATGGTCGCTTGCATGCGGTCCTGCGCACTCGTTTTCTCACTGCCTATGATGGCTTTGAGCTTGGCACGCCGATTGGCTTTTTGTGCCACCAGCTTGCGACGGTTGTTGTTTTTATTGATCGAGCTTTGCTTTGCCATCAGGGCCTCCAAGAACCCACTTATCGGAACGAACTGATACGCTGCCGAGGTTAAGTTCTACGTGGTGGTACGGAAAGGGAAGTTGAAGTTCTTCAAGAGTTCACGGGCTTCATCGTCGTTCTTGGCCGTGGTGCAGACAATCACGTCCATACCCCAGATCTCGTCGACGCGGTCATAGTCGATTTCGGGGAACACGATGTGTTCCTTCAGACCGAGCGCATAATTGCCCCGCCCGTCGAAGCTCTTCGGGTTCAGCCCGCGGAAGTCCTTGACGCGCGGCAGCGCCACCGTGACGAACCGATCCAGGAACTCATACATGCGATCGCCGCGCAGCGTAACTTTAGCACCAAGCGCCATGCCATCGCGCACTTTGAAAGTGGCGATGGACTTGCGTGCCCGCGTCACTACCGGCTTCTGTCCGGCGATCATCGCTAAATCCGCTGCCGCGTTCTCGACCTTCTTGCGATCGTTGACAGCTTCGCCGACGCCCATATTGAGCACGATCTTGTCAAGCCGAGGGATCTGCATGCCGTTCTTGTAACCGAACTTCTCGGTCATCGCCTTGCGGATGACCTGCTCGTACTGCGCCTTCATGCGCGGCTTGTAATCCTTCGGGCGCGGTTTCGCCGCAACCTTCCCGCCGTCACCTTTTG
The DNA here is from genome assembly GCA_025351355.1 of Hyphomicrobiaceae bacterium. Taxonomy (GTDB): domain Bacteria; phylum Pseudomonadota; class Alphaproteobacteria; order Rhizobiales; family Hyphomicrobiaceae; genus JABFRJ01. The sequence continues at coordinate 33,348 of JANXWC010000056.1, forward strand.
GCGCAGCCTTGGCGGTCTTCGCGACTTTCTCCTTGCCCTTGCCGGCACCTTGGGGCGCGGCACTGGGCGGACGCTTCGCTTTCTTATCGTCGGCCATGGCTTACTTCTTCTCCGGAATCACTTCGCCCGACCGGCGGGCGATACGGACCTTGGTGCCGTCCGCAAGCATCTTGAAGGCGACGCGCGTCGGCTTGCCGTCTTTCGGGTCTTCGACGGCGATGTTCGAAAGATGGATTGGGCCTTCCTTCGAAATGATGCCGCCCTGCTCGGTCTGGGTCTGCTTCTGATGCTTGCGCACCATATTCACACCGCGCACGAACGCTCGGTCTTCCTTCGGCACGACGCGGATGACTTCACCCTGCTTGCCCTTGTCACGACCGCTCAACACGATGACGCGGTCGCCTTTTTTAATTTTGGCGGCACTCATTACAGAACCTCCGGCGCCAACGAAACGATTTTCATGTGGTTGCGCGAACGCAATTCACGAGTCACCGGTCCGAAGATGCGCGTCCCGACCGGCTCGCCCTGCGCATTGATCAATACGGCGGCGTTGCGATCGAAGCGGATCAGAGAACCATCGGCGCGACGCACACCCTTGGCCGTACGCACGACAACGGCCTTCATGACTTGGCCTTTCTTGACGCGGCCACGCGGGATCGCATCGCGGATCGACACGACGATAGTATCGCCGACCGTCGCATATTTACGCTTCGACCCACCGAGCACCTTGATGCATTGCACGCGCTTTGCACCGGAGTTGTCGGCCACGTCGAGAGTGGTCTCCATCTGGATCATCGGACCAGTCCTTATCTCGGAAGCTGCATCAGGCTAGGCCTGACTACGAACATTCCGCTTCCCGTCGCCATTTCGTCTGTTCCACGCGCCGACGTTCGCGCGCAGAAAATATCATTTCCAGGCTTTATCCGCGCCGAAGCACGTTTCAAGCCTTGCTCTCGTGCAACACGATCCACCGCTTCAGCTTGGAAATCGGCGCCGTCTCCTCGATGCGCACGACGTCGCCGACCTTGCGGCCCGTCTCGTCGTGAGCGTGATACTTCTTCGAACGACGCACGGTCTTCTTGAATAGCGGATGGGTATAGCGCCGCTCCACCGAGACCACGACGGTCTTGGCGTTCTTGTCGGAAACGACGGTGCCCTGCAGGATGCGCTTCGGCATGGTTCTCTTGTCCTCTTAAGCCTTGGCGCCGGTGCGCTTTGCCTGTGCAATGGTCTTCAGGCGAGCAATATCGCGACGCACTTCGCGCACGCGGGCGGTGTTCTCAAGCTGGCCCGACGCGCGCTGGAAGCGCATGTTGAACTGCTCTTTCTTCATCTTGACGAGCTGATCGTCCAGCTGGTCGAGTGTCATGTCGCGGAATTCAGCGGCCTTCATTTTCTCTGCGTGCAATGGTAGCACGCTCCCTTCCAAATTCTGTCTCGATAGATCGTCTCATCGGGCTTTGCGGGTATCGCTGTCAGGGTTGACGGACAACGACGCGCGTCTTGATCGGCAGCTTCGCAGCCCCCAGGGCCAACGCCTCACGCGCAATCACATCCGACACGCCGTCGAGTTCAAACATGATGCGGCCCGGTTTCACACGCGCCACCCACAACTCTATGCCGCCCTTGCCCGAGCCCATGCGGACTTCCGCCGGTTTTTTCGTCACCGGAACGTCCGGAAAAATGCGGATCCACACCCGGCCCGCACGCTTCATATGACGCGTGATCGCGCGGCGTGCCGCCTCGATTTGACGCGCCGTCAGACGCTCTGGCTCTGCCGCCTTAAGTCCGTGGCTGCCGAAGTTCAGCGTGGTGCCGCCCTTCGCCTGGCCGTGGATTCGTCCCTTGAAGGCCTTGCGGAACTTCGTACGTTTCGGTTGCAACATGGTTCTTACCTTGAAGTCTCAATCTCTGGCAGCGCTAGCGCCACCCGTGTCATTCTGACCGATCAGGTCCGTTCGCCCTGGCGCTCGCCACCACGATCACGACGTGGACGATCGCCGCGATCCCCGCGGTCATCACGACGGCCGCCGCCGCCTTCCTGTGACTCCAGCGACTTACGCTCAGAAGCCATCGGATCGTGTTCGATGATCTCGCCTTTGAAGATCCAGACCTTGATGCCGATGATGCCATAGGCCGTCTCGGCCTTGCCATAACCGAAGTCGATGTCCGCACGCAGCGTGTGCAACGGCACGCGACCTTCGCGATACCATTCCAGGCGCGCAATTTCAGCGCCACCCAGTCGACCGGAAACATTGATACGAATACCAAGCGCGCCCAACCGTAGTGCCGACTGCACCGAACGTTTCATGGCCCGACGAAACGCGACGCGCCGCTCCAGCTGCTGCGCGATACCTTCGGCGACCAGCACGGCATCGATCTCCGGCTTGCGCACTTCGAGAATGTTCAGGTGGACTTCCGACGCCGTCAGCTTGGCAATCTCGCCGCGCAGCTTCTCGATGTCACTACCCTTCTTGCCGATCAGCACGCCCGGGCGAGCTGTGTGTACTGTAACGCGGCACTTGCGATGCGGACGCTCGATGACAACCTTGCTGATCCCAGCCGTGCGCTGATGCTGCCGGATGTGATCGCGGATCGTCATGTCCTCATGCAGCAGCTTTCCGTATTCGCTGCCTTTCGCATACCAACGGCTATCCCATGTACGATTGATGCCGAGGCGGAGGCCGATTGGATTGACTTTATGGCCCATTACTTCGACTCCTCAACTTCAGCCACTTCCGGCTTCTCACGCACGATCACTGTCAGCATCGAGAACGGCTTCAGGATCTGGCTCGACTTGCCGCGGCCACGGGCATGAAAACGCTTCATGACTAATTGTTTGCCGACGAAAGCTTCGGCCACGATCAGGTCATCGGGATCGAGGTGATGATTATTCTCTGCATTGGCGACCGCCGACTTGACGCACTTACGCACGTCTTCAGCGATCCGCTTGCGCGAGAACTCAAGTTCGGCCAGCGCCTTGTCGACCTTCTTGCCGCGGATCATTGCGGCCACCAGGTTGAGCTTTTGCGGCGAGACGCGGAGGCTGGAGAGGACAGCCTTGGCCTCGTTATCTGCCTGCGCCCGCGGACGTTTCGGCTTGCCCATCTTACTTGCCCTTCACAGACTTCTTGTCGCCGCCATGACCCTGGAACGTTCGGGTCGGCGCGAATTCACCGAGTTTATGGCCAATCATGTCCTCGGAGATATTCACCGGGATATGTTTGTGACCATTGTGTACCCCGAAGATGAGGCCAACGAACTGCGGCAGTACCGTCGAGCGGCGGCTCCATGTCTTGATGACCTCGCTGCGGCCACCGGCGCGCACCTTTTCGGCCTTCTTGACCAGATAGCCGTCGACAAACGGACCCTTCCAAATTGAGCGTGACATCAGTGATCCTTAGCCCTTGGTCGCGTGACGGCTGCGAACGATGAAGCGATCCGTCGTTTTATTCTTACGTGTCTTGTAGCCCTTGGTCGGCTTGCCCCACGGTGTCGCCCAGTGCTTACCACCGTTGGTACGGCCACCGTTCGGATGGTCGACCGGGTTCATGGTAATCGAGCGCACAGTCGGGCGCGTGCCTTTCCAACGTGTGCGACCAGCCTTGGCGGTCACTTCGTTGGTATGATCCGGGTTGGAAACCGCACCGATCGACGCCATGCACTCCGCGCGCACTCGGCGCGTTTCGCCGGAATTCAACCGCACGATCGCCCAACCGCTATCGCGACCGACGAGCTGTGCGTAAGCGCCGGCGGAGCGAGCAATCTTGCCGCCACCAGCAGGTTTCATTTCGATGTTATGAACAATGGTGCCAATCGGCATGGACGCAAGCTGCATCGCGTTGCCCGGCTTCACGTCAGCCTTGATGCCCGAAACGACCTGATCGCCAATCGCGAGACGCTGCGGCGCCAGGATATAGGATTGATGACCGTCGGTATACTTGATGAGTGCGATGAAAGCCGTGCGATTGGGATCATATTCCAGCCGCTCGACGGTCGCCGTCATGTCGTGCTTGCGACGCTTGAAGTCGATGATACGATAGGTCTGCTTATGACCGCCACCGATGTGCCGCGTCGTGATCCGACCGTAATTGTTGCGGCCGCCGGTCTTGGTCTTACCCTCCGTGAGGGTCTTCAGCGGAGCGCCTTTCCACAAGCCACTACGATCGACCTGCACCAATTGGCGCAGGCTCGGTGTGGTCGGGCGATAAGTTTTCAATGCCATGACGCGTCTATCCTAAGTATTCGGTCTTACACGCCGGTGGTTACGTCGATCGAGTGACCACCTTCGAGCGTCACGATTGCCTTCTTGGTGTCGCTCTGGATCGCGCGGATGCCGCGAAACGCCTTGAGCTTGCCTTTGCGCACAATCGTATTGACTGCCTTTACCTTGACCTTAAACAGCGCTTCGACCGCTGCTTTGATCTGCGGCTTGGTCGCTGTAGGGGCGACCTTGAAGATCACCTGATTATGCTCCGACACCAGCGTCGATTTCTCGGTGATGACCGGCGACAGGATCACGTCGTAGTGAGATGGTTTAGCCATTTTGATTTTCCCTGACGGGCCTCACTTGAACCGCGCTTCGAGGGCAGCCACCGCGGCCTTCGTCAGCACCAGCTTCTCGCGCCGCAGAATGTCGTAAACGTTGATGCCCTGAACAGGCAGCACGTCGATATGCGGAATGTTGCGCGCAGCGCGAGCAAACTCCGCCTGGATTTCGGCACCGTCGATAAACAGCGCGTTCTTCAAACCCATCTTGGCGAAACGAGTTTTCAGCGCCGCCGTCTTACCGTCGGCAGAATGCGCCACATCCAGCACGATGATCTCACCAGCCTTCGCCTTGGCCGACAAAGCGTGACGCAGCGCCAGCGCGCGCACCTTCTTCGGCAACCCGATAGCATGATCGCGCGGCTTCGGACCAAACGCCTTGCCGCCACCGCGCCACTGCGGCACCGACTTGTCACCATGACGAGCACCACCGGTGCCCTTTTGCTTGTACATCTTCTTACCGGTGACGTTGATCTCCGACCGATCTTTGGTCGCATGCGTACCGGCGCGGCGTTTCAGCTGCTGATAGCGCACCATGCGGTGAATGATGTCTTGGCGCACCTCAAGGCCGTAGATGTCGTCCTTGAGGTCGATGTCGCCAGCGGTACCGGCATCAAGTGTGGTTACGGTTGCTTTCACGACGCGCTCTCCGATTTGGCGGCAGCGCCCATATCCTTGACCGCAGCTCCCTTGCGGAACGCGCCCGGCTTCGGCGCATCCTGCGGCAACGGCCGCTTGACAGCATCTCGAACGAACACCCAGCCGCCTTTTGATCCAGGCACCGCGCCCCGCACCAGCAACAGGCCTCGCTCCACGTCGGTCTTCACCACCTCAAGATTCAGGGTCGTGACGCGCTCGTCGCCCATGTGTCCAGCCATCTTCTTGCCTTTGAAGACCTTGCCGGGATCCTGACGTTGCCCCGTCGAGCCGAGCGCACGATGCGTCACCGACACACCGTGGGTGGCGCGCATACCACCGAAGTTCCAGCGCTTCATGGCGCCCTGGAAACCCTTGCCCTGATTGGTGCCGGTCACGTCAACCATCTGCCCCTTGACGTAATGGTCGGCAGTGATCTCGGCTCCCACTTCGATCAGGTTATCGGCGGTGACGCGGAATTCCGCTACGGTCCGCTTTGGCTCAACCTTGGCGATGGCAAAATTCTGCCGTTCCGCCTTGGTCACACGGCTGACCTTGCGGCTGCCAGCGCCTAATTGCAGCGCCACGTAGCCGTTCTTTTCTTCGGTGCGGTGGGCCATGACCTGGACATTCTCCAGCTTCAGCACGGTGACGGGGATATGCTCCCCTGTCTCCGTGAAGATGCGGGTCATGCCCACCTTCTGCGCTATCACTCCGGAACGCATTTCCGGCATTCCTTTCCTGGCTCGCGGGATCGTACCTTACGGCAGAGGAACCCTAAAAATCCGTACAGAGCTTTCACTTGGCTCTGCAAAAGCGAAACTACTTACAGCTTGATCTCGACATCGACACCGGCGGCGAGATCAAGCTTCATGAGGGCATCAACCGTCTGCGGTGTTGGATCGACAATCTCCAACATCCGTTTGTGCGTCCGCATCTCGAACTGTTCGCGGCTCTTCTTATCGATGTGCGGCGAACGGTTGACCGTGAACTTTTCGATGCGTGTCGGCAGCGGGATCGGCCCGCGCACTTCGGCGCCCGTACGTTTCGCGGTGTTGACGATCTCACGGGTCGAGGCATCGAGTACGCGATGATCGAACGCTTTGAGACGGATGCGGATGTTTTGCGTCATGAGAGGATCTTGACCTTGGAGGAAGCAGTCGGCAACAGCGCAGCGGGGTCAGAAACAAAGTTCCAACCCCGGCTGGCCTACTCCGTGATGCTGGCAACGACGCCGGCGCCGACGGTACGACCGCCTTCGCGGATGGCGAAGCGCAGCTTTTCTTCCATGGCGATCGGCGTGATCAGTTCGACCGCGACGGTGATGTTGTCGCCCGGCATCACCATTTCGGTGCCGGCCGGCAGTGACACGACGCCGGTCACATCGGTGGTGCGGAAGTAGAACTGCGGACGATAATTCGTAAAGAACGGCGTGTGACGGCCACCCTCTTCCTTGGTGAGGATATACGCCTCAGCCATGAATTTCTTGTGCGGCTTGGTCGTGCCGGGCTTGCACAGCACTTGGCCCCGCTCGACGCCTTCACGCTCGATGCCGCGCAGCAGCGCGCCGCAGTTGTCGCCGGCCCGACCTTCGTCGAGCAGCTTGCGGAACATCTCGATGCCGGTGACGGTCGTCTTGACGGTATCGCGGATGCCGATGATTTCGACTTCCTCGCCGACCTTCACGACGCCACGCTCGATGCGGCCGGTGACGACCGTGCCACGGCCGGAAATGGAGAACACATCTTCGATCGGCATCAGGAACGGCTTATCGATCGGACGCTCCGGCTGCGGAATGGACGCGTCGACCGCATCCATCAGCTTGAGAATGGCCTGTTCGCCAATCTCGGGGCTGGAACCGTCGAGCGCAGCTTTCGCCGAACCCTTGATGATCGGAATGGTGTCGCCGGGGAACTGATAGGACGTCAGCAACTCACGGATTTCCATCTCGACGAGGTCGATGAGGTCCTGGTCATCGACGAGGTCAACCTTGTTCATGAACACCACCAACGCCGGCACGCCGACCTGGCGGGCCAGCAGAATGTGCTCGCGCGTCTGCGGCATCGGGCCGTCGGCGGCGGACACCACCAGGATCGCGCCGTCCATCTGCGCGGCGCCTGTGATCATGTTCTTGACGTAGTCGGCGTGGCCGGGGCAATCGACGTGGGCGTAGTGACGCGCCTTCGTTTCGTATTCGACGTGCGCCGTCGAAATGGTGATGCCGCGCTCGCGTTCTTCCGGCGCCTTGTCGATCTGGTCGTAGGCGGTGAACGTCGCGCCGCCGGTCTTCGCCAGCACCTTGGTGATCGCCGCTGTCAGCGACGTCTTGCCGTGATCGACGTGACCGATCGTGCCGATGTTGCAATGCGGCTTGTTGCGTTCGAATTTAGCTTTGCCCATGGGAGGCTCCTCTTATCTACTCAATCATCTAAGGCGTGCGCCAAGATCGTCCTCGGCGGCGGCTCATCCGTCTATCCGTCAACCCCGAACCGGGTCATCGTCTCAACCGACATTGCGACAGTCACCCGTCGCGCAGTACTCAGGCGTATTTCTTCCGCACTTCGTCCGCTACGTTGCGCGGCACTTCCGCGTAGTGGGCAAACTGCATGGTATAGGATGCACGTCCGGTCGATTGCGAGCGCAGCTGACTGACGTAACCGAACATGTTGGCGAGCGGCACGTTGGCGCGGATGACGGTCGCGTTACCGCGCATCTCCTGCGTCTTGATCTGCCCGCGACGTGAATTGATATCACCGATGATACCACCGACGAAGTCGCCCGGCGTCACCACTTCCACATCCATGACCGGCTCGAGAATCTTGATGCCGCCCTTTTCGCAGCCCTCACGCATCGCCTGACGCGCGGCGATTTCGAAGGCAATGGCCGACGAGTCGACTTCGTGGAAGGCGCCGTCGTGCAACGTCACTTTCATATCGACCAGCGGGAAGCCGATCAGCACACCATTGGCCCAGATCGATTCCACGCCCTTTTCGACGCCAGGAATATATTCCTTCGGCACGGTGCCACCGACGACTTTGGTTTCAAACACATTGCCGCCGCCGATTACGTTCGGCTCCAACTTGAGCTTGACGCGAGCGAACTGCCCTGTGCCACCTGTCTGCTTCTTGTGGGTATAGTCGATGTCGGTAGGCCGAGCCAGGCTCTCACGATAGGCAACCTGCGGCGCGCCGACGGCGACGTCGATGTTGTGCGGCTCACGACGCAGGATGTCGACCTTGATGTCGAGATGAAGTTCGCCCATGCCCTTCAGAATGGTCTCGCCGCTTTCTGGATCGACCGAAACGCGGAACGACGGGTCCTCAAGTGCGAGCATGTGCAGCACCTGCGCCATCTTCTCGTTCTCGCCCTTGGTTTTGGGCTCGACCTTCATTTCGATGACCGGATTGGGGAAGTCCATTTTTTCGAGCAGTACCGGCTTGTTCGGGTCACAAAGCGTCTCGCCTGTGCGCGTGTCTTTCAGGCCGGCGAGCGCCACGATGTCGCCAGCGTAAGCCTGATCCACCGCTTCACGCTTATCGGCGTGCATTTCATAGATCATGCCGACCCGCTCTTTTTTATCACGAGTCGTCTGCGCCAGCGCCATACCCTTTTCGAGCTTGCCCGAATAGATGCGGCAGAACGTGAGCGAGCCGACATGCGGGAAACTCATAATTTTAAAGGCGATCATCGACAGCGGTTCGGCGTCGTCCGGCTTGCGCAACATATCGCTGCCGTCTTTGGGGCTGATCCCCTTGTAGGCTTCACGATCGAGCGGCGAAGGCAGAAAATCGACGACGGCATCCAACAGCGGCTGCACACCTTTGTGCTTGAACGCCGAACCGCACATCATCGGATAAAACGTGCGCGTCACCGTGGCCTTGCGGATCAACCGGCGGATGGTGTCGATGTCGGGTTCCGTGCCATCGAGATACGTGCCCATGACGTCGTCGTCCATCTCGACGGCGGCTTCGATCATTTCAGCGCGGAATTCCTTGGCCTTCTCGATCATATCGGCCGGGATTTCACCGACCACCATCTTGGCGTCTTTGCCGTCACCATCCCAGGTGATACTCTTCATTTCGATGAGATCGACCACACCTTTGAAATCGGCTTCAGCACCAATCGGCAACTGGATCGGCACGGCGCGGGCGCCCAGCTTGTCCTTGATGTCGGCGAGACACATGTAGAAGTCGGCGCCTGTCTTATCCATTTTATTGGAGAAGATGATGCGCGGCACACTGTACTTGTCGCCCTGACGCCAGACGGTTTCTGTCTGCGGTTCGACACCCTGATTCGAATCGAGCACGCATACCGCGCCGTCGAGCACGCGCAGCGACCGCTCCACTTCGATCGTAAAGTCGACGTGGCCTGGCGTGTCAATGATGTTTAGACGGCGCTTCTTGCCGTCGCGGCTCTGCCAGAAGCAAGTGGTGGCAGCCGACGTGATCGTAATCCCGCGCTCGGCTTCCTGCTCCATGAAATCCATGGTGGCGGCGCCATCGTGCACTTCGCCGATCTTGTGCGACTTCCCAGTGTAATACAGGATGCGTTCAGTAGTCGTAGTTTTTCCGGCGTCGATATGCGCCATGATACCGAAGTTGCGGTAGTCTTTGAGATCGTATTGGCGGGCCATTGCGGTGCCTCGAAATTCTCTTCAGTTTGCTTCGGTTGCCCACATGGCAACCGCGCAGTTACCAACGGTAGTGGGAGAAAGCGCGATTGGCTTCGGCCATCTTGTGCGTGTCTTCACGCTTTTTGACGGCCGTGCCGCGGTTGTTGGCTGCATCGAGCAGCTCAGCCGACAGACGCTCTTCCATGGTGTTCTCGTTGCGCGCGCGGGCCGCGATTATGATCCAGCGGATGGCCAACGCCTGGCGGCGGTCAGTTCGCACATCGACCGGCACCTGATATGTGGCGCCACCGACGCGCCGCGAGCGCACCTCTACTGCCGGCGCGACGTTTTCGAGCGCCGTATGAAACATCTGCAAAGGATCAGCCTTAGCTTTCGTCTGCATGCGATCGAACGCACCGTAGACGATCGACTCGGCGACCGACTTCTTGCCTTCATACATGATGCTGTTCATGAACTTCGACAACACGAGATCGCCGAACTTCGGATCTGGATTGACGACGCGTTTGGTGGCAGCGTGGCGGCGAGACATAGTTTGGTTTCCCTGCGGGTGAGGCAGTACGATTTAAATAGCTGTACGACTTCGGCAAATACGCCCCCGACAATCGCGGCGGCGAAACAGCGTATTATTTCGGCCGCTTGGCACCGTATTTGGAACGGCGCTGACGGCGTGCGGCAACGCCCTGCGTATCGAGCACACCACGAATAATGTGATAGCGAACGCCAGGAAGATCTTTGACACGTCCTCCACGGATCATCACCACAGAGTGCTCCTGTAGGTTGTGCCCTTCACCAGGAATGTAACCGATGACCTCGAAGCCGTTGGTCAACCGGATCTTGGCAACCTTGCGAAGTGCCGAGTTCGGCTTCTTTGGCGTTGTTGTATAAACGCGCGTGCAAACGCCCCTTTTTTGCGGGCAGGCCTGCATGTGACGCGATTTCTCACGATAGATCTTTGGCGTACGCGCCTTACGGATCAACTGCTGGATTGTCGGCATTCGACCAATTCCACATCAGGCTTGCGCAACGTCTATGCTGCAACAAGCGACAAACCATGCGGGCCAAGACGTCAGAAACCTGACTTCTCAGCCCATCAACCAGAGGACCGCAACGGTTACACCGCTTCGGTCGTGGCACCCAATTCTGCTCTGCTTTAACCGGCGACAGCGTTTAGGGCGGCTTTTAGGGCATGCAGACTGCTGAACAATCGAATGTTCGGTCAAGCACACCTATGCCGGAAAGTCCCTACGACCTACCGTGAGAGTTGGCGCAAAGTATACGTCTGTTAGCCAAGCGTCAACCGTTCCCGCGACGTAAACGCGAATATTTTGCCAAAGAAAAATAACACATAAACTTCAATACGTTGAGCTCGATCGCTGCAGGCTTTGGCCGCTTTTGAGCGATATTGCGGCAGCTGCAATCTGCGACATGAGCGCCTGTTCCGTCGCGAGCAGCGTAGATTCTCTCTTGTAGAGTGCCAACGGAAAGTTCAGATTTGCGTCACGCGCCCTTTTGCTCAAGCGCGGGGCGCGCGGAGCAGGCAGCCCCATGCCTGCTTAACCCTTAGTGCCTGAGCCGTCAGGAGTACACCATGGGAGACAGGGTCAAAGGGCCCACCGCAGCCGCCGCGACCATCGCTGCGGCAACGACCGGTGAGAAGGCCGCGCAAGTTGCCAAAAGCGCCACCCGCGGCGCCCGATGTATCGCTTTGGTCGGCCCCTATTTATCCGGCAAGACGACGCTTCTCGAAGCCCTCTTGGCGCGCACCGGGGCGATCAACCGCCAGGGAACTCTCGCCGACAAGACGAGCGTGGGTGACGCCAGCCCGGAGGCGCGCGGGCACGCCATGAGCGTCGAGATCAACATCGCCGACACACAATACCTTGGCGACAGCTTCACGTTCCTGGACTTGCCTGGCTCAGTCGAGTTTCAGACCGAAAGCCTTGCCGCGTTGCCGGCCGTCGACTTGGCTGTCGTCGTTTGCGAACCCGACGCACGGCGTCTGCCTGCTCTACAAATCATTCTCAAATCATTGACCCAACAAGGCATTCCGCACATTCTGTTTCTGAACAAGATCGACAGCTTTGACACGCCGGTTCGCGAGATCATTCCGATGCTGCAGCCGGCCAGCACGCGTCCGCTGGTTCTACGACAGGTGCCCATCTGGACCGACGGCAAAGCTACAGGCTTCATCGACTTGGCGCTCGAACGCGCCTTCAACTATCGCACCAACGCGGCCTCCGAGGCGATGCCGTTGCCAGACGCCATGCGCCAACGTGAAAGCGAAGCCCGCTTCCAAATGCTTGAGCATGTCGCCGACTACGACGACGCCTTGATGGAGCAATTGCTCAACGATTTGCCGCCGCAACGACAGCAGGTTTTCGACGATCTCGCGCGGGAGTTGCGAGACGGTTTGATTTGCCCGGTACTGCTTGGCTCGGCGCAGCATGGCAACGGCATAGTGCGCCTGCTCAAGGTACTCCGCCACGAGGCACCCTTCGTCGAACTCGCGCGCCAACGGTTGGGCCTGGAGGGGTCAGCAACAGCAGCGCAGATCATCAAGACCATCCATTCCCCGCATGGCGGCAAGATCAGTATTACGCGCGTGTTTGCGGGCAGCATCGGCGAAGGCACCGTCGTGCGAGGTGTGCGGGGCGAACAGCGCGTGGCCGGCGTTGTCTCCGTACTCGGCGACACATTTTCCAAGCGCGGCGCAGCCGTTGCCGGCGAGACCGTAGGTTTAGGCAAACTCGACGGCATCGGCACGGGCGAGACCATCACGGTCGGCAAGGCTGCGCTCGTTCAAGCCGCCAAACTCACGCCGCCGGAGCCCGTCTACGGATTGGCCATCCAACTGGCCAACCGCAACGATGACGTGAAACTCTCTGCGGCGCTGGCAAAACTGATGGAGGAAGATCCGGCCTTGCGGCTCGATCACAACGCCAGCAGCCAGCAGATGGTGCTATGGGGGCAAGGCGAAATGCATTTACGCGTCACCTTGGAACGGCTGAAGCGCAAATACGCCATCGACGCACAGTCAAAGCCAAGGCAGGTGGCCTACAAGGAAACGATCCGCAAGAGCACCGAAATTCGCGGCCGGCACAAGAAGCAATCCGGCGGTCACGGCCAGTTTGGCGATGTGGTGCTGGACATCACGCCGTTGCCGCGCGGCAGCGGATTTAAATTCGGCGACAAGATCCACGGCGGCACGGTGCCGAAGCAGTTTATTCCGTCGGTCGAGATCGGCGTAAGAGATTATCTCAGCGCCGGTCCGCTGGGTTTTCCGGTGGTCGATCTGGCTGTCACGTTGCTTGATGGCTCCTACCACTCGGTAGATAGTTCCGACATGGCATTCCGCCAGGCCGGGCGCTTGGCGATGAGCGAAGGCTTACCCAACTGCCAACCGGTTCTACTCGAGCCCATAATGTCGGTGAGCGTCAACGCGCCATCGGAGGCGACGGCACGCGTCAACGCCATCATCGCCCAGCGGCGCGGTCAAATATTGGGCTTTGATGCCCGCCAGGACTGGCCGGGCTGGGATACCGTGGATGCGCACATTCCGGAAAATGAAATGGCCGACCTGATCGTCGAATTACGCAGTGCAACGGCCGGCGTCGGCACGTTCTCGGCGCGCTTCGATCACCTGTCGGAGTTGAACGGGAAATTGGCCGATCAGGTTTTGGCGGCGCGGCAAAAGAGTGCGGCGTAAGTGGAGCTGCAAAGCCAACTGGCTCGGGAATCAATCCCCGAGCCAGATGATTGCTTACCAGCTGATATCGCCGTTGTAATAGGGCACGCGGATGCGTACGCGGCCCGCCTCGGTGTTGACGCGCACGCTCGTGTACGGCGCCTCGACCCGCACCGCCGTGCGCTTTGGCAAAACCGCAACGCGCGTACCCGGCGCAGTGACGATGGTGCGTCCATCACGACCGGTGTCGACATGTGTCTTGGCAGCAAGTGCGGCTGACGTCGACGCGGCCGCGATTACTAAGACTGCGGCCATTACTTCAGTCTTACGTCGCATATTTGAACGTCGCATGGGGATCTCCTGCTGTTCCGTTACGAGGGGGTTGTGGCCCTCATCGATTGTCATTGCAACCCGCGCGCACGCGGTCATTTGTCGCCGGAAATATGAACGACAATTTCGCGGGCATGCGGCGCGCGGCGATGTTCAAACAGGTAGATCCCCTGCCACGTGCCGAGCAGCATCCGCCCCTCGGCGATCGGAATGGACAGAGAAGTTTGCGTTAGCGCCGCCTTGACGTGTGCCGGCATGTCGTCGGGGCCTTCAGACGTGTGGACGAACAGCCGATCACCCTCAGGCACCAATCGTTTGAAAAACGCCAGCAGATCGCGCTGCACGTCGGGATCGGCATTCTCCTGGATCAGCAGCGAGCACGAGGTATGCCGCACGAACACAGTGGCCAAGCCGATTTCGACGCATGCCTCCAGCACGATGACGTCGACCTCACGCGTGATGTCGATCAGCGTTTGGCCGTGCGAAGGAATAATGAGGGTCTGCTGGTGGTGGGGCATGATGCCGTCTAACGGCACTGTAATGGGGATAATATCAACCTTCATTGATATCGACCGACCTGAGGGCTTGTAATACCAGCGGTCATTATTCTTGACCGATGCTATGCGCGCGCGGGGTTGGTGGGGCGGCCACGCGCAAACAAAGAATCTGATACCGACGGTCATTCTTTTTGACCGTCGGTATAAGTTGGGTCAAGCGTTTCAGCGCGACCCAACGTTCCACCCGCAGATTTTAGACGGTGGATCGCACGATACTTGACCTAACCTACCTTTGTTGCAACGCCGCGCGTTTCGCCTGCCGTCGCGCCCGCGCCCTCATGAACCGCCGGCGCCCGCGCGCGAGCAACCTGTCCCCAAGTCCCTTCTGTGAGCGAAGCAGGGCGCGCAACTCGCGCAGGCAACGTTTAAATCCCTTCACCCGCGAGCCGGAACGTGGGGCTCGTCCCGGACTGCAGATCATCGCGGTCCACTTCAACGCCTCAAGCTTCAAACGCAGATCGGCACGCCGTTTCGTCGACACCGATCGTTTGATCGCGCCGGTATGAATAGTCGGGGAGCAGAGCGCGGCCGAAGCCACATGTTCTGCGAACCCGCCACGCGGGGCGGGTGGTGCTCGCCTCGAATTGCGAGCGTGTTGCGGCTGCTGCCGCGCTCTGCGCTGTGTTTGTTTTGCTCTCGAAGTCATATGATCGGGTTTGCAACCGCGCTGCTCTTTCAGCGGCGTGACTTCGACGAGGCGTACCTGAAGAAAGAGCCGTCTCTCCATGGGTGATACGCACTGCACAACACCAAGTCAGCAGTTCCAGACGGTTCTAGACCCGCCCCGATCCAACAAGGTGAGATGAGAGTGCGGGACTATTTGAGGTTTTTCAACCTCAACGTGAAGTTGGAGTTAATTTGCGGGGGCGCGGAGTTCGCAGAGTAGCGATACTGTTGCTACAGAATGAGCGCGCAACCTGCGGAATTGCGCGATGGTGCATTCGCTGCGGGTCGCATAAAGTAACGACTGGGAGGCGGTCGTTGTGAAGGTGCGGGACGTCATCGACCTGTTGCAGCAAGACGGATGGTTTCTGAAGGAGACACGCGGCAGTCACCGGCAATTCAAGCATTTGCACAAGTCGGGACGGGTTACGGTCGCTGGAAAGCCATCCGACGATGTTGCACCGGGAACGCTCAACAGCATTTTGAAACAGGCCGGCCTCAAAGGAAGCACATGATGCGATATGCAGTCGTGATCGAGAAGGCAGCATCCAATTATTCGGGTTACGTGCCGGATCTGCCGGGCTGCGTGGCGACAGGTGCAACCGTCGAAGCCGTTGAATGCGAACTCCGCGACGCGATCCGATTCCATGTCGAGGGCCTGAAGGCAGACGGGTTGCCAGTTCCTGAAGCGACCACGGTCGTGGAGTTCGTCGAGGCGTGATCCCCACACGCCAACCACGGTCATCCCCGGACTCAAGACCCAGGATAACAACCGGGTGAGGCGGCCGGCAGTGAAGATGCGAGGCACCTAGCACAACGTATTGCACCGCCTTCGCCCGAGGCCCGATGCAATACGGCTTCGCCGATTGCAACCTAAGCCCAATGATCGATTTTGCCGCTGACGTTAAGTCCGGCGAGAAAAACGTCCGACCTGTCGCTTTGTAGTTTCGTCCTGGCCGCGCAAGCGGCCACCCAAGCGAGTTGATTTTGGTCGAGGTGGAAAAATCAAACGAGCTCAAATCAAAAGGCTCAGAAAATATCCTTACAGACGCTGTGCACAGGCTGCTTGCTTGGGTGACCGCCTGCGCGGCCATGACGAATGCGGGAGCTTTGCAGAGAAAGCCGACAGCGGCGGTGTCTCTGAAGCATGCCCTAGTCAGCTACTTGCCGCGGTCGCAACACCGCAGCGAGCGGACACTGTCAGAGCTCATCCGTTGATTGGAGGGCGGCACCGCGTCCGTCGTTGCCACTAATTTGGAGAGGTCACGAACTCGCTATTTTACCCGTCGCGTGCAGTGCGATAGGGTGCACCGTCAAGGCTCGTTCGCTAATGGGAGACGACACAATGACCGCCCTGCTCAACCGCCGTTATGTCCTGGCCGCTGGCAGCTCGATGGCAGCAACTGCCGTTTCCGGCCTCCTCGTGCCTGCCCAAGCACAAGGCCTCGCACCCACCCGCTCGATGTCGGGCGGCGCCAACAACTATCGTAAAGGCGCGCCGATCGTCGAACGGATCGGCCGTGGCGGGTTCTGGATGTCGGGTACCGTGCGTCGCGCAGGCGATGGGGCTCCACTTGCGGGGCAGCGTATCCAGGTCTGGGCACACACGACCGAAGGCTATGAGGATAATGTGAAGAGCCATGGGGCCACTCTCACGGACGCGAATGGGGTGTTCCGCCTCGAGATGCCGCAGATCGTTCCCGCCTTTGGCCAACCGCATGGTCACCTCGCGTATGACACTGGTGACTACAAAACCGTCTTTCTTCGCCCCGTGATGCCAAGCGCAAAGGTCACCAGTCTTGAGGCCCATTTCGTCCTTGAGCAGGTTTAACGCGTCCAGCTCAAAGGAAATGTGATTGGTTCGGTTCATCCTGATTTGGGCCGCTGTTGCAGTAGCCATTGCCGCGCCGATTGCCGCTGCTGCGATGAGCCCGCAGCTCGAATGGCGCCATCCGGTCTACATCGCGGCTGGATTTGCGGGGATCATCGCACTGGGGCTCTTGCTCGTTCAGCCCTTGCTGATCGGTGGATATCTGCCGGGACTGTCAGCTCATGGCCGTCGACGCGCGCATCGTTGGATCGGAGGCATGCTGGTCGGGGCAGTGCTGATCCACGTTGGAGGCCTTTCGATTACCAGCCTTCCGGACGTCATTGACGCTCTGTTGTTCACATCACCGACGCCGTTCTCGGTTTGGGGCGTGATCGCCATGTGGGCAATTTTTGCAGCCGCGCTATTGGCTGCATTCCGTCGCCGGTTGCGTTTGCGACCACGGACGTGGCGCATCGGTCATACGATCCTTGCGGTGATCATCGTCGTGGGCACTATAGCCCACGCCATACTGATCGAGGGGACGATGGAGACGATTTCGAAGGTGGCCCTTTGCGCTCTGGCGCTCGCGGCAACCATGAAAGTCGTCGTCGATCTCCGGGTTTGGTCGAACAAGCGGCGCCGCGCAGAGGAATGACTGCGCTGCGCAGATTTGGAGCATTTTGAACGCCACTCGATGGCGTCGACGGGGCTATGCAGAGGAAGCGGAAGTCGTCGCCTTTGCTCGACAGGCTGAAGCTGGCACGGATGTCGTGTCCGCTGTACCTCCGTCAGTGACGGACCAGATGGAGGCGCATAACTTCGATCACGCTCATTTCTTGCAGTGGGTGTTAGCGCAGGTAGTAGGCGTTGATTTGATCTTCTTGGAGCGGTGTCCCAGATGTTTGCGAGAGCATCAAGTTTATGACGCCAATCATACGAGCAAAGATGGCCGTTTATCATCGACAAGAAGCGGCCACGTCAGTTGCTGCGAGCGTCGTCCGCTCCTTTATAATTCCGCAAATACTGACGCTTGCCGCGCACAAAAAAGCCCGCCAATCGGCGGGCTTTTTCGTTCTTGATGAATTCAATTATCCAGAAAACTCCTGAGCTTCCTTGACCGTGACGGGTGCTTCAGTTTCCTGAGCGCCTTCGCTTCGATCTGGCGGATGCGTTCGCGCGTCACGCTGAACTGCTGCCCGACTTCTTCCAGCGTATGATCGGTGTTCATACCGATACCGAAGCGCATGCGGAGGACGCGTTCCTCGCGCGGGGTGAGCGACGCCAGCACGCGCGTGGTGGTCTCGCGCAGGTTGGACTGAATGGCCGCTTCGATCGGCAGCAGCGCATTCTTGTCTTCGATGAAGTCACCCAGGTGCGAATCTTCCTCGTCGCCGATCGGCGTTTCGAGGCTGATCGGTTCCTTGGCGATCTTCAACACCTTGCGCACTTTTTCGAGCGGCATCGCCAGTTTTTCGGCCAGTTCTTCCGGTGTCGGCTCGCGGCCGATCTCGTGCAGCATCTGCCGCGAGGTGCGCACGATCTTGTTGATCGTCTCGATCATGTGCACGGGGATGCGGATGGTGCGCGCCTGATCGGCAATCGAACGCGTGATCGCCTGCCGGATCCACCACGTCGCGTAGGTCGAGAATTTGTAGCCGCGGCGGTATTCGAACTTATCGACCGCCTTCATCAGACCGATGTTGCCTTCCTGGATGAGATCGAGGAACTGCAGGCCGCGATTGGTGTACTTTTTCGCAATAGAGATGACCAGGCGGAGGTTGGCCTCGACCATTTCCTTCTTGGCCTGCCGCGCTTCGCGCTCGCCCTTCTGCACATGCTTGACGATGCGCCGGAACTCAGGGATCTCGAGGCCCGTTTCGGTGGCCAGCGTGTGGATCTCGCCACGCAGCCGCTCGATGTCGGACCTCTCCTGCTTGATGAAGCTGGCCCAACCCTTGCGGCCGCTCTTTTCCATGCGCTCGACCCAGGTCTGGTCGAGTTCGTTGCCGAAATATTCGTCGATGAAGTCGGAGCGCGCGACGCCGTAGCTGTCGGCTGTCCGCATCAGCCGACCTTCAAGCTGCACGAGGCGTTTGTTGATCGCGTACAGCTGCTCGACGAGGCTTTCGATACGCGCATTGTTCAGTGACAGCGATTTCACATCGACGATGATCTCGTCGCGGATTTTCTCGTAGCCCTTCTGCTGTTGCCGCGAGACCTGCTCGCTGGCCACCTGCATTTCGACGCGCTTGTCCTGCATCTTGCGCAGCTTTTTGTAGGTCTGCGCGATGTTGTCGAAGGTTTCCAGCACCTTCGGCTTGAGTTCCGCTTCCATCGCCGCCAACGACATGGCGTTTTCGTAATCGTCCTCGTCGTCGGCATCGCCGGCCGGCAGCGGCTCACCGTCCGGGCCCAGTTCGATTGGCTTCTGCGGCGGCGGCTGAACCGGT
This sequence comes from Hyphomicrobiaceae bacterium, assembly GCA_025351355.1. Taxonomy (GTDB): domain Bacteria; phylum Pseudomonadota; class Alphaproteobacteria; order Rhizobiales; family Hyphomicrobiaceae; genus JABFRJ01. The sequence continues at coordinate 52,660 of JANXWC010000056.1, forward strand.
TGGCCGAACTGCCGATGATGGCTGCCGGGCGCACCCGGGCTGCCCGGTTCATGCACCTGGATCGGCGCGTTCTTGGCTTCCGGGCCTTCGTAGGTCGCTTCGAGATCGATGATGTCGCGCAGGAGGATCTTGGCCTCCATCAACTCGTCGCGCCAGATGATGATAGCCTGGAATGTCAGCGGACTTTCGCACAAGCCGGCGATCATTGCTTCACGACCGGCTTCGATGCGCTTGGCGATGGCGATTTCGCCCTCGCGGCTCAGCAACTCGACCGAGCCCATGTCGCGCAGATACATGCGCACCGGATCGTCGGTGCGATCGCCCGGTTCAGAGCGCGTTTCCGACTTTGCCGGCAGACTCTGCGCCGTGACGGCGCGCTCTTCTTCCTCGGCCGGCTCATCGACCTCGGCAGGCGCGGCGCTTTCCTCGGCATCCTCGTTATCGACGACCGTTATGCCCATGTCCGACAGCATCGACATGACGTCTTCGATCTGCTCGGAAGAGGTCTGCTCTTGCGGCAGCACGGCATTCAGCGCGTCAAACGTCACATAGCCGCGCACTTTGGCGGCTTTGATCAGCTTCTTGACGGCGGCGTCAGAAAGATCAAGAAGAGGGGAATCCTTCTCCGCCGCCTCCGCATCCTTGCCGGGCTGCTCATCGTCTTTTGGATTGACCTTTGTCGCTGATTTTGCCGCCGCTTTCGCCATGCCTTGCGTGCTCCGTTCCGTCAGTCGCGGCAAGTCCCGCGTGTCTCGTTTGCTGGCGATAATCGCGTCAAATCTGCGCGGAAATCATCAGCCCAGCTGCCTGTATTCGATGCGCCAGCGAACCAAACAATACTGGTATTCAATGGACTTATCGATCCAATGAACCTGCGGCATCATTTGTTCCAGATGTTTGGCTGCATTCAGTTTTGTTGTGTCGCCAAGTCCGTAACCTGAAGTTCGTCAGCTCATTGGCCCGTCGCTTAGTTAGTACGTTGATTCGCTGCCACATGCGTGCTGAAAGCCAAACACACAATCAAAGCCGACGTCATCCAAGACGACGCCGCCTCGGCAATAGAAAACTCATCTACTAATCGCACTAGTCTGGCCGTCGTTTCCGAATAAAGGCGCCCGTAGGCGCCCTCAATGCGATTGAAGTCCGATCAATGCTACATAATAGCATTGCGATACAACATAATTTTTTGCATGAGCAGCGCACGCAGCTCCCACTAGGCTATATCCATATCTAACCGCTGAGATTGAAGCGACCTCAACTCGGCAATTCGGCCTGCATTTTCTTCTGACTGATCCGCATCCCAGGCCCGCTCTGCGGCCTCCAGAGCCCGCTGAAAATCGACCTGCCGTCGATGCAATATGACGGCGTGGCTCCAACCGGCCTCAACAGAACTCGCTTCCGAGCCCGTTGCCGCAAATTTGTCACCAGTGTGCGTTACGGCCCGACTGACTTGCGCTGCCACGACATCTAGCCCTAGCACCCTCAGATGGGTTTGCAGCTGGCTGGAGTCAAGGGGTTGCTCACCCGAATTACTGTGCGCTGCCGCGATATCGAGCAAGGCCGTCTTCAAGGTAGCCAAAGCCCGGTGCGTGAAGTCCAATTGCGCAATATCTTCGCAACGGCGCTCGATCAACCAGGGATGGTTGAGGAGCGTTAACATCAACACCGCCTCACGTTGCGGGAATCCAGTTGTGGGACCTGAGCCCAGCTGGCTTTCACGTAGGCTTTGGCTCGCCGGCAGTCGAACGGCAGGCGCATAACCAGACACGCCGCCCGGCACGTATCGACGAGTTCCCGCCTTGTTTGGCACCCTATAGTTGCTTGTGCGGTCGGCCGGACGCCGCTGCGAGCCCCAGGCCCTGAACAAGCGATCACGAATTTCCTTCTGATACTGGCCACGCACATTGGCGTTTTCGATTCGCGCAATCAGCGTATTGAGTTGCAGTTCCAGCTGTGCCCGACGCTCTGGAGTCGACCAGTCGCCGGAGGCCCACTCCCGGTCCCACAGGACATCGACGAGCGAGCGTGTGCGCGCCAGGCAGGCTTCCATCGCCGCCGGCCCGCTTTGCCGAATGACGTCGTCCGGATCCAGGCCATCAGGCAGAAACGCAAAGCGCACGCTGGTGCCGGGCTTCAAATAGGGCATCACGGTCTCGATTGCCCGGAATGCGGCCTTCTGACCGGCGCTATCGCCGTCAAAACAAAGAATGGGCTCATCCGCCATGCGCCACAAGAGGCGCACTTGATCATCGGTAAGAGCCGTGCCGAGCGGCGCCACCGCTTCGCCGAATCCACCTTCAGTCAGCGCGACAACATCCATGTAACCTTCGACGACGATGATCCGAGACTTTATGTGCGCCACCGGTCGCGCCCGTGCGGCATTGAACAGTACGGCGCCCTTGTGAAAAAGCGGTGTCTCCGGCGAATTGAGATATTTGGCCGGTACGTCGGCTTCGAGCGCTCGCCCACCAAAAGCAATGATCCGCCCTCGCATATCTGCAATGGGGAACATTACGCGCGCGCGAAACCGGTCATAGGGGACGGGAATATCGTCGCCGCCGATCAGCATCCCCGACGCCACCATCTCGTCGGGGCGAAAACCGAGACCTATCAGATGCTGTTTGAGCGCCAACCGACTGGCGGGAGCATAGCCGAGGCCGAAGGTGTCGATCGTGGCGTGGCTGAGGCCGCGCTTCTCTTCTATGTAGCGGCGGGCTACGGCGCCTGCCGAACTGCGCAACTGAGTGACAAAAAAATCTTGCGCGGCAGATAGGATGGCATAGAGGCGCGAACGCGCATCTTCTTCTACTTGTATCTTCTGCGCGAGTTCCGGCGTTCGCGGCTCGAATTTGGGCATGGGAACGCCGGCTTCCGCCGCCAGGCGTTCAACCGCCTCAGGAAAGCTCAACCCTTCCGTTTTCATCACGAACGTAAAGATATCGCCATGCTCGCTCGAAGCAAAGCAATGGTAGAACCCCTTCTGATCATTGACAAAGAACGACGGTGATTTCTCTGTTTTGAAGGGTGAAAGGCCACGATATTCGCGACCGGACTTCTTTAAAGCGACCTTTCGGGACACGACCTGGCTCACCGGCAGGCGAGCACGGATGTCGTCCAGCAATGACGGCGGAAATTTCATGGCGTATGGCGCAACCGGTCGAAAGTCTATCAGTCACCGATCATACGTGATTCTCACATCACCGCCCTATCTCCATACAACAATCAAGCAGTTGTCCGAGTTATCCACAGGGCGCATTTTTTGGCGCGCGCCAACGAAGTCAAACTGCAGCGTCCAGGATTTTGTCGTTAGCTTGACCCACATCACCTTCCGCTATCGCGGCGCGCCGGCACGTCAGCAGATAACCCGACAGCGTCAGCAATGCGGCTGCCGTGCAGATGATCAAATTGAACGCCACCCACCGGTTTGCCCCGCCCATGCTCAACTCTGGTTGACGACGCAGAGCAATTAGCGCCCCCAACATCAGACCGCCGAGTGCCAGTTGGCTCATCGGCAAGAGCTCGGCCAGATTGAGACCCAACGGATCGGGCGCGTCGCTTGCCGCCTCGCGATCCATGATCCAGGCCATGAAAAAGCAGACCCCGCACGCCAAGAACATGCAGACGACAACAGGCATCCAGTACGGCCAATCCAACAGGAAGGCATAAGCGACATTTGCCGAAATGGCACTCCAGGCCCACAACACGCCAAGGTAGCGAGCGCCGCTGGCAGCAAGCGCTTTTTCAGATCCACCAGCTACGTCAGTCGCGCGATGGTCGCTGACGGCCGCCGCGACGATGCCAAAACTGACCAGCGCGGTGGCGCCGAGATGAGACGTTTGCGCGTCCATCGCGACCGCCAAACAGATCGCAGCAATACTACCTGCCAACGAAATTACCCAAATTACCATCGAAATCATAACGCGCCCCACCTCGACCCACTTCGCCCACATTCCACTCGAATTCTTTAGAGGGCGTGAATTAGAGGGAGGGAACTGCCAAGCGACAGGAAAAACGTAACTTAATGCTTGACAGAACGTTGACCGCTGGCGCGCGTCAAGGCTATACGACGCCATCTTTCTCATCGACCCAGGTCGGTCGGAATGTTCGCGCTCGCCTCAGGCGCGGGCATCATCCTTAATATGCATCACAGCTACCTGCTTTCACCAATCAACCCCGCAACAGGACTTAGGAGAACACCATGGCCAACACATCATCGGCCAAAAAAGCCGCGCGCCAGATGGTCCGCCGCACTGAGATCAACAAGTCACGCCGCTCACGCTTGAAAACTTCCGTCCGCAAGGTCGAAGAAGCCATCGCTGCCGGCTCGAAATCCGACGCCCTGGCCGCACTGAAAGCAGCGGAACCTGTGCTGATCAGCACCGCGCAAAAGGGTGTGCTTCACAAAAAGACGGCATCTCGCAAAGTTTCGCGTCTGACTGCACGTGTAAATGCACTGCTTGGATAACGACTACTGCACCTTCGTGTTGTTCGACGCCGGGATTGGTTCGCTGTTGCACAATAGCACCGCCCGGCGTTGCTGCATTTGCTCTCAGCAGTCAGGCCCATTCGCCGCTTTGTCAAAAAACGACTGAGATTCAATCCTTATCACGGGCACCGAGCCTCCGCGGTGCCCATCAGACTCGAACGGGCTGCCCCGGGTCCCAATAGTCGCCAAACAGATTCTGCATTTTGAACAACCGGCAATTTCAATTTTGACAGCTTGCCGGATGTCACACGCAAGTCATGAAGCTGCACAGTTTTTTGCTCTGAACAGTCACTTAGCGGCGTCTTGTCCACGGTTTTGAGCCTTCAACCGAGCGCCCTGTGGAAGAATTGCCAAGTCGTTTTCGTTTGCGCCGTCCAGCGCTCTGCATTAAGACATCGTTAACGGACGACAGGAACCGAGTATTGGTGGCCTCAGCCTTCCGTCGAGACTTCGAGTTTCTCAACACTTGTGTGTATCGATCCCCCCGATCGAATAGTTGAGATCCCTAAATATAGCGTCTTGTGTAAGTGTTCCTTAGAGTCGGCCTTGCCGAATACTAGGGGATATTGCGTAGACCTTTGGCATCTCTAGAGATGCGACGCAGCAAATATGAAACGCTCAAAGTGCGTTTCATTGCGGTCGCAGATCGCCGCGCCGCTCAATTGCACACGCACTTGGGAGGCCGAAGAGATCTGTTCATGAGGAGTAAACTGAGTGCCTGGCTCCCCCGACCCAGTAGACCTAAAACTATGCGACAACACAGCGCCTTCCGACACACAGCGCCATGCGCTGCCACGAGGGTGTGGGTCGCAAAACATCGATTTACAATCGCATCCTACCGCCCCGTCGGCGCAATCCGCAGCAAGGGTGTGGTGACCCACGCCGGCGATCCATCGGCGATGTCTGATGGGCCATACCCTGAAACGTGTTTCAGGATTTGAACCGGATTAACACGATAGCGGACGATCGCTGCTGTCGCACTTTGACGACCCATCCAAAAGGGCATTGCGGATGTGGACGTCTTCAATGATGCCGAGCGGCGACGTCGCCGTCGGCCGCCCGTGAGGCGGGTACCCTCACGCGACTACCGTTACTGAGACAGTAATTCCCGTTCGCAGAGGGTAAGCGGACGAACGGGGACGTGTGTCTCGCGCGGATCAAAATTGAATTCAGCGGGAAAGACCTTTCAAATGAACCACTTTGAAATTACCGATGTCGTTGAAGATGCGGCAGAACAAGAAGAAATCGATGTTACACGGGCCGAACTTGCACTGAAGGCGCCACGCATTCGAGCCATGATCAAAGCAAAATTGGGCGACGACGTTTATTCGTGCTGGTTTGGTTCGCTGGAGTTTGACCACGTTGATGAAAGCACATTGCGGGTTTCTGTACCGGTCAAGTTTCTGAAGAACTGGATTCAATCCCACTACGTGGATGATCTGCTCACCTGCTGTCGCAGTGAGTTTCCAGCCATCGAGCGGGTCGACGTCCAACTACGTCAACCCGCCCCGATGCAGGTTAAACCCTCGCTCCAAGTAGAGACGAATGCCAACGAGCGGCCAATTCCCATGCTCGCACAAGCCGCGGAACGGCGCAGCTTCATCGGCGACGCCAAGGCGCTGCAAGTGCAAGTGGGACGCAATTCTGTCAATGGCTTCGAAGGCTCACCTCTCGATGCTCGGTGCACATTCGAGACGTTTATCGTCGGGCCGTCCAATCGCATGGCACATGCCGCCGCCATCCAAGCGGCGGAAACCGTCTTTGCCGACGACCGTGGATTCAACCCATTGTTTTTGCACTCGAATGTAGGTTTGGGCAAAAGCCACCTGCTGCATGCTATCGCCTGGGAAGTCAAACGCCGCACGCCGCACGCCCAAGTGCTGTACCTGACCGCCGAACGCTTCTTGTTCCAATTCGTCGAGGCCATCCGCTCGCAGGATGCGATCGCCTTTAAGAACAAATTCCGCTCGATCGATATTCTGCTGATTGACGACTTCGAATTCATGCAAGGCGACAAGACCGAACAGGAATTTGAGCATATCATCAACGCGCTGCTCGACGCTGGGCGGCAACTCGTGGTCGCTTCGGCACGTCCGCCGGCACAGATTGAGCGGCTCAATGATCGCATGCGCTCGCGCTTGCAACGCGGGCTGGTCACCGAGCTGCAACCACTCAGCGGCGAACTCCGCTACAAGATCCTCGAACGGCGCGTGCAGGAACGGCGTGCCGTTGACCCACTGTTCGAGATCAGCCGTGAGATTCTGACCGTGTTGTCGGAACGACTGACCGAAAACGGCCGCGAACTGGAGGGTGCCATCAATCACCTGTTCGCCAACTGGCAAGTGACACGGGCACCCGCCACCATGGAAACGGCAGAAGCGGTCTTGCGCGGGTTGGTTCAAGGCATTGAACCGCGTCGCATCAAGATCGAGGATATTCTCAAGATCGTCTCGCGCCACTATGCAGTGACGCGCGCGGATATCATCTCCCAGCGCCGGCACAGGTCGGTGGTGTGGCCGCGACAAATCGGCATGTACCTGGCCAAGCAACTGACGTCGCGGTCGCTGCCCGAAATCGGACGGCGGTTCGGCGATCGCGATCACACCACCGTTTTGCACGCGATCCGCAAAATCGATCGCGAATTGGCGGGCAATACTCGGCTGCGCGACGAGCTGGAAACGCTGAAATCTCAGCTCGGCCGTTCCTCTTGACGTCGCTGATTTCCACCTGAAACTAGTCGAGAGCCCGGTGTCGTCGACACCGGGCTCTGTTATTTCAACGCTCATCGCGCGGCCTGCAGCGCTGGTAATCTCGTTCACGAGACTTGCAAACTCGACTGGTACAGGCCACTTTGACCGCGAAGTGAGTCGCGCTGTGCTATCTCTTTGTTTTGTCTCAGGTCGCGTGGCAGGACGGCGAGGAAGCATTTGGTTTACATAAGTGTTTGCGCGCCATAACGCTGAGACAACGCATCGAGGTCTAGGGTACATGAAGCTCGTTATTGAACGCGGGGAACTATTGCGGGCCCTGGGCCATGTCACCAGCGTTGTCGAGCGGCGCACGACGATTCCGATCCTGTCCAATGTCTTTCTCAAGGCCGCCAATGGCGTATTACACCTGAAGGCGACCGATCTCGAACGCGAAGTGGTCGAGCAGATCCCAGCCAACGTGGTGCAGCCCGGCGCTGTGACCGTGCCGGCGCATCTGTTGCACGACATCGTGCGCAAATTACCCGACGGCAGCGAAATCGAGATCAAGCGCGACCCGGAAAAAGAGCGACTGACGATTGTCTCAGGACAGTCCCAGTTTGCCTTGCAGACACTGGCGGCCGAAGATTTCCCAGACCTTTCTGGCGGTGACTATCCGCACACTTTTGAGATCCCCGCCCATGATCTCAAGAAGCTGATCGATAAAACACGATTTGCCATTTCGACGGAGGAGACCCGTTATTATCTCAACGGCATCTATCTGCATCCGGCAGTGTCCGGCGAAACCGCCGTTTTGCGCGCAGTGGCGACTGATGGGCACCGGCTCGCCCAAATGGATGTTTCACAGCCGGCGGGCGCGGCAGGCATGCCCGGTGTCATCGTGCCGCGCAAAACTGTGCACGAACTCGGCCGCCTATTGGAGGCCAACGAGCACAACGCAACCATGTCGGTATCACCTGCCAAGGTACGTTTCGAGATCGGTGACGTGACTTTGACGTCGAAGTTGATCGACGGAACTTTTCCCGATTACGGCCGCGTCATTCCCCAGAACAACGACAAGGAATTGCGCGTCTCCAATGCGGAATTCATGAGCGCCGTGGACCGCGTGTCGACGATCGCCAGCGACCGCGGACGGGCCGTTAAACTCGCCATCAACGGCACCAAACTAACCTTGTCGGTCAACAATCCCGAAGGCGGCAGTGCCACAGAAGAAGTCACGGTCGACTATACTTCGACGCCCATTGAAATCGGCTTCAACGCCCGCTATCTGCTGGAGATCGCCGGCCAACTCGAAAGCGACACGGCGCAGTTCAAACTGGCCGATTCCGGCGCACCGACCATCGTACGCGACGGCAGCGATGCCAATGCGCTCTACGTGCTGATGCCCATGCGGGTCTGAAGGCTCGCGCAATGTTGACATGACATGGATACGCTCGAAGCCGGTATCACAGTTTCCCAACGCCTGTGGGTCGAACGGTTGGTGCTGACTAATTACCGCAACTACGTCTCTGCCACACTCTTGTTCGGGCCTGCACCCGTGGTGCTCGTTGGGCAGAACGGTGCCGGCAAAACCAACCTGATGGAAGCCGTCTCTTTGCTGGCAATGGGCCATGGGTTGCGGCAAGCACCATACGCCGACCTTGGACGGGCGACGGGGCCGGGCGGCTGGTCGGTGGCGGCCACCCTCCACTGTGCGTCTGGAACTTACGAGATCGGCACCGGTCTTGCGCCGCAAACCGGCCGCCCAGCGCGGTCGGGCCGGATTGTGCGCATCGATGGCGAAACTCAAGGCGGTACCGGCGCGCTCGCCGATCTCGTGGAGATGGTCTGGCTGACTCCGGCGATGGACGGCCTGTTCACCGGTCCCGCCAGCGAGCGGCGTCGCTTTCTCGACCGGCTGATCCTTTGTTTCGACCCCCGCTTCCGGACCCGTCTCGGCCACTTCGACCGCGCCATGCAAAATCGCAACCGCTTATTGGCCGATGGCATCACCGATCGCAGCCAATTCGAAGCCTTCGAGCGCATCATGGCCGAAACCGGCGTGGCCATCGCCGCAGCACGCCTGGAAGCCGTCAGCCAGATGATGACAACGATTGCGCAACGTCGCGCGCGCACTCCAGACAGCCCATTTCCATGGGCCACGCTGACAATTGAGGGATCGCTCGAAACCGAGTTGGCCGCTCATGCCGCAGTCGACGTTGAAGAAGACTATATTACCCAGCTGGCCGCGACCCGCGAACGTGACCGCGCGGCGGGGCGAACACTGGTCGGGCCGCATCGCTCGGATCTGGTGGTCGGTCACGGACCCAAGTCCATGCCATCCCGGCAATGCTCCACGGGTGAGCAAAAAGCACTGCTGGTGGGGTTGGTTTTGGCACACGCGGAGCTGACGAGCCGCCGGCGTGACGGCGTCGGGCCCATCCTGCTGCTCGATGAAATCGCAGCGCATCTCGATCCGACGCGAAGGACCGCTTTGTACGACGAAATCCTGCGCTTGGGATTGCAAGCCTGGATGACCGGAACCGACCTGGAACCGTTCGCGCCATTGGTCGGAAACGCGCAGTTTTTTTGTGTCGAAGAGGCCGGATTGACGGCAATTTCTCCGGCTTGATCGACCAGCCGGCATCGATGCCGTATTTTCACCAATAAATTACTGATTTTGCTGCCAAAAAAATCGCATAGATAGCCGTTAAAAACTGTCGAATGAGCGTGCGTCGCAGCGTCCAGTGTTGTATACTCGCTGTGTCACTACAAGCCCTTCGTTGCGGGCTCAATTCCGCCGCCTGTGCGACCAGCGTTCCCGATGCCGGCGCACTGATCTTTTCGAGAACCGATATTTTCGAGAGATGAGCGGCTTCCCCGATGTGCGCCCTGCCGAGCATGAGGCTCGGGCGTCCATCGGATCATTGATTGTCGCGCACCAGGGCGGTCCCGCCGCCGCATCTGATCACTGGAAGCGCTTTAGAGGACCTCTCGCGCATGAGCGCACTACCCAACGATTTGCCGGCCTCGTTGCCGGGCAGCGAACCTGCCAAGCCGCAGCTGACCGCCGCCGATTATGGTGAAGACAGCATCAAGATGCTGAAGGGTCTCGATGCCGTGCGCAAACGGCCGGGCATGTATATCGGCGATACCGACGACGGCTCGGGCCTGCACCACATGGTCTATGAGGTCGTCGATAACGCCATCGACGAGATCCTGGCCGGCTACGGCACGGAGTGCCACGTCACCCTCAATGCAGACGGCTCGGCAACAGTGCGCGACAACGGTCGCGGCATTCCCACCGGCATCAAGCGAGACGACGATCACGATCCCAAGCGATCGGCGGCGGAGATTGTGTTCACCGAGTTGCACGCCGGCGGCAAGTTCGATCAAAATTCATACAAGGTTTCCGGCGGCCTGCATGGCGTTGGCGTGTCGGTCTGCAACGCACTGTCGACCTGGCTCAAATGCCGCATCTGGCGCGACGGCAAGGAGTTCGAAATCGATTTTGCGCGCGGTGTGCCGACCGGTCCGCTGCGTATCGTGGGCGAAGCACCCAAAGACAAGCGCGGCACGGAAGTATCGTTTCTGCCTAGCCCGGAAACGTTCCACAACGTGCTCGAATTCAACGCCCCGACGCTTGAACGGCGCCTCCGAGAACTCGCGTTCCTGAATTCCGGCGCCAAGATCGTGCTGACGGATGCGCGGCACGCCGACGTCAAGGTCGAAGAGATGTTCTACGACGGCGGCGTCGCCGCATTTGTAAAATACATCGACAAGTCACGTCGGCCGCTGCTCGAACAGCCGATTTTCATCCGCGGCGAAAAGGACGGCATAACAGCCGAAGTCAGCTTGTGGTGGAATGACAGCTGGGATGAGCACATGCTCATCTTCACCAACAATATTCCCCAACGCGACGGCGGCACACATCTGGCCGGCTTCCGCGCGGCGTTGACGCGTCTGATCGTGAAATATGCCGACGAGAGCGGGATTTCCAAAAGGGAAAAGATCGCCATTACCGGCGACGACAGCCGCGAGGGCCTGACCTGCGTCCTGTCCGTGAAGGTTCCGGATCCGAAGTTCTCCAGCCAGACAAAAGACAAGCTCGTATCCTCGGAAGTGAAGCCGGTGGTCGAAAGCATCGTCGCCGATCAGCTTGGGGCCTGGTTCGAGGAACACCCCAAGGAAAGCAAGATCGTCATCGGCAAGATCGTCGAAGCGGCAGCCGCCCGTGAGGCGGCGCAGAAAGCGCGCGAGATCAAACGCAAGGGCGCGCTCAACCTCAACTCGCTGCCCGGCAAGCTGGCCGAGTGCCAGAACCGCGATCCTGCCCAAACCGAAATGTTCATCGTCGAAGGCGACAGCGCCGGCGGTTCCGCAAAACAGGGGCGCAACCGCGAGTTCCAGGCAGTGCTGCCGATCCGCGGCAAAATCCTCAACGTCGAACGCGCGCGCATGGACAAGATGCTGTCGAGCCAGGAAATCGGCACTCTGATCACGGCACTCGGCACCGGTATCGGCCGGCAGATCGAGGGCCATCCCGGCGGCTTCGACCTTGCCAAGCTGCGCTACCACAAGATCATCATCATGACCGACGCCGACGTCGACGGCGCGCATATCCGCACTTTGCTGCTGACGTTCTTCTATCGCCAGATGCCTGAGTTGGTCGAAAAAGGCCATCTCTACATCGCCCAACCCCCGCTCTACAAAGTCACCAAGGGCAAGTCGCAGGCTTACCTGAAAGACCAACGTGCCTTCGATGAATACATGATCGACAGCGGCCTTGAAGATGCGTCGCTGACGTTGGGCTCGGGCGAAGTTCGCTCAGCCAAAGACCTGCGCGACATCATCGATCAGGCGCGAACGTCGGTCGGCATCATCGACGGACTGCATTCGCGCTATGCGCGCTTCGTAGTAGAGCAGGCGGCGATCGGCGGTGCGTTCGACCCCAAATTGACGTCAAATCCGGCTGACGCGAACGCGGTTGCGGCCGACGTCGTGAAGCATCTCGACGGTATCTCCGACGAAACCGAAGGTGGCTGGAGCGGCAGCTTCGGCGACGACGGTTTCGTCTTCAAGCGGATCGTGCGCGGCGTCGCCGAAGTCCGCCATATCGATCGCGCGCTGCTGGCCAGCGTTGAGGCGCGACGGCTCGGCGAGCGGCGCACACATCTCAAGGAGATTTACGGCGCGCCATCCGTCATCAAGCGCAAGGATGTCGAGAAGCAGATCACCGGGCCCCGGGCATTGCTCGATACTATTTTCGAGTTTGGACGCAAGGGCCTCTCGTTGCAACGCTACAAAGGCCTCGGCGAGATGAACCCGGAACAGCTTTGGGAAACGACGCTGGACAAGGAAGCGCGCACGTTGCTGCAGGTCAAGGTCGGCGACCTCGGCGAGGCCGACGAAATCTTCTCTAAGCTGATGGGCGACGTGGTTGAACCCCGCCGCGAGTTCATCCAGGAAAATGCCCTCAACGCCAGCGTTGATGTGTGAGCCGCATCCGCCGATGCGCGCACAATCCGCGGATTTCGGTCAATGACTTGACTTCGTGGTGACGGTCCCCATCTGCACCTCAGTTCGCAACAGCACGGTGGCGTCTGATGGCCGACCGCATCGAGATGACGGAACGATCGCTACTGCGACTTGAGGCATTGGCGCGGCTGATGGATAGCGCGTTTGCGATCCCCGGAACAAAGATCCGGATCGGACTGGACGGCATTATCGGGCTGCTCCCCGTCGTCGGCGACCTGCTTGCCGGCGCTGTCTCAATGTATCTGATTTGGGAGGCCCGCCAGCTCGGCGCGCCAAAGTGGTTGCTGTGGCGCATGGTGGCCAACACCGCGCTGGACACCGCAGTCGGATCCATACCCGTCGTCGGCGATGCCTTCGACGTCATATTTCGCGCCAATATGAAAAATATGGCGCTGCTGCGCAGGCACCTGGAAAAGCGCGGCGCTGCACCGTGGCGCGGCCCTACAATAGATGGACAGGCGATGCCTGCTGGGTGGCAATAAATGGCACCGATCGTTGTTACCATTCCGCACACCCTGGGCAAGGAAGAGGCGTTGCGCCGTCTGAAACCGGCATTGGGCACGGCATCACAAACCTTTCCGCTGCTGAAGGTCCATCACGAGGTCTGGTCGGGCGATCGCGTTGACTTCAAAGTCGGTGCCCTCGGCCAAATGGTCTCTGGTCAAGTAACGGTCGGCGAACGGGAGGTGCGATGCGAACTGACGCTGCCTTGGTTGCTGCACAAGTTCGCAGCGGTGACCCAGAAGGTACTCACCACGCGCGGACAGGCTTTGCTGGAGAAGAAATAGCCGGCGATCGATCTAGTCATCCACCGGCTACTCTTGCAATCTGGCGCCGGGCACTGGAACATGCCGAAATCGCGCTTAGCCTTTTTCGGACCAGTGATGACCAAACCTCTCGACGGACTGCTGGTTGTTGCGCTGGAGCAGGCGGTCGCCGCCCCATTGTGCTCGCGTAAACTGGCGGACGCCGGCGCGCGCGTGATAAAACTCGAACGGCCAGAGGGTGACTTCGCGCGCGACTACGATACCCTCGTCAATGGCGAAAGCGCTTATTTTGTCTGGCTCAATCGCGGCAAAGAGTCGGTCGTGATGGACCTGGGCGACGCCAATGATCGCGCGTTGTTCGAAGCCTTGATCGCCAAAGCCGACGTGTTTCTCCAAAATCTCAAACCGGGTGTCATGGACAAGCTCGGCTATCCCATCTCTGCGTTGCGGCACAAATTTCCGCAGCTGATCTGTTGCTCCATTTCCGGCTACTCGGTCGCTGGCCCCTACGCCAAGCGCAAAGCCTATGATCTGCTGGTGCAGGCCGAATCCGGTCTTTCCTCGATCACTGGCGGGCCAGAAGCACCGGCGCGCGTCGGCGTTTCCGTCGTCGACATTGCCACCGGCATGAATGCCTACGAGGGTATTCTCGAAGCGCTGCTCCGGCGCGCAAACACCGGCGAAGGGGGCGAGGTCCAGGTCTCGTTGTTCGGCTCGATGGCCGAATGGATGAGTGTGCCGCTCTTGCAGACAGCCGGCGGAAAACCACCGCAACGCATGGGTTTCGCACACCCGACCGTGGCGCCCTACGGCGTGTTTGAAACTAAAGGCGGCATACCGATCCTGATCTCCATCCAGAACGACCGCGAATGGGTCGTGCTAGCTGAGAAGGTGCTCCGGCGTCCCGATCTGGCTCGGCATCCGCGCATGGCGACCAACGTGGCGCGGGTGGCGAACCGTGTTGAAATGGACAGCTTGATCGCGGACGATTTTGCCCAGCGCCCTATCGACACTTTGGCCGCGGAGCTGGACGCTGCGGAAATCGCTTATGGGCGTGTCAACGACGTGCATGGGCTGCTCACGCATCCCCATCTCGCGCTCACAACGGTTGACACCCCGTCAGGACCGACACGAATGCCGGTGCCAGCGGCATTGCATGTCGGCGCCGACGTCACTTATGGCCCGGTGCCCGCACTTGGAACCGACACGGCGCGGGTGCGAAACGAGTTTATCGGCAACTGATCAGATTGTCAGCGAGCGGGAGACGGGCGATGGGCGGAGCAGTGCTGGCGATCGACCAAGGGACGACTTCGAGCCGCGCCATCGTGTTCGACGACACACTTCGCCTATGCGGCAGCGGACAACAGGAATTCCCGCAACACTTTCCTGCGTCGGGTTGGGTCGAACACGATGTGGAAGACATCTGGACCACCGTCCTGGCAACCGCGCGCACGGCCATTGCCGGCGCCAAGCTGATCCCCCAGAATATCGCCGCCATCGGCATTACCAATCAGCGCGAAACGTGCCTGTTGTGGGATCGGCGTACAGGCAAGCCAATCCACCGCGCGATCGTCTGGCAGGACCGCCGCACCCACGAGATTTGCCGGCAGCTCACAGCGGATGGCCTGGAGCCGGCAATCACGGCGAAAACCGGATTGCTGCTCGATCCGTATTTTTCAGGAACAAAGATCAAGTGGTTGCTGGACAATGTGCCCGGCGCGCGCACTTTGGCCACCGCTGGTCACCTGGCTTTCGGGACCATCGATACATTTCTACTGTGGCGTCTGACCGGCGGAAAACTTCACGCTACGGATGCGACGAACGCCTCGCGCACGCTGCTCTATGACATTCATCGCGGCGCGTGGGACGAAGACCTGCTGCGCGTTTTCGACGTGCCCCGCAGCGTGCTGCCTGAGGTGCGCGACTGCGCGAGCGACTTCGGCACGACGGAGCCAAACCTGCTCGGAGCGGCAATTTCCATTCGCGGCGTCGCCGGCGACCAGCAGGCCGCACTGATTGGCCAGGCCTGTTTCACGCCGGGCATGATGAAATCGACCTACGGCACGGGATGTTTTGCATTGTTGAATACGGGAACAGAACCCGTGCAGTCGACCAATCGCTTGCTGACGACGGTGGCCTATCAGCTCCAAGGTCAACGCCACTACGCACTGGAAGGGGCCATATTCATTGCCGGAGCTGCCGTGCAGTGGCTCCGCGATGGCCTTGGGATCATTGATTCGGCAGCGGAGACTGCGGCGCTGGCTGAGGCGGCCGATCCGTTGCAGGAGGTTGTCTTGGTGCCGGCATTTGTCGGACTTGGGGCGCCGCACTGGCAAGCTGAGGCGCGTGGCGCGATCTTTGGCTTGTCACGCAATTCAGGTCGCGCCGAGTTCGCGCGCGCAGCCTTGGAGAGCGTGGCCTTCCAGACCCATGATCTGTTGGCTGCGATGCGGCGCGACTGGACCCAGGCGGCGGAAACCGTGTTGCGCGTCGATGGCGGCATGGTCGCCAGTGATTGGACCATGCAAGCCCTGGCCGATATTCTCAATGCCCCGGTCGACCGACCGATAGTGCTGGAAACCACAGCGCTCGGCGCGGCATGGCTGGCCGGCCATTGTGCTGGTGTGTGGCCTGACCAGGCGGGCTTTTCGGCACTGTGGCGACGCGACCGGCGTTTTGTCCCGAAAATGTCGACCGAACAGCGGAAGAGCAAACTCCGCGGCTGGCAACGCGCGGTCGCCGCGACTTTGCAGCATGCGGCGACTGAATAAAAAAGGCGCCGCAGTGCGACGCCTTTCAGGCTTGGGCGGGTGCAAAAGCCGTTACAGTCGGTAGCGAATCTGGTCCGACCAGAAGCGTTCGAGGCGGACCAGCGACTTGTTGAGAGCCTTGAATTCTTCGAAGCTGACCTGGCCGACCTGCTCAACGGTGCCAAGTTGGCGTTGATAAAGATCCTGCACCACCTCGCAAGCTTCCTTACCTTTGTCAGTCAGGCTGACACGTACCGAGCGGCGATCCGTATCACTGCGCTTGTAGTGAATATAGCCCATATCAACGAGTTTCTTTAGATTATAGGAAACGTTTGAACCTAGATAATAACCACGGGTTTTAAGTTCACCTGCGGTCAATTCGCTTGAACCGATATTATACAGCAGCAGAGCCTGCACGCTGTTGATCTCGGAACCTCCAAGGCGATCGAATTCATCTTTGATAACATCGAGCAGCAGACGATGCAGACGTTCGATCAATCGCAGTGACTGCAGATATTCACTTTCGACGATGACATCTTTCTTGGGCGCGATTGGGCGCGCGACATTCAAAGCAACACTCATAGTAAACTTCCCTGCCGTTTTCATGCTGGAGTTGACGCATCCCGGTGTTCCGGATTGACTAGGAAGTTACCAGATAGCTCCTAAGCCCCCCTTAAATGCATTGGTAAATGAACAATGACTTGATAACCGAAGTTCGTGCGTTTTTTGACGAAAGTGTCTCAAAATCGACCATTTTCTATTTCCGACCGCTGCGGCAAGTCTAAATCGCCGTTTTCCGGCTTTAAAAATAATGCATCGATCGAAGATTTTTTATCAACCACTGCCACTTGCATATTGCACGCAAGTCGGTAGCTCATGACGAGTGTATCGCGGATCTCCATCCCCCGCGCCATACGGATAAGCCGATGCACCGCTTCGCTTGCAAAGACCGGCTCAGCAGTCAGCGCGTGCGCAGCGGCGTCGACCCATTCGCGCGGCGCGGCCCGTTCGTGGCTGAGGGCAGCAAGGATGGCTGGCAAATTATCTTTCCCAACCGTACGCGCGATAAGCTCCGCATCTAGCCCATTGTGCGACGGTTCGGGATCTTCGTGCAGGGCGTCCAGGACGGGATCGACCGGCTGGCCGTCGGCCAGCGCGGCAATGATATCGGGAAAAGCCCGATCGGGAATGCAGTGCGTGATCAACCCGGCAGCGTAAGCTTCAGCTCGATCGATTGTGCGGCCGACCAGTGCCCATTCCATGCCTCGCGAGTGCGCCAGGCGCGACAGGGCATAAGCGATGCCGGCCACCGGCAGAATACCTGGCGCGAACCGCGGCAGCGCGACGCTGAAATTATCTCCGGCCACCCGATGGGTGCCAACCGTCGTCAATCCGACATGATCAGGCGAAATCGCACCATCGAGCAGCGACACCAGTGGCTTGGCAAAGCACTCCAGGCGCCACATCAGTTTCAACGTTTCCGCGAAGTTTTGTCCGCGGGCACCATCAGACGCGACCGCCGCAGCCCGACCCGCTGCTTCGTCAGAAGCCGTCGATTGCAGCAGCAGCGCATAGACGTCCGGCGACCGCCCCCAGTGAGACAGCTGAGCCGGCACATCTACGAGTTGGCGAACTGCCCGAGGGTGCGAGAGATTTATTCGGACAACGGCTGCCTCTTTCACGATGGCATCCTCTGTCACCGTAACTGCGTCACAATTTAACCCTGCAAGTAACTTAATCTCGTCGGCTTGATGCACAGATATTCCTCGATCTCAACACTTTAGTATGGCCGTCACGGCGGCTTATCTCGCCAGTATAAGATATACAGAACTGTGCGTACGGCCCGTGGCCGAATCGGTCTGTATATAGGCAGTGCTGTCGTCGTCGTCGACGACTTCGTCCGCTCCACGGTTGAGTGGCGTATTTTTTTGGTTCAGGTGTCCAAGTTTGTAGGCGTCGCCGACATCGACTCTTGAAACGAGACGAAGATGATTACTCGGTCTATGTCGATAGGCTGCTGGCCGTTAGCCCTTGCGTTCGCAGCCAGCGTTGGAACGCTGCCCGCGACGGCGCAGTCCGCGCATGACGATGTGTCGATAGGGCAACAAGCACCGCTTTCGCCTCTTCCGGTAGCAAGCTGGTCGGAAGGCGATGTAACCAAGGAATTGGCCCGCTGCGCGCAATTGCTGCGCGGCTTGGATGTCGTAGCGAGACGGCTCCCTCCACTCAAGGAGCATGACTGTGGCACACCGGCCCCACTGGAGTTGATCAGCATCGGCAAGTCGCCGCAGGTTTCGTTTTCACCGCCAGTGACGGTGACATGTGATCTGGCAGCGGCGCTGAATCTGTGGATCAAGAAGGATCTGCAAAGTTTGGCCCGCAAGCACCTGGGCGCTGAAATCATCCGCATCGATACGATGAGCTCGTATTCCTGTCGCACCGCTTACGGGCGAAAAAATACCCGACTGAGTGAACATGGCAAGGCCAATGCCCTCGATATCCGCGCATTCATCACCGCCAAAGGAAGCCAGAGCGAAGTTCTCGCAGACTGGGGACCGACAGGACGCGAAATTGCCGCGCAAGTCGCCGCCGCAAAAAAGAACGAAGCGGCGCAAACGCTCGCCAGATCAGCAACCACCAAAGGCAATGCGACGGCTTCTCGTCAGCCTACGGCGCCTTCCGCCATCGCAACCGGCTCGATCCCGCCGAACGTCGCCCCACAGGTGGTCGAGGTGGCAAAATCTCCGCTCGCTTTGGTGCCACGCAGTGGCGGCGGCACAATCGACCTGGGACTGCCATCCAACGTCGACACGGGGCTCGGCCTGCATTCGACGACTGCACCCCGCCACCTTGGCGGCCCCGCCCTCACGCCCATGGACGAAAACAATCCCGGCAAGACTGACTTCTTGCGGGCTGCCCATGATTCCGCTTGCCGGATCTTTGGAACGGTGCTTGGCCCGGAAGCAAATTCGGCACATCGGAACCACTTTCACGTCGATATGGCGGAACGGAAAATTAAGTCCATTTGTGAATGAAAGATTGCCGACCGAAACACAGGTAAAACGGCTGCGGTTGGCCCATTCGGCCTCAACCAACGACCGGCGCAGGTCCGCAAAACCGCATCCTTGCCCGATTGTCGTCGCACAATAGCCTTGCATTTGATGTTGCTGATTGTTTCCGAGTGCGCCAAGCCTTGACCAGTGCCGGAGTTGCGGTGACTCTAGTCTGGCCTCAGAAAGGCCGTGCATCGACGCCCGGCCCGTGCCGCAGCCGATGCGCAGGGAAAACAGCGACTCATGGCAAAGATGAAACAATCGGAACTGATGACAGCCCCGCTGCATCGAACGGTTTCCAAACCGGGCCGTTTCATCCTGAACATGGTAATTTTCATCATCATAGTCGCCATGGTGGCGGGGTTGATATGGCCGACGATCAAGTCGGCCGTGCTTACCAATCCATTCTTGAACAGCCTCATCGTCGGCGTGTTCCTGTTTGGGATCATGTATTGCTTCCTGCAAGTGCTACGGCTTTATCCAGAAATTCGCTGGGTCAATGATTTTCGCATTGCCGATCCCGGCTTGAGCCATGGCCCCAACCCCAAATTGCTCTCGCCGATGGCGACGATGCTGCGCGACCGCACCGGCACGCTGTCGCTATCGACAACGTCCATGCGCTCGTTGATGGACAGCATCGGGGCGCGCCTCGACGAAGCCCGCGATACCGGGCGCTATATGGTTGGATTGCTGGTATTTCTGGGCTTGCTCGGCACATTCTGGGGCTTGCTCGATACAATCAGCCAGGTCGGCAACACGATCAGCGCGCTGGACACCAAAAGCGGCGATTCAAATATCCTGTTCCAAGACCTAAAGGACGGCTTGGCGGCGCCACTCAAGGGCATGGGCACGGCGTTCTCGGCATCTCTGCTTGGTCTTTCCGGGTCGCTCATTCTGGGTTTTCTGGAGTTGCAGGCAAGCCATGCAAGCATGCGGTTTTATAACGAATTGGAAGAATGGCTGTCGGGCATCACCGAATTGAGCCCGGCTGGAGGCGGCGGTTCCGATGCCGCCAGCCGACAACTGACCGTCGCGCTCTACGAGATGCAACAAGTTGTTTCCGAACTTTCCAGCAGGCTCGCGCAATCCGGACCATCCCTTGCGCCCGGTGATTCTGGTCCGGCCGATGAAACGGTCAAGAATTTGGCGGTCGGCGTCGATCAATTGGTTCGCCAGATGCGTGCCGAGCAGAAGGTTGTGCGCGAATGGGTCGACGAGCAGTCGGCGCAACAGTCGGAAGTGGCGTCTGTGCTGAAGGATCTGGCGCAGACCATCAATCGCGGTGGCACGCGCTGAATGATCGAGATCGCCTGTAGGCGGCGTTGACGGCGACCGGTTTCAGGCAGGAGAGTTAGCATGGCAATCGGACGCGGTCGGCGACGGGAAAGTTACGGCGAATTCTGGCCGGCCTACGTCGACGTGCTGTCAACGCTGCTGATGGTGTTGATGCTGCTCCTGTCAATATTCATGCTGGCGCAGTATTTCGTCAGCCAGGAAGCCAACGGCAAGGACAACGCACTCAAGCGACTGACGCGGCAAATCTCCGAGCTGACCAGCCTGTTGTCGCTTGAAAAATCAAAAGGCAAGTCGAGCGCCGATGAATTGGCGGCATTGCAGGCCTCGCTGGCCAGCCTGCGCGGCGAGAATTCCCGCCTGAGCGGTTTGGTCGGCAGCGAGGATGAAAAATCCAAAGACGCCCAACAGCGCTTTGCCGCCGCCAGCAAAAACTTGGATGATCAGAAATCGATATCCAACGAAGCTCTCGCTAAGGTGGACGCGCTCAACCAGCAATTGTCGGCGCTGAGGCGGCAGATGGCGGCAATCCAGGAAGCGCTGGCAGCCGCTGAGGCTAAAGACAAGGATAGCCAGACGCGCATTTCTGACCTGGGAGCGCGTCTGAACGTCGTGCTCGCCAAGCAGGTGCAGGAACTACAACGCTATCGCTCGGATTTCTTCGGACGACTGCGCGAATTGTTACGCGACCGACGAGACATTCGCGTGGTCGGCGACAGCTTCGTATTCCAGTCCGAAGTGCTGTTTCCTTCTGGGCAGGCGCTCATGACGGTCGAAGGTTTGGCTGCTATCGATCAGCTGGCAGCGGCCATTGTTGAACTGGAAAAGCAAATCCCAAAGGAGATTGATTGGTCGCTGCAAGTGGACGGCCACACCGACGCTCGCCCCATCAACAGCCCGCAATTTCCTTCCAACTGGGAGCTGTCGAGCGCACGCGCGACGTCGGTGGTCAAGTATCTGATCAGTCGCGGCGTCTCCGCGCGACGCTTGGTGGCCGCCGGCTATGGTGAATTCCAGCCGCTGGAAGACGGCGCGACCGAGGAAATCTTGCGGCGCAACAGGCGCATTGAGCTGAAACTGACGAACCGCTGACCAAGATGATTTTTGCTGCAGTGCAATCTCGCAGCTGCCCACCTAGATCTCAAGATGGTGATGCTGTTACCGCCATTTGCCTATGCGTTGTCACATTTCAGTGGTAGCCTTAGTTAAGCAGTAAAAACACACTTGAATATTGGGGGATATTCCGAGGCATACAACGCGCAAGGAGGCGATCCGTGCTGTTGAGTAAACATTGTCCCCATACTGGCGTCGTCAATTTTTACGATGCATCAGAGCCGCATATTGCAATCGGCTCAATTACGAAATCTGCTTCGGCTCCCTCCGACCATCGGTTCACGTGGCGATTCTACGCGCTCGACAGTGCCCCGTCCGGTTATGCTGCCGACGAGGTATCGGCCAAGGCCAAGCTGGTTGCTACACTGTGCAAGGCGGAGCGCCAAACCCTGAAATTGCATTGACCCGCTAGTGGCGTCGCAAAGCCGAGTCCGACCGTCACCTCTCTCAGCCAGTTATCGTTGCGATGTGATTTGTTCGCAGCCAGGGTGTCGAGGGCGGTCGAACGCATGAACAAGGCCATAGTTGTCGGCAGCATCAATCGGGACGTGGTGGCCTACGTTGCGCATCATCCGCGTCCCGGTGAAACCGTAATTACATCGCGCGGAGCATTATTTCCCGGCGGCAAGGGCGTCAATCAGGCCGTCGCAATTGCGCGATCCGGTGGCAGCGTGTCGTTTGTCGGCCGGATCGGCAACGACGGGTTCGGCCAGGACATGCAGTCCTTCCTGACCGCTGAGGGCATTGATATTTCCAACATTGCTGTTGTTAAGGGGGCCGTCACTGGTCTTGCTCTGATTACCGTCGATGCCGACGGGCAAAATGCCATCACGGTTCTATCGGGTGCCAATCAATATTGGGGTGATGCAGTCGCGATGCCGGCCGCCATGGCGGGCGATTGCATCGTCTGCCAATTGGAGGTGCCTTTGGCGGTAGTCGCCCTCGCATTCCAGCACGGGCGGACGTGCGGAGCACGCACAGTGCTGAACGCGGCGCCGTTCCAACCACTTTGCGCAGATCTGCTGGCGGCGACCGATATTCTGATCGTCAACGAACTCGAACTCACGGCACTGTCAGGGCTAGAATGCTCGCTCGCCCCCGTGGACTTCGGACACCTCAACTCCCTCACGGGCGAAGTGCTCTCGCGCGGGCCGGACCTTCTCGTTGTAACGCTCGGGGCAACCGGCTGTTTTGTGCATGAACGTGGAGCGACGGGGGTATTCATCCCCGGCCTCCCAGTCACCGCCATTGACACGACTGGCGCCGGCGATTGTTTCGTTGGTACGCTTGTCGCCGAATTGCTAATGGGTAGAGCCACCATCGCCGCGGCCAGGTTCGCTAACGCCGCCGCCGCGTTGAGCGTGACCCGGAAAGGAGCGGCGTCCTCCCTGCCGTCGCGACATGAAGTCGAACAATTTCTGGCCGCTCCCGCTTGAAGTGCACGGCATTCACCGGAAAGATGGGCTATGATATCGCAGCCCGAACTTTCAACCCGACAGCGAGCGCCACTTCATGCCCATGGATCCGAACGAAATCGAAACGTTGATCAAGGCCAAATTTCCAGATGCGCAGGTCGAAATAAGGGATCTCGCAGGCGATGGCGACCATTACGCAGCATCGGTGACCACGGCGGCTTTTCGCGGCAAAACCAGAGTTGCCCAACACAAGATGGTTTATGAAGCGCTGGAAGGCCGCATGGGCGGAGTGCTGCACGCGCTCGCGCTGACCACCAGCGTGCCGAAAGACTGAACTCAAGCTTTGCCGGTCGTTGCCGCCAAATGAGCGGCAGCGCGCGCGACGAGCGCCTCGGCGACCTTGTCCTTGTCCATTTCGGGCCAATCTTCGACGCCGTCAGCGGTGACGATATGCACGGTGTTGCGATTGCCGCCCATAATGCCCGTCTCGGGTGAAACGTCGTTGGCGACGATCCAGTCGCAGCCCTTCGATTTTCGCTTTTTGCGCGCGTGCTCGATGACGTTTTCCGTTTCAGCCGCGAAACCGATCACCAGTGATGGGCGCTGGCTGGGCGGCAGGTGCGCAATCGTCTTCAGAATGTCCGGGTTTTCGACCAGGTCGAGCTTAGGCAACGGAGCCTTAGCTCCCTTCTTGATCTTTTCGTCCGCGGCATTGGCCACACGCCAGTCGGCGACGGCCGCCGCAAAGATCGCCAGATCTGCCGGCAACGCCGCGGTTGTTGCAGCCAACATCTGCGCCGCCGTCTCGACACGCACGACGCGCACGCCCGACGGATCGGCGAGGCCCACCGGACCGGAAACAAGCGTCACGTCCGCCCCCAACGCGGCGGCTGCCGCAGCGATGGCATAACCCTGCTTACCTGACGAACGGTTGACAATATAGCGCACGGGATCGATGGGTTCGTGCGTCGGACCCGCGGTCACCAGCACACGCCGCCCGGCCAGCGCCCCGGCAATCACCCGGCCAGCCAGTTGCGCGGCGATGGCCGCCAGAATTTCCGCCGGCTCCGCCATGCGGCCGACGCCCGCTTCTCCGCGCTCAGCCATCTCGCCGGCATTGGGGCCGACAAAGTGAATACCATCCGCCTGCAGCAGCGCCACGTTACGGCGCGTCGCGGCGTGCGACCACATCAGCGGGTTCATGGCAGGAGCCACCAGTATCGCCTTGTCGGTGGCCATCAGTACGGCGGTGGCAAGATCAGCTGCATGGCCGCCCGCCATCTTCGCCAGCAGGTCGGCGGTGGCCGGTGCAACCACGATCAGGTCCGCGTCGCGCGACAGCCGGATGTGCCCGATTTCACGCTCGTCATCGAGATCGAACAGATCGGTCAGCACACGCTCATTGGAAAGCGCGCCAACCGACAGCGGCGTAACGAACTGCTGCGCCGCCCGCGTCATGACGCAGCGCACAGAGGCGCCGTGATCCCTGAGGCGCCGGATCAGCTCCAGGCATTTATAGGCGGCAATCCCGCCACCGATGATGAGCAGGATGCGTTGTTTGTTCAACTGGGCCACGTGAGGTTCCGCCACAGATTGCGTGTGCAGTCCTATAGCACATCCCCGTCTCCGGATCATTGCCTGGGTGCGAAGCGGGCAGGCGCAAACTTTGGTGGTATGGTGAATGGTAAGATGCAATCCGATGCGCAATCAAACTCATGGACCGATCACGATTCGCCGGTCGCCCGCGACCAACGCCGCCACTGTTTCTGCCCAGACCCGGTCCAGCCGACGAAGAAGTTCAGAATTTGTGCAGTTTCCCAGCCGCAACACTATCAATCGAAACGCCGCCGGATCCTGCGCGTGCAGCCACACGAAGTCTGCATCCTTCGACACGACGACCAAGTCTTGTGACTTGGCGAATGTCGCAATCTCTATATCGCTCGCACTGCTCAAGCCGAGATTAGCGACGTGCCGAGCATCATGGCCATGCGAAACGAGCCATCGCACGAGGACTTGCGGCAATTGCTCATCAACCAGAAACGTCGGCATGCGCCACCGACAGCAATCGTTGCTCCGTGAGCGCTGCGGCGTAACTCAAGCATGCCGTGATATCGTCCGCTTCGAGATGCGGATAGTCCGCCAGAACCTCTTCGCGCGTCGCGCCTGCAGCCATCAGGCTCAGGATATCAGTGACGCGCATGCGGGTGCCACGAACGCAGGGGCGGCCGCCGCATTTGCCTGCTTCAACAGTGATGCGTTCACGCGCCAAGTCTTCTGGGCGCTTGGCTTGGGCCGAGTCCAAAGTATCCATCGTTGATGTCCAGTCAGTTCGGAACACGTCGATATTACATCATATTTCAACAAGATCAAAACTTCGACGACTATAGCCTGCTGTAGAATTATCGGCCCGCACTGCTGTTAACTCTCAAGAAGGTTGCATTGATATCCGCTCCTCGCTCATCCCATGGATAGAGACTGAGGCCCACCAAAAGCAGCAAAATTAGAGTGGCCATTTTTCCTGAACGCATAAAAATCCCCCGCCCATCGTTCGACGGGCGAGGGTATCCGTTTAAGCGTCAACGCCCGATTAATCCCTTACAGCAACTTTCCCATCGCCACTGCGGTGTCGCTCATGCGGTTAGAGAAGCCCCATTCGTTATCGTACCAGGCCAGCACCGACACCATCGTGCCATCCATCACCTTGGTCTGATCCATGTGGAAGATCGACGAATGCGGGTCGTGGTTGAAGTCGATCGAAACATTGGGCGCGGTGGTGTAGCCGAGAATGCCCTTCAGCTTGCCTTCCGACGCCGCCTTGATTGCCGCGTTGACTTCCGCAACCGTCGTCTTCTTCTTCGCGATGAACTTGAGATCGACTACCGACACGTTCGGCGTTGGCACGCGGATGGAGAAGCCATCGAGGCGGCCGTTGAGTTCCGGCAGCACCAGACCGACGGCCTTGGCAGCACCCGTCGACGTCGGGATCATCGACAGCGCAGCCGCACGGCCGCGATAGAGATCCTTGTGCATCGTATCAAGCGTCGGCTGGTCGCCGGTGTAGGCATGGATCGTCGTCATCATGCCCTTTTCAATGCCGAACGCCTCGTGCAGCACCATGGCGACGGGCGACAGGCAGTTCGTCGTGCACGACGCGTTCGAAACGACGATGTGATCCTTGGTCAGCTTCTGATGATTGACGCCGAACACCACCGTCAGATCGGCGCCATCGGCGGGCGCCGACACCAGCACGCGCTTGGCGCCGGCGGCAATATGCGCCATCGCCTTGTCCTTGGCCGTGAAAATGCCCGTGCATTCCAGCGCGATATCGACGCCCATGGCTTTGTGCGGCAGCTTGGCCGGATCGCGCTCGGCAGTGACCTTGATGGGACCGCGACCGACGTTGATCGTATCGCCCTCGACCGTCACTTTATGCGGAAAGCGACCGTGTACGCTGTCGAAGCGAAGCAAATGGGCATTGGTTTCGACCGGACCAAGGTCGTTGATGGCCACGACTTC
Organism: Hyphomicrobiaceae bacterium; assembly: GCA_025351355.1. Taxonomy (GTDB): domain Bacteria; phylum Pseudomonadota; class Alphaproteobacteria; order Rhizobiales; family Hyphomicrobiaceae; genus JABFRJ01. Next base: position 79,278 of record JANXWC010000056.1, read on the forward strand.
GATGTCGGTGCGGCCCGATTCGATGATCGCGCGCAGCACGTTGCGGCCGATACGGCCAAAGCCGTTGATGGCGACTTTTACAGCCATGGGAACATGTCTCCTGTCAGGGGCTTGAGTTGCTGGCGCTGGCTATGCAGCTAAGCGTGGAAGGCGTCAATGGGACGGGCCGCAGCGGGGTAAATTGACCAAGGCGCGAGTATGGCGACCCAAGAACACAGAATACCAACTCCGCACAAATAGTCCCTTGCGCAGGCTTTCCGGTCGGCAGATGCTACCATCCAAAAAGCCGCCACCAAAGGGAGCCCCCGCATGTCCAAGGTGTCAATGACCGTCAACGGTCAATCAGTATCGGAAGATGTCGAACCGCGCATGTTACTGGTGCAGTTCCTGCGCGAGCAGTTACTGCTGACAGGGACGCACGTCGGTTGTGATACCAGCCAGTGCGGCGCCTGCGTCGTTCACGTCAACGGGCGTGCCATAAAATCATGTACGGCGCTGGCCATCGCCTGCGAAGGCGCCACGGTAACAACCATCGAAGGTATCGGCAGCGAGAGCAATTTGCATCCTATGCAGGAGGCTTTCCGCGAACACCATGCGCTGCAATGTGGCTACTGCACGCCGGGCATGATCATGGCGTCGATCGATATCGTCAATCGCAAAGGTCACAAGCTCGACGAGCAAACGATACGTGAGGAATTGGAAGGCAATATCTGCCGCTGTACGGGCTACCACAACATCGTCAAAGCCGTCGGCGCCGGTGCCGCCGCCATGGCCAAAACGCCAGCGTGAAAGCCAATTTGGCAGGCGTGTAGGTTGGGTCAAGCCGTTTGGCGCGACCCGACAAACGCACCCGCCTATCCAGCATGTTGGGTCGCGCATCATCGCGGAGCGATGCTCAGCATCAAGCGCTTGACCCAACCTACGCATGAAACTATTCACCGGAGCCCCCATCATGACCAACCCATCAGGCATTGGACAATCGGTCCGTCGCCGCGAGGATTTCCGCTTCATCACCGGTAACGGCCAGTACACCGACGACATCAATCGTAGCGGCCAAACCTATGCTGTGTTCGTGCGTTCGCCGCACGCGCACGCGACGATCAAAAGCCTCGACATTGCGGATGCCAGAAAGGCCCCGGGCGTGCGCGCAGTCCTCACCGGCAAGGATCTGGCCGCCGACAAGATCGGTGGGCTCATCTGCGGCTGGATGATCCATTCCAAGGACGGTTCACCGATGAAGGCAGGCGGCCACCCCGCGCTGGCCGTGGACAAGGTTCGATATGTCGGTGATCACGTCGCGGTGGTGATCGCCGATACGCTCAATCAGGCCAAAGACGCGGCCGAACTTGTCAACGTCGATTACGACGCCCTCAAAGCCACGGTGGATGTGGCGTCGACGCAAAAGCCGGGACAGCCACAAATTCATCCCGAAGCCCCCAACAACACCGTATATCAATGGCATCTTGGCGATAAGGCGGCCACCGATGCAGCGTTTGCCAAAGCGGCGCACGTTACCAAGATCGAGCTTGTCAACAACCGGCTGATCCCCAATGCAATGGAACCGCGCGCGGCGATCGGCGAATACGATCGCGGCTCCGGCAGCTACACGACGCACACCACCAGCCAGAATCCGCACGTGGCGCGGCTTGTCATGTCGGCGTTCATCGGCATCGCGCCGGAGAACAAACTGCGCGTCATCGCTCCCGATGTGGGTGGCGGTTTCGGCTCGAAGATCTTCATTTATGCCGAAGAAGTGGTGTGCACCTGGGCCGCCAAGAAGGTCGGCCGCCCCGTGAAATGGACCGCCGACCGTACCGAGGCGTTCCTGTCCGACGCGCACGGCCGCGATCACATCACCACGGCGGAAGCCGCCATCGATGCGACGGGTAAAGTGCAAGCGATCCGCGTCAAAACCATCGCCAACTTGGGCGCTTATCTCTCCACCTTCTCCTCGTCGGTACCGACCTATCTTTATGCGCCGCTACTGTCTGGCCAATACGACATCCCCGCCATCTATTGCGAGGTCGATGGCGTCTATACCAACACGGCGCCGGTCGATGCTTATCGCGGCGCCGGGCGGCCAGAAGCGACCTTCGTCGTCGAGCGGTTGATGGAAGTGAGCGCGCGCCAACTGAAGAAGGATCCGGCGGAATTTCGCATGCACAACTTCATCAAGACTTTCCCGCATCAAACACCTGTCATCATGGCCTATGATATCGGCGACTACCCCGCCAGCATGAAAAAAGCACTGGAAATGGCTGACTATGCCAATTTCTCCAAACGCCGCGATGCCAGCGCCAAGCAAGGCAAACTGCGCGGCATCGGCTTCTCGGCGTACATCGAAGCGTGCGGCATCGCACCGTCGAAGGCCGTGGGCTCGCTCGGCGCCGGCGTGGGACTATGGGAATCCGCAGAAGTACGCGTCAATCCAGTCGGTACGGTGGAAGTGCTGACGGGCTCGCATAGCCATGGCCAAGGCCACGAGACAACCTTCGCACAACTCGTCTCACACAAACTCGGCATCCCCATCGAGCAGGTGTCGATCGTGCACGGCGACACCGACAAGGTGCAGATGGGCATGGGCACCTACGGCTCGCGCTCCGGTGCGGTCGGCATGAGTGCCATTTTTGTGGCCCTCGACAAGGTGATCAAGAAGGCCACCACCGTCGCTGCGGCATGCATGGAAGTGCCGGTCGATCAGGTCGATTTCGAGGACGGCAGTTTCTCGGCGCGCGGCACCAACAAAAAAATGGCCTTCGGCGAGGTGGCGCTGCAGGCCTATGTCGCACACAAATTCGACAGCTCCGTCATCGAGCCCGGCCTCAAGGAGGGCGCGTTCTACGACCCGAAGAACTTCACGTTCCCATCGGGCGTGCACATCGCCGAAGTGGAAATCGAACCTGATACCGGGCTGACAAAGGTGGTGCGCTGGACCGCGGTCGATGATTTCGGCACCTTGATGAATCCCATGATCGTCGAAGGCCAGGTACACGGCGGCATCGCCCAGGGTATCGGCCAGGCCATGCTGGAAGGCGCTGTTTACAACGACGCCGGACAGCTGGTGACAGCCAGTTTCATGGACTACTGCATGCCGCGCGCCGACGATCTGCCGTCCTTCGACGTGGGCATGACCACCACCGTGTGCCCCTCCAATCCCTTGGGCATCAAAGGTTGCGGCGAGGCCGGTGCGATTGCGGCGCCACCTGCGCTGATCAATGCGATCACCGACGCACTCGGCCATGAAAACATCGCCATGCCCGCCACACCGCAAGCAGTGTGGCGGGCGGCGCAGGCGATGCCTCGCAAACAGGCCGCTGAATAAGTTCGCTGAATTTCCGTCGATATCGCGTCGATTGACGTCAATTCACAAACTATAGTCATGGCCGCGAAGGCGGCAACCCAAGCAAGCCAACAGTAAGCACGCCGACGTCAGGGTTTGAACATTATGTCCGGTCGTCTTTCGCATCACCGCCAAATCAAATCGATACTTGCTTGGGTGGCCGCCTTCGCGGCCATGACGGAATCGGCGGTAGCTGGTCCATTCGATGATACGAACCCTGCATATCGCGCAGGCAGTAATGTGGGCTTGATAATTCAGGTGAAGGAGCGCTGTGGCGGGGACGTCGCCCCCGAGATTGCGATGGCAACAGAAATGGCGAAAAAGCTAGATTTAGCAGCATTTTCCGTAAGTCTAGATGCAGCGAAATCGCTAGTATCGAAAGAAGTAACGTCAAAAAACCTAGTTGGTTTCTGCACAATAGCGCTCACTCTGTACGGCCCAAGTGGACGTGACATGAAGGGCGCTTGGATTCCACCCAAGTGAGGTAGACCATGTACGCATTCGACTATCGCCGCCCGAGCACACTCAACGAAGCCGATCTGGCGCTCAAAGCAATGCCGGGCGCCAAGCTGCTCGCCGGCGGGCAGACACTGATTCCGACCCTGAAACAGCGGCTGAACCGGCTTCCCGGCTTGATCGATCTCGGCGCCATCACCGGTCTTGATGGCATTTCGCGCAAAGATGGGACACTCGTCGTCGGCGCGATGGCAACGCATTATGCGGTAGCCAATTCAGCGGAGGTCAAGACGGCCATCCCGCAATTGGCCAATCTAGCCGAAAACATCGGTGATCCCCAGGTGCGCAATCGTGGCACGATCGGTGGCTCGCTAGCCAATAACGATCCGGCGGCCGACTATCCCGCAGCTGCACTGGCGCTCGGTGCAAGCTTCAAGACGAACAAGCGTTCACTGACAGCGGAGCAGTTCTTCAAAGGACTGTTCGAGACCGCGCTCGAGGAGAACGAAATCCTCACCGAGATCCATTTCCCGGTGGCGAAGCGCTTCGGCTACGCCAAGTTCGCCAATCCGGCGTCGCGCTATGCGTTGGTCGGGGTGGCAGTTGCAGAAACGGCTGGCGGCGTGCGCGTGACCGTGACCGGCGCGGGCGCTGATGGCGTTTTCCGTGTGCCAGCCATGGAATCGGCACTCGCCAAGTCGTTCGCCGCGAACTCCGTGAGCGGCATCGCCGTCGACACAAAGATGCTCGGCAGTGATATGCATGCCGCCGCCGACTACCGAGCGCATCTGATCGGCGTATTGGCTGCCCGCGCAGTAACATTGGCGGGGTGACGATTTGCGGATAGGACGGCCCGGCCCGGCGGGCTGCCGGACCGTCCTAACGTTCAAGCAAAATAAGTTAGTAACCCGCAACTAATTCCCGAACATTTGGCTCTGGGTTGCAAGGCCTTTTCCCGAGAACGCCCGCCACGGCGAGCAGATCGAACGTTGCCCTGTCTCCGGATGCCATGATCTGCGCGAACGCGGGCTGCTCAAGCGCGACCACCAGGGTCAATCCATCGCGGTCGATCGTGAATGACTGTCCCGAGCTCAGGATCACGTCTCGAGGGTCGCCCTCCTGTGTGATCCAGACGGTGCCGTTGACGCTGGTAATTTCCGTGCCTACGCCGTCCTCGAGGCGAATGGAGCGACCAGCCTCGATCAAGGTTGGGTTGCAGGTGCTTTCGTTGATCATGACATCCATCCTATGAAAAATATTCATGCGAAATTTGGCGCTGGCGATTAACCGCTATATTTATTCAATAGAAACTTGTTCTATAAGACTGACAAACGATCAAATTGCAGTCATTGCATGAGTTTTGAGAATGCAAAGAAAACGCTACGATCTGCCTCCGTTGGCTTTCATTCAGGGATTCGAGGCCTCTGCGCGCCACCTGAGCTTCACTAAGGCAGCCGACGAACTCCATCTCACCCAGTCAGCCGTCAGCCGGCAGATCAAAGCGCTTGAGGAGAGCTTGGGCATCGCCTTGTTCGAGCGGCAACATCGCGCCTTGTCACTCACGTCAGCCGGAGACGAGTTGTATCTGGTTGCCGTCGATGTGCTCGGCCGCCTGCAGAGTGCAACTGAAGAGCTTCGCGCCGACCGCCGGGCGCGCCATCTTTCGATTACCACGACGACCGGCTTTGCGGCGTTGTGGCTGATACCGCGACTAAAGCGGTTCACCACCGCTCATCCCGACATTGACGTACGCATTACGGCGACAGACGCGAAGGTCAATCTTGATCGGGACTTGGTCGATGTCGCCATCCGTTACGGCAATCGGGACAGCATGCCGCCTGGCGCTGTGCCGCTGTTCGGCGAGGAAATACTGCCTGTCTGCAGCCCGGTTTTGCTTCACAACGACGCGACGCCGTTGAAAACACCCGCAGATCTGCGGCATCATCCGCTCTTGCACCTGGACTATCCGGGGATGCAGAAAAGTTGGTTCGACTGGGGGACGTGGCTGACAGCGCTCGGCATCGGCGATTTGAAACCAGCAGGCACGATGCATTTTTCACAGTACGATCAGATGATCAACGCCGCCATCGCAGGTCAAGGTGTTGCACTCGGGCGCATGCCGCTGCTGCAGGAACTGATCAACACTGGCGCGCTGGTTACGCCGTTTGCCCACACTGTCGCAGGTACGCGGGGCTATTTCGTGCTCACCACCCGCCACGCGGACGCGAAACCCTACGCCGGTGAATTCATTAAATGGCTTCAGTCAGAATCCCATGCATCGACAGCCATCGACGACGGACTTGTCGCCACACCGCAACAATCATAGCAGCACGGCCGGCTCTGTGGCGCAGTTGATTACCGCCTATAACGCAAAAAACGCCGCCCCAGGGGGGGACGGCGTTATTGAACGTATCGTAAGAAGGGATCTCGATTTTTTAATTGTCACGCACCTTGGCAGACCTGGCAACGACCTACTCTCCCGCGTCTTAAGACGGAGTACCATCGGCTCCGGGGCGTTTCACGGCCGAGTTCGGAATGGGATCGGGTGCAGCCACCCTGATATAATCACCAGGTCGGCAAAGGAGCGTGACAATGAAAATTGGTCTTCGTTTTATATGCCCAAATGGGCATTGCTTAATGAGAGCAATCAAGCCAATCGAGTTATTAGTACCGGTAAGCTACACACTTTGCAGTGCTTCCACACCCGGCCTATCAA
>JANXWC010000088.1 GCA_025351355.1 Hyphomicrobiaceae bacterium
ACAGATGCGCCTCGACGTAGGCGAACGCGCCTTCCTCGGTCTTAAACTGGGGGGCATCGAAAACGGACTTGGCCACGGGGACTTCTCCTATGACCAAAACACTACATCCGGGGGTTTGGTATGTCAAGTGTAACGTTCCCGTTGCCGCTGGGTGGCCATGGGAAAGGGATGCGTTGCGATTGCCCGCCGAGCAACTGGACGCGCGGACTCAGGCGTAAGCCTCGAGACCAGCAGGATGGGCGCCATGGGTGAGAACGAATTTAACCGTGCCGAACTGCACGCAATCAGCTTGATGCAGAAGGCTCGCAAGACGCTCCCCGAAGACTTCTGGCTTGTACCGGCTATGCAGGAATTGGCCTGCCTCTACGCCCGCATTGAGCCGCTGCTGACCGACGCGCAAAAATCCACCATGATCGGTTGCGGCGCTATCATGGCGCGCGAAGCCGAGAAGGAAATGCGCGCCGGGATTCATGCCGCCATCGCGATCAGCAACGCCATGCCATCAAGGAACCGCCATGATTGACGCCGCCAAGATCGCTGAGGGGCTGACGAAGGCACAGCGGGAGGCTTTAGCGCGGGCAGAGCCAGATGGGCAGCTTGGGCTATACTTCCTGCGCTGGTGGCACGCCAATGCGCCTACCTTGAAGGCAATCCGCAAAAGAGGCCTTGGAACAACCACCTGGTCCGGACTCGCGCTCACCCCGCTTGGACAGCAAGTCCGCGCACACTTGGAGCAACGAAATGACGGATGACGAACTGATCGCGGCGTTGCGTTCGTGGGCACCACATCTCGGCAAGGACAAGTATTGGGTAGACCAAGCAGCCGACCGCCTCGCCGCGCTGGCGGGGGAGTGCGAGAGGTTGCGGGCGTTCGTCCATCACTACGCGGGTCAAGGTTGCAGTTGCGGCGTGCTACATGGCGCAGTGACTTGCAGCCCATGTGTCGCCCGCGCCGCGCTATCCGACGATACCGATTCGCCGCGCGTGACGTTGGGTTAGGCGCGAACCGGAACCACTCGATCACCATTCATACGCCAGCTTTCCGCCTCTTGCCGCGTGGCGAACTCAATCACGTTGCCGTTCAGGTCGGCCAAGGGCGCGCCGTCTTTCCTGATGATCCGATAGAGCATCGCGCCACGTGCGGCGGGTGCGAACGATTCGGCAAGGGCTACGGCACGAACTTCACGCCATCCAACCCAGCAGGCGGCGTTTCCGATGCAGCGGCTTTGGCGATGATCCCGAGAAGCATGGTCAGCAGCCGCACCGCATCTTCGCCCAACGGCACCGTGTTGGTGAATGTCTTGCCGGGGATCGGATCGGCCGGATTGGCGGGGTCCATCGCTTCGGCAGACGCATAGGTGTCATAGGTCACGGACATCGTGCCCGTCCCGACCGATGCTGAGAACGAGTTGACCGCAATCGCGGCCTTGGGGGCGATGAAGCCGAACCCGGTATCGACATTGTCTTTTTCGAAATGCGGCATGTGCTTGCTCCTTTAACCTTCGATCCATCCGGTGCCGTTGTCGAACACCGGGCATTTGGTTGACCCGCCGCCCGCTGGCGTGCTGGCGAAGGTGCAGGCGGTGGCATCGGTGACCCACGCGCGCCGGCCCGCGGTGCCGGCAGTGGGAAGCCCCGACACGGTAAAGCCGCGCCCTTCGATCACCGTGCCATCGCTGCGCACCGAGAGCGTGGTGGCGAGCGCATTCTGCGAGCTGCCTGTGGTCCCAGCGGTGGCGGTTTGTAGGTCGATGTTGCCGCCCGCTCCGGTGCCGGTGCCTTTAGATCCTCCAAGCACCCAGTTAACACCAGGAGTATTTGTAGTACCCCCAACAACACTTTGATGCAGGATGGTTTGGCCAACCGGGGCTGCTGCGTCCTTTGTTCCGATGCCTAGCGTATTGGCTGCGTAACGATTTATTTGAGGATCGCCTGCCGACGGGTACTGACCATTGGAAAAAATAAGCGCGCCCGCGTTAGCAACCCATACACCTCCGCCAGAAGATGAACCAAACTTGTTCACCCCAAACGCCGGGGAGCCATTGACGCCTAAGAACCATTCGTTACCGCCCGGAGAGTCGATGAACCCCTCGCCAGGGATGTTGAGCGTGTTTGTCAACGTGAGCTTGCCGTCGATCCCGACTTTAAACTTATCAACCCCGCCAACCTGCCGCCGAATGATCGTGCTGCTCGAATTGCTCGCGGTGTTCGTGATGTTCTGGAAATCAACATCCACGATGCCTGTCGTGTTGAGCGTGCCGCCCGTGCTCACCATCGCAGTCGTGCCGGACCCGGTGACTGAATAGCCCGAGATCGTCAGCGGCGTCGCGTTGGCAGCCGGTGCGATGGTCAGTTCGGTGCCTGTGGTGGTAATGCCCGAAGCACCAGCAAACGCGCCAGCGTTGTTGTATTGGATCTGCGTGGTCGAACCGCCCGGCGATCCGCCGCCGCTGCCATATGGCCCCACCGTCGCACCGTTGATGCGCGCAAACAGCCCAGTGGTAGTGGTCCACAAATCGCCGTTGGTGGGCGAGGTCGGCGCGGCGCCGTGCGGAAGGCGAATGCCCGCGCTGCTGGTGGTCGACGCGGCCGTCGTCATCAGGCTGCTTGCGCCCAACGTGGTGAAGCTGCCCGCCGCAGCCGCCGTCCCGCCGATTGCGGGCGGGCTGGCCAGATACGTGCTGAACCCGGTGCCGCTGACCGTGCTCGATGCCGCCAGCGTGGTGAACGATCCGGTGTTCGGCGTCGTCGCGCCCACGGTGCCGTTGTGCGGCCCGGCGAAGGCGGTGCTGGCCGTGATCGTGGTGCCATTGACGCTGGCAGCCGTTGTCGCGCCGATCGTCGCGCTGTTGATCGTCCCACCGCTGATCGTGGGCGTGGTCAGTGTCTCGGACGTTGTGCTGGGAGACGTTCCTAGAACCACCGCTCCCGAGCCGGTGCTGGTCGTTCCGCCGGTACCACCCTTGGCCACAGGCAGCACGCCTTGAACCTGCGTATTCAGGTTGATCTGCGTAGGCGCGGCAAGCGCGCTTAGTGGCGCCAGCATCGCTGCCAGCGCAATGATGATCCGCTTCACTTTGTCTTCCTTTTCGCTGGGGTCGTGGGTTCGGCAATGGCGCGGAACCTGTCGCGTTCATCGCGCACGGCACGGATAAGATCTGCATCGCTGCGGATGCGATCGCTTTGATCCTGCACCTGTTGAGCGAACAGGGTATTGCTTTCGACCGCGTCGCCAAGCCGCAGTTGCAGCTCGATTACGTTGGCCGAAAGTTGACCAATCTGCCGGTGAAGCGCCTCGATCAGGCGCGGGGTCAGTGTCTCGTCCATCATCACACCATGTAAAATGCGCGCAGCTTGTCGCCGGTCTGCGGTGCGGCAAGCATGGTGATCGTGGTGCCCGAAATGGTGAAATCGTTGCCCGCACCTGCGTCGAGTTCGATCCCGTTTTGAACAATCTGGACCGACGAAGCGCTGCCGCGCACGGTGGCGGGCGTATTGGCCAGCGTGAACGTCGTGTTGCTGCTGTTGATCGAACCGGCCGGAGTTTCGTTGGCCACGAAGTTGGTGTATTTGGCGAAGCCCGACCCGGCGGTGTTGTTGACTGTGGCGGCAAGCGCACCAGCAGTGGTCGTCACGTCACCCGAAAGGGCCGGGAACTGACCCGCTGCGAGCACGCCGGACGACAGCACCGCCAAGCCAGAGCCGGCATTGACGGCCAGCCCGAGCGCGGTCGATACGCCAGTGCCAAGCCCGGTCAGGCCAGCGATCGGTAGCCCGGTGGCGTTGGTCAGCGTTCCTGACGATGGCGTGCCCAAGACACCGCCGTTGATCACTGGACTGCCCGCCGTACCGACCGCGATAGCGAGCGCGGTCTGAACGCCAGCGCCAAGCGCGGTAGTTTGCAGCGCGCCGGTGATCCGGGTGTCGTTGCCAGCAGCCGCCGTGGTTGATGTCGTTCCGTAGTTGACGCTGAACGCGCCTCCGATCAGCGTGAGGCCCGTGCTAGCGGTATAGACCGCGCCGGTGCCGTCCTGCGCGAAGGCCGTCGCGGTCGTGTCAACCGTGATCGTGCCAGTGGTGGTGCACCAGAACTTGGTATCCTTGTAGGTCGTGCCTTCAGCGATAAGGAAATACTGGCTTTCGCTGACCGTTGAGGCGGCTGCCCACCAAGTCGGGCGCGTGAGAGCAGCGGCGGCGCTGTTCCACACCCACGGCCCGTTCTGCGAGGCGGTGGTCTGTGCGGTCAGCAAAAGCAGGTCGTTGGCGGCCAGAGTCACGCCGTCGTTGGTCGTGGGCGCCGATGCGATATTGACGTTGGCAACCGCGGCGGTGCGAACCTCGTGGATGCCGCCGATGCCGCCGGTTTTTTGATCGACATAGGCGCGGTTTGCAGCGTCGGTGCCGTTGACCGGCGCGGCTACGTTGGTGATCGTGTTGCCGCCCAAGCTGAGGCTCGCCGCCATAGCGACGGTTCCGCTCGACAGCAGAAGCGTGGCGTTGCCGATGATTGACGCGAGCGGAACGATTGCGCCACTGGCCATCCGGTCCCACGTCACTGAGCCGGAGATAAGCTGGGTCGAACCGCGCACCTGAGTTGCTGGCATTGAATTATCCTTTTCGTCAGTACGGAATGAAGGTCAGAATATCGCCTGTAGTCACTAGTAGATCGGCGGGGAGCGCGGCGTTGCCTCCGGCGATGGTAAAGTCTTGCGGGCGCTGGATCACACCGTTGATGGCGAGCAGCGCGCGTGTGATGGGCGCGACAAATACCGATTGCGCGCCGGTTGACGCTGCCACGGTAGATACCGGAGCGCCACCGCCGCCCGTTCCGGCAGGGCCCGGCGGACCAACGATCGCAGCCGGGTTGACTGCGGACAGAGGCGCGTCGGGAATCCATGCGATCGTGCGTACACCGGAAAACGGAACGATGATCCCGGTCGGATCGGGATAGGTGATTGTTGATGGCGCGATCAGAGGAAGTGCGCTGGCAGGCTCCACGATCTTGAGAATGGCCATGTCGCAATTGGTCGCCGCGCCTTGGCCATCGATAATTCTAAGGTCGATGCCGTACCGGAGCGCCTGCATCGCTGCACAAGCGCCAGCGTCGAGCGAAATGGTCCATCCGACCCCGTAGTTGGCGTCGGCGGCGCGGTATTGCGGCAACAAACGGATTGGTGTCGCGGACGGATCGACCACGCGGTCATTCGCCATTGCACGCGCATACGCGGTGACCAGCGGTGCGGCGGGCGAAGTCGCACCGGTATCGGTCAGGGCAATGGTGATCGTCTCGCCGCGCTGGCGTACATAGGTTGTGGTCGCCATTCAAGTTACTCCAAGCGCGACGATTGCAATCAGGATTAGCACCGCGATCGCCGCGCCCATGATCCGATCGAACGGGTCAGGGCGTGGCGGCACGATCACTTTGCGGCGAGCGCGGCAAGCTTGGTTTGCAGCGCAAGATGACCAGCGTCATTGCCCGCCTGAAGGTCGGCAAGCGCGGCCTTTGCCGATGCCTGGTCGGTCGGGTGAAGCGCGGACACGGCCTGGTTGAACAAGCCGATAAACTCTGGCGCGCGGGCAAGGATCGGCCCTGCGGCGTGCAGACCAGCGAGAATGATCGATAGCGGGTTCATGGTGGGCCTCACTTCTTGATGAGCGCGACCGCGCCAGTGACGGCGTCGCGCAGTTGTGAAATCGCGTCGGCATAGTCAGCCGCGTTGGCGGCGCTGTAGGCGCGTCGGGCGAGGCCGAGGGCTGCATAGGCCTTGTTGTCCAGCGAAGCGGCCTTGGCTGCGTTCTGGCCGGTCAGCAGGCCCGCATCGGCGGCGGTGTCGATCGCGGTGCGTTCGGCGGCATAGGCCGTCTCGGCAAGACGCAGCGCGGTTTCGTCGAGCGTGGTCTTGTTTGCTACGGCGGCCGGGCTTGCTGGTGCGCCGAGCAAGAGCGGGGCAAGACCGGCGCAACCCGACAATGCGAGCAGCGCGGGCAGGAAGATCAGTTTGCGCATGGGGTGTTCCTTTCAAGCGCCATCGTCGCCATCGCTGTCTGCAACAGTCGATCCGCCGGGATTGTCATTTGCGGGGAGCCGGCCAGCACGCCAGGGGAACGCACTGGCCGGCATGAGCACGTTACTGGACCGGGGCGGGCTCAGGCGCGATCGCGTCGAGCTTGGCGGTCACCGCGTCGATCTCGGGCTGCACGTTGGCAGCGTCCTGCGCGGCTTGGGCGATTGCGGCAGTGTCGGCGCCAACCTTGGCGGCAACGCGATCGGCGGCGGCATTGAGCTTGGTGAAGTCGGCCATGATGATTTCCTTTGAAAGAATGAGGGCGGTCAGGTCATCGCCTCGCAGCACGGCCCACGCGCGCAGGAGGTGTTTCAGGAAGATGGTCATTTCGTCACCGCGACATCGTTTGGCAGGATCGTTGCCATCTTGGCGGCTTCAACGGCGCGCTTGCGTAGCTTCCACTGGCCCCAAACAAAGGCGACGGCACCACTCACGATGCTGGCTGCGGTCAGGAACGGAGCCGACTGCACGTAGGCGACCAGCCCGTTGACATCGTGCGCCGAGAGCAGTTGTGCCAGGGCAGTCAGCGCACCGATCACCAGCGCCAGCGAGCGCACGGCGGACGCG
>JANXWC010000099.1 GCA_025351355.1 Hyphomicrobiaceae bacterium
GCGGCTTTATCGTGCAGGAAGTATTTGCCGGCACCGCGAAAGCTTGAACCGCTCTTGGAGATGTTCGGGATCATGGCGTCAACCGCGTGGGCGTGACCACGTTGCATTGAGCAACGTACGAATCTCGCTGAGGAGTGGAGCGAGTTCGGCCGGCGGCGGTACCTGGAAGCGGTTGCAGTGATGGGCAATCTGATTGACGTTGACGCCGATCTTGCGCAGCTGGTGTGCGAGCCTGAGTTCATCCGGAAGTGCCGAAGCACCCTCGATCTCACGGGCCTTCCGTTTCCGTGCCTGCAATGAGCGCGCCCGCACAAAATCGCCGACGCTCATGCCCGAGCGTTGGGCTTTGTCGATCAGCTTGAAGCGTTCCTCCTCGCTCAATCGAAAGGAGATGTGTTTGTCCCGTGTTGTTGTCTGCTTCCGCCGTGCCATTTTCGCCTCTGGGCCGAGTGCAACGTCCGGGGGTTTGGGGCACGCTCGGACGGCTGAGCCGTCCGTCGCCCCAACAAGCGTTTTCGTGTCACGAAAACCTAGCTTGCTACCCAGCCCTAAAAACTTACATTATTGAATTGGTATGCTTAAAGATTGCAGAATAGAAATGCTTCGGATGTGGAACGGAAATCCCTCAGTGCTTTGTTTTTCCTGAGTCGAGTAATTTCACCAGTGGGATTATTTTTGAAGACGTGAACCGAAGCATGGTTAAAAACTGTTAATGAAAAGTATGGCCTCCCTCACCGACCGGAATCGTGTGCGGGCATGGGGTGTCAGTTACTCAGCCAGTTTCGAATGTGCCGAAGACCGTGCAGCAACAGACCGAAGGCGGCGAGCGTTGCCTCTCGATGAGGGTGCGCACGCCCTACCACGGCAAGGCTTCCCGCTGGCATCGTGCTATCATGATGCTTGCACGTTTTGAATTGAATGAGCGATGCGAAGAGGCAACAGAACAACGGCGGCAAGGTGCAAGCATGGAGCTGCCTTCGTGCAATCATCGTGCTTTCTCTGGGCGTGCATCTGGTAGCGTCACGCGCTGAAATCAAATGAATAAAAGCGCACTGCCTGCACGCAACGCGCAAGCATTGCGATTGCTTCCGGCAATCTGTTTGATTGCACCGCTTTCCCGCGTCTCCACATTATCACAGGACGCAACCCGCAAGCCACTCCTGACGTTCAGCCAGTTCACAAGCCAGCTATCTGATTGCAGGCATGCGCGTCTAGGGTTCAGAACGCACTGTCGCGCTCGCAGATTTCGACGTCCCCAAAATCTGTGAACTGGCGGAAAAACTTTGGGCTGTGCGAGGTTTCGCGCCGTGCCCAGATACGCAGGCAGGCTTTGAGCGAAGCGAGATGGCGGTGTGCACCAGCGCAGACGAGTTCACCATCATCATCGGCGAGGAAAACGAGCCAGCGAATGTCGTCCCAAGACCGTTCGATAACGGCCAAGATGCGGCCATGGCGGCTCAACCGCCAGACATCATCCGTTTGGCTGCACTGAACGCTGGTGTCATTGTGGATGCCAATCATGTTTACGCCCTCCTTCACACTTCAGCTTGTGGTGTGCAGCGCGTGTCGCGGCGCATGACGTATTCCGAGCCAGCTGCGGGGGCTTCGTTGAACTTGAATTTGACGTTGAAGCCGCTGCCATCCTTGTGCGGCCAACAGGCCGCCACCTCAGTCCAAATCGTCTTATCTTCTTTGGTGCGTCCTTTAACGACACGATACAGTTTGTGGGTTGGGCTATTGTTTGTCTTGGTTATCGTAGTGGTCATGGCGGTTCTCCATCATGGGGTTTGTGCGAGTAAGCGAAGCGCGCCTCGCATAAACTTCATGGTGGAACTCTTGACGCCTCGCCAGCGACGGCGGTCAATGCCCCTTGGCCTCCGGCTTCGCTGGCGCAGCACCCTTGTGCGCGCTTGCGAAGGGCTTGACGGCCGGTGCGCGAGGCGTATCCGCCCGGTCAGAACGGGATCGTATCCGCGATGAATTCCTGAAGTTCTCGCGAACTCACTCCGCCCATTTCAAGAAACTCTGCAACGGCTGCCGGATAATCGCGAACCAGATCATAGAGTGAACCGGCATTCGCAGACCAGAAGTCGCCATGCTCGCCGGCGTGGGCAAACTCGAAGTCGGAATCGGTCTCACCTGCCGTGCGAGCAATGACAAGGCCACCGGTGTCGATCCCCAGAACAGCTCGGCGCAATCGGATCAGGTAGTCGAGGTCCAGGGTCTCCTGTGGAGTATGCTCGTGATCGTAACCGACCGATAGATTGGTGCACTCACCGATATGGAATGTGTAGTTGGCTGTGTCGGTAAAGGTGCCGGTCGGGTCGGGTTGATGATCGAGGTCGATCGCTCGCGCAAGTGAAGCGGCGAAGTCGCCGGAGCAACAGCGCTCGCCACGTTGGTGCGTAATGATTGAGTTCGTGCCGCGCCGGTCGAAAGCGATAGCTGCGCTTATGCCTTCGAGGCGGTTGGGCTCGTGTTCCGCGACATAGCGCGAACCGAGGCCGCCTCGTTCTTCGCCGCGATGGACGACATAGCGACCGGGTATCCCGGCTTCGATCATTTCCGTCATCAGCCAGACACCGGCAGTACAATCGGCGCCAAGGCAATTGGACGGCGAGCCATCGGCGAGACGAACGATGCCGTCCCGGTCGATCTGGAACTTCTGCGCTCCATCACGGCGGTGGCAGGTATCGACGTGCGATGACCACAAGACCGGCGCGGTGCCGATCTGAAGCCACAGATTGCCAAAGCCATCCGCTTCCATTCCGTGGGGTAACAGGAACCGCTCGATGAACTGGTGCTCGGTGACGCTGCCGTGGGGACGACAGGTCCTGAGCATGGCGAAGAGACGGCGAAGTCCGGCATCAATCGTTTGAGGTTGCATCATAACGTCGTTCATGCGGCGTCGCGTTCCCCGGCCGCTGCATTGTCGTTGTCGGCATTGGCCACAGCACCATCCGTGACAAGGTCGTCGGGATCGCCTTCTTCCT
>JANXWC010000108.1 GCA_025351355.1 Hyphomicrobiaceae bacterium
GGGCTGTTGTTCGAAGGCGATCGCCGGTTCGACGTCGCGTCGGTCGCCATAGCGATGACCCGGAAGGTCGGGGCTACGAGGGGCACCTTGTTTGCCAGCACAGGGGAAAGCCTGAAGATGACGCGGCACTACTTTCATCGACGCTCGCCCGTTGCGGCAGCACAAGGACAAGGATGATGATAACTACTGCAAGGATAGAAGACGCCAGCGGTCGGCTAAAGGCGAGGCCGCCATTGACAAGTGGCTTGTCGAGCAAGTCGGCGACCGTCGCACCTACTAGGTTGGGCAACACCTAGGTCCACGCCGTCACCGACCGCCAAGACCGACGGCTCGCTTCCGGCCCGGAAAAGCCGCTGACTGCCGCGCAGCGTAGCATATCTGAACGTTCCGCTCTAACGCTGCATTGCCAACTCAAACTCCTCAATTTGCTTGATTAGGTTAAAGAAAGGGCCGAGCGAAAATGGAGGGCGGGGGATTCAGCGCCGAAAGCCGAATTTCCTGATCGGAGAATCAAATGGATCGCCGTATGTTTTTGCACTGCGGGGCATCGGCGCTCGCCGTCGGCACCGGGTTGCTGCTCGGTAGCTGCCGTCGCTCGAATACAATCGATGCGGCCTTTGCGCCTTATCCCCATGACCCGGTGCGGGCTGAAAACTTTACCAACCCGTTGTTTATCCCAGGGTCTGAAGGGCCGTTTGGCGTCCTCGACGTTACGGACATGCCGCTGACGCTTTCTGCAAGTGCGGCCACGTTCCCGATCCTCGCGGGCAAAGCCTCGCCATTTCTGCTGTACGAGACCAGTTATGCAGGCAGAACCTTCCAGAATCCGATCTTCAAGATCAAACGCGGCGGTCGTTTCGCAGCCACGCTTCACAACGGTTTGAACGAGCCCACGATCATTCATTGGCATGGGCTGCATATTCCAGCGAAGATGGACGGCCACCCGAACGACAGCATCGAGGCCGGCAAAAATTACCCCTATGCCTTCACCGTCAATAATCGCGGAGGTACCTACTGGTATCACACCCACGCAGAGCATTTGACTGCGAAGCAGGCCTATGGCGGCCTCGCTAGTTTCTTCATTGTCGAGGATGACGATGACCTACGACTTTCGCGCGCTCTCGACCTAAAGCTTGGCGAAACCGATCTGCCGCTGGTGATTCAGGACAAGCGCTTCAACGCCGCCGGCGAACTTGTCTATCAGCCGGACCCAGTCGAGAAAATGATGGGGCATCTTGGCGACATCATGCTCGTCAACCTGACGCCCAATGCATTCCTCGAAATCGGGCCGCGCTTCTATCGCTTCCGCTGTCTGAACGGCTCGAACGCCCGCATCTACCGGCTCGCTTTCATGCGCGGCAAACAACCATTGGCTTATCAGGTGATTGGTACCGACGGTGGCCTGCTTGACCGTCCCTACTCGGTAAAAGAGGCGTTTCTTGCACCCGGAGAGCGGCTAGATGTGCTGTTCGACGCGAGCCAACTTCGTCAGGGAGAAACGGTTTTCCTAAAAAGCCTCGCCTTCGATTCGATGGACGATGAATCCGCGATGGGAATGGCACGTTCGAATGGCGGCGGTCGCCTTGGTGACAGCGTCGAATTCAATCTCCTGAAGCTCGTGGTTACCAAGACTGCACAAGGGCCGCGCGATGTGCCGACGCGATTGTCAGAGCTGAAGCCGATCGACATTGGTAATGCCACAGAACGCCAGGTGCGCCTTGAGATGGCGCATATGCGCTGGCGCATCAACGACGAGACGTTCCGCAGGGGTGTCTTTCCGATCGACGCGCAGCGAAATACCGTCGAGGTTTGGGATTTGCACAACGCAAAACAAAGCATGCCACATCCGATGCATATGCATGGTTTTCATTTCCAGGTTCTGTCACGCAAGAATAGCCCCGCTCAAATCCGCGCGCTCGGCGTCCATGGCAGCGGTCGCGTCGTGAGCGACCTCGGATGGAAGGATACCGTGCTGGTCTGGCCTGGCGAAACCGTTCGTCTTGCCGTGGACTTCTCCAACGATTTTGATGGCGATCAAACCTACGTATTCCATTGCCATAATTTGGAACATGAGGACGCGGACATGATGGTTAACATGCGAGTGCGCGCCTAGACACGGGTTTTCGCGGCAAATTACCCCAAAAAACTGATACCGCGATCCCGTCGCAGTGACGGTTTACTGCGTCAATTTATAAAAAAGCCATGTCCTCTCGCTTACAATCTATGTATCAAGTACTGCAGATTATTTACTCTGAAATTTGACTGCGCGCAGACAAGTCTGACCATTTTGCAGTTGAATGATCTTTACGGTTATGTCGCCTGGGTTCGACATAGCGGACTGACCACAGTTCCGCACCAGGTGGTCCGGCCAGTACTTCTTGAGACAGCGTGCTGCCGGCCTGCGCCTTGGTCGCCTCCAGTGTCAGTAACTCTTCGGCGAGCGATTCCGGCTGACGGCTGTAGGTCAGCACTACGATGCCGACGTCGAGGCCGGCAAACAGCAGCGTGAAGGCCGTCAGCCGGGTCGCGATCTGACGGAACAAGGTCGGTCCGCTCACGCCTGGTCGGTTGTTGCCCGGGCTATTCATCTACGGGCGCCGGCGCAAATGGCGCGTAGCCTACACCGTGAACGGTGCAAACTTGCACGTCCGCACCGACCGCTGCGGAATATCTGAGCATGGGCACTCCATCTAGTCAGTCCGATGGCACTGCCGACGAGCGTCTCGGAAAGCTGAAGCTTGTTCAGGATCGACAGCCCCGGCTTGATCAGGCGCTAGGGTGACGAAAGCCAAGCTTCTCAAAACGCCAATAATAGATAGCCGTGAGGCGCGGCGATTGTCCAAAACGCTCCAGCCCTGCAAGAGCCGGAGCGCCTCAGGATCAGACCATGCCTACATGGCGTGCTTCATCATCTTCCCATGCTTCATCATACCGCGGCACTGATGGCTCTTCATCATGCGGGTGTGCGACATCTTGTGGCACATGGCGATGGTCTTTTTGGACATGCTCATATGGTTCATCGTCATCATGGGCGACTTGCTGCCCATGCCCTTGTCCATCATGCCCTTGTCCATCATGCCCTTGTCCATCGAGCCGCCGCTCATGCCGCCCATGCTGTTGCCCATGGTGTTGGTCGACTGAGACATTGCTGGCGTCGCGACGAGACCCAAGGCTGCGATGGCAGCGAGAAGTTTGATACTGTTCATGTGTCATCTCCTGTGTCCGCGTTTTTTTCATCCTGCGAGAAGCGGGCACTCGGAGGAATGTCGGGAAGAGCAGGGCTGATCACAATTTGACCGTGTTCAACCGCAGCGCATTGAGCACGACCGTGAATGACGACAGCGCCATCGCCGCGCCGGCCAGCATCGGCGAGAGCAGGATGCCCGCGACCGGATACAACACGCCGGCCGCAATGGGGACGCCGATCCCGTTGAACAGGAACGAGAAGAACAAATTTTGGCGGATATTGCCCATTGTCGCGTGCGCCAACTTGCGGGCACGAACGATCGCGGAGAGGTCGCCGCGCGTTAGGGTCATGCCGGCGCTCTCGATCGCGACATCGGTGCCGGTGCCCATCGCCAGGCCGACATCGGCGGCGGCAAGAGCCGGGGCGTCGTTGATGCCATCGCCCGCCATGGCGACCTTCGCGCCGTTCGTCTTGAGCTCATTGACGATCCGCGCCTTGTCTTCGGGCTTGAGACCAGCACGGACCTCGTCGAGGCCGCCGACCGCGCGCGCCACTGCGTCGGCGGTCGTCTGGTTGTCGCCGGTCAGCATAACCACGCGCAAGCCCTCGCGGCGCAGTTGGGCGATCGCCTCACCGGCATTGGCACGAACCGGGTCGGCAACCGCGAGCAGGCCGGCGAGCTTGCCATCGACCGCGATCAGCATGACTCCGGCGCCGTCGCGACGATGGCGCTCGGCCGCCTCGTCGAGCGGGGCGGGGTCGGCGCCGGCGCTGCTCATCTGCTCGGCATTGCCGACCGCGACGCTGCGACCATCGACCATCGCGGTGACGCCCAGACCGGTCTGCGAGGCGAAGTCGGTAACGGTGCCCAACTCGAGCGCCTTCTCCTTGGCTGCCACCGCGATGGCATGGGCGAGAGGGTGCTCGGACTGCGCCTCGACGGCCGCAGCAAAGGCCAGCAGTTCGTCCTGCGAAATTGTCCCGCTTGCCTCGACCGCGATCAGCTTGGGTTTGCCCTCGGTCAACGTACCGGTCTTGTCGATCACGAGTGTGTCGACCTTTTCAAACGCCTGCAGGCTCTCAGCGTTCTTGACCAGCACCCCCGCCTGAGCGCCGCGCCCGGTCCCGACCATGATCGACATCGGCGTCGCAAGCCCCAGCGCGCACGGGCAGGCAATGACCAGCACCGCGATCGCGTTGAGCAGCGCATGGCCCATGCGCGGTTCGGGGCCGACCAGCGACCAGACCACGAAGGTCGCGACGGAGATCAGGACGACGAGTGGCACGAACCAGCCCGACACGCGATCGGCGACCGCCTGGATCGGCGCTCGGCTGCGCTGCGCTTCGGCGACCATCCGCACGATCCGCGCCAGCATGGTGTCGGCACCGACCGCGCGCGCCTCCATGATGAGGCTGCCGGTGCCGTTGACCGTGCCGCCGGTGACTTGGGCATCGGCTTCTTTGAGCACCGGAGCGGGTTCGCCGGTCAGCATCGACTCGTCGACCGAAGAACGGCCCTCGACGACCACCCCATCGACCGGGATCGCCTCGCCGGGTCGAATGCGCAGCCGGTCACCCGTCGCGACCAAGGCAACCGCAATTTCCTCCTCCGCGCCGTCGGCACCGATCCGGCGCGCGGTTTTGGGGGCGAGGTCGAGCAGTGCTCGGATGGCGCGACC
>JANXWC010000147.1 GCA_025351355.1 Hyphomicrobiaceae bacterium
GCCGCGCATGTGGCAGCCGATCTCGGCAACGACGTGCCGATCATTCTCGATGGCGGCGATACCGACGTAGGCCTGGAATCGACGATCATTGATGCGCGCGGCGCCGTGCCGATCCTGTTGCGTCACGGCGGCATTTCACGCAGCCAGATCGCCGCCGCACTCGGCATCAACCCAGCAAACATAGCCGCTGCCATCGATGCAGGTCACGCACCGAATGCGCCGGGCCAACTTGCCAGCCACTATGCGCCTGCGGCCAAACTCCGCCTCGATGTCACCGACGTACGCTCAGGTGAAGCGTTGCTGGCCTTCGGCACGCCGCTGCCGCACACCGGGCCAATGCGCAATCTTTCGGAAAACGGCAATCTGATCGAGGCCGCCGCGCGGCTGTTCAGTGCACTCCGCGCGCTTGACGCCAGCGGAGCGCCGGCCATTGCGGTGATGCCCATTCCACAGCACGGTCTCGGCGAAGCCATCAACGATCGCCTGTGCCGCGCCGCCGCACCACGCTGATGCGCCACCGCGCGCGAGTAAAGACGCCCCGGCGTTTCAGCCGAGGCGTTGGTAGGTATAGAAACTGACCAAATTCAACGACGCGCGCGCACTATCCGCGGGAAGTCGTCGCCGCCCGCGTCGGATCCAGCCGTAACCGTCTCCGCAACCGCCTCGCCGACCGCGCGCTGGCCGCCTTGTGGCCACCACCGTGCCGGACCGCGTGGGTCCGCTTGGCCCTGACCCTGTGTGGGCGCTGCAGAATGTGCAGGCGGCAAGGCCGCGCGGCTCGTCGGCGCCGGCGATACGCCAGCAAACCACGAATCGATCAAGTCCAGTTCTTCCGCGCTCAGCGTCAGCCCCTGGCCACGGCAGCGCCCCACTACGAAGTTCCTGAAGCGGCCGCCGAACAGTGTCGCCGAGGCCCCCTGGTCGAACCACGGATCCGTTTCGCTGACGACTTCGAGAATGAACCGTGCATCGTCATGCTTCAGCTCAAACCCGCGCGACTGCGCACGGCCCACTACATTGCTCAGCGTCTGCGTGCCGGCCAGACTGTTCTCGTTGATCTCCTGCGCCAGGATCTCGAACACCGCACGATATTCGGCCGGCGCTAGCGGTGGCGCCTGACACGCTTCGTAAATCCGCGCGATCGATTGCTGCATGGCCGACGGCTGTGGCGCCGCCTGCGGCTGCAGCGGCACGGCGAACTGCTCGCGTACTGCCGGTCGGGCCACTTGTGTCGGCTGTGCAGGCGCCGCCGGCATCACCGCCTGCCGATGCTGTTGTGCCGGCGCCTCTCGCGTCAGCGGCATGTCGGCGGTGACAGCCGGTCGTGCAGGTGTGCTTACGTTCGCAAAAATCGCGTCGTCGATATGCGCATTGCCGGTCGACGGCACGGCGGGCGCTTGCGGCGTCGCCCGCGACGGTGGCAATTCCAAGGTCGGCATCCGCTGTGGCGTCGCCGCATGCCGCTTCGGATCGTAGGCAAAGTACGGCGGCTGATCCGTCAATTGAATTTCACTCGGCAGGCTTTGCCGCAATAATTCGCGGAAACTTCCCGCGCCCGCCCAACTGGTATTGACCGTCTTCTCGTGTCCGAGCACGCGCAGCGCACGATCAGCCAACGCCTCGAGCGGCACCGGCATTGCGGCAGAGCGTACGCTGGCTATCACCTCGGCAATGATTTCCTGACGCAGCTGCGGCACCGACGGCGCAACTGCGGGGGCGTTCGACGAAACCGCTACGCGCATCGGCGACGCTTCAAGTGCCGTCGTCGAAGTCGTCGGTGCGGCGATGGCCGGTTCGTGCGCCAGCAGCAGGGCGATCAGATCCGCCTCGCGCACTTCGCCATCGCAAATCGCGGTGTAGGGCTGTGCCGTATACTCGTTGCAATAGATCACCGTGCGACGCGCATGCTGACGCAGGCGTTGCAGCACGGGCGTAAAATCGGCATCACCTGACAGGATGATGAATTCGTCGAAATAGGTTTCATGCGTCAGGTAGTCGCGAACGTCCATCACCATCCTGATGTCCGACGAATTCTTCAGCTGCGCGGTCAAGGGCGGACAATCCACGACCTCGCACCCGGCCCGCAGGAAATGATGTCGGATGAACGGAAACGAATTCATGTCCGTCGAATTGTCGTGTGAGTTTCGGCGTGGCACCGGATTGCCGTAGCAGCGGTTCATCACGATGCGCCGCTTAGCCGTACCGAGCACGCCATTGGTGGCTGTGATCAGGCTGCCGGTCTCGATGCCCTTCAGCCAGTCCTGCGACAACTTGGCGAACCGCTTGGCGGCTTCTTCGCTTTTGCGCTTGAGTGACATGTAGATGTTGTCGTAGTCGACAAAAATTGCGCTTAGAACTGGAGTTTGCTCGTCACGCTTCATCTGAACGCCCCGCAGGTTGGCCTGATCTCGATTGAGACCGAATCTGTCGTTGAGTCGGGACGGCGCCGCAAGGCTTCCGAAGCCGCGCCAACGCGAAAAATGTTAACGATCTGTAAATTTGACAAACTTTCTTCCAGGTAGCTGGGGATTGTCGGGATTAGTTCTGCTTCGAAGCAAGAAACGTCACGTGTTCCTCCTTTCGATGGGGCGGGCGCGCCGAACACTTGATTCGTCGCAAACCGATTTCCATATCCAATACGCGCGTGGCTTTGGTTGAAGCGTGTGCACCGGGGCCTGACGAAGGAGTTGCCCGGTTGACGATGATCAGTCACTGCAAGCCGCTTCAAAGGAGGGCCTTGCCATGTCACGAGGGCCGTTGCTGTCGTCTCCGCTGCTACTCGGCTTCGATGAGATCGAGCGTTTGATCGATCGTGTCGGCAAAACTGCTGCGGATGGGTATCCTCCCTACAACATCGAACGGCTGTCTGGCCCAGAAGTTGCGCCAAATGGCGAGGGTAGGACATCCAGGCTTGAAGTGTTGCGCATAACACTGGCCGTCGCCGGATTTCAGCGCGAGCAGATTGAAATTACCGTTGAAGATAACCAATTGATGGTGCGTGGGAGGCAAGACGACGACAAGGCCCGCGACTACATCCATCGCGGCATTGCGGCGCGACAATTCGCCCGAACGTTCGTTCTTGCCGATGGCATAGAAGTGAAAACTGCCGATCTCAACCACGGTCTGTTGTCGATAGATCTCGTTCGTCATGAACCAGATAGGGTGGTTCGGCGTATATCTATTGGCAACGGTGGCGCGGACAGTGGTGATCAAAAACCACTCTCATAAATAAATCGGCGAGAGCGCTTCCACGGTCACACATTATTCAAGGGAATCAGCAGACACTCATGCTGATAGCAGCTTCATGCGGCTATATGGCCGATCGCAGCTCTGAGCATGACGACATACCCCGTTCCCTACCTTCATGAGGAGCATGGTCATGGAAAAGAATTCAGTCAAACGTGGCCGCCGGCGGTCTGCAAAGGTCGATCCACGCCACATCCTGAGCGGGCTCGATCTGGCCAAGCTCGGCGATGGCAAGGTTGCCTACATCCGCATGATGTCGTCCGACGAAGCGCAGAGAATGTTTCCGACCATTACGGGCCTGCCCGATGGCTCGAATATTTTCGCACTCCACAGTGCTGACGGTACGCCGCTCGCGCTGACCGACAGTCGGCAAGCCGCCATGGGGCACGCCATGGGCGACCGCCTGGTGGTAGCCAGCATCCACTGAAACGCGCTGGGTCGTGTTGAGGAGATGCGTCCAGCGCGGCGCGCCAGGCTGCGATAAGTTCATTGAGATGTCAGGCCTCGGAAGCGTTCGCGCACCGGGGCCTTTCTTTACGATCAGCTCAGCGAGCCCTCGTAGTCGGCAGCCAGGAACGGTTCACCGCAGAAATAGCCTTGCAGGAGGTCGATCCCCGCTTCGCGCAGGATTTCGACAGTCTGTTGATCCTGCACCCACTCCGCCACTGTTTCCATGCCGAGGCTGCAGGCGAGATCGCGCAGTGCCTTGATGAACACAAGGTCTTGCGGATCGTTGGCGAGGTTTTTGATGAACGTGCCGTCGATCTTCACCATGTCGATGGCCAGCAGTTTCAGATTCTTGAACGAGGTGAAGCCGGCGCCGAAGTCATCGATCGCAACCCGGCACCCAAGTTCTTTGAGCGTGTCGACGAAGGCGATGGTTTGGTCGATTTCGGCGATGACGGCCGTCTCGGTGATCTCGATGATCAGTCGCTCAGTCAGTGAGCGTCTGCCGCCGGTCAAATGATGCAGCGCCGCTAGCCATTCATGGTTCGACGGTGTCAGCCCCGAGACATTCAGTGCCAACCTCAAATCTGGGTGCAGCTTCAAAAGTTCGACGGTCATTTCCAGCGTGCGCTGATCGATCAGATGCGCCATCCCCAGTTGCTCGGCCACCGGCATGAAATCGCCGGCGGAAATGCGGCTGCCATCCAGCTTGTCCATACGCAGCAGGCACTCGTGATGCTTGACCTCCAGTGTCTGGCAATCGACGATCGGCTGTAGCATCAGCATCATCCGCTGCTGCTCAAGCGCCGAGGTAACTTCATCGGCAATCGCGATGTTGCGCTGCCGGATCGAAGCGTGACCGACACGCGGCTCGTATGCCGCGAAGCAATCGAAGCGACGCTGTTTGGCAAAGTCCAACGCTTGCAACGAGTGGCTGATCGCCTCTTGCACGTTCGTGGCCTGCTCCGGGATGAGCACGCCGCCGATGCTCACGCTTGCCGAAAGTTGGCACGCCGACGTCTCGATTGCCACGCTGCGAATGGCCTTGAGAAAACGATCGGCCGCAATCCGCATCGCACCGGGGCCGCACTCGTTGAGGACGATGCCGAACTTGTTTGACGAGTAGCGCCCGATCGTATCGCCGCCGCGCAGTCTGCGGCGCAGGGTGCGGGCGGCCGAAGCGATGATTTCGTCCCCGATGTCGAAACCGAACGATTGATTGATGTTGGTCAGATTGTTGATCGACACCATGAGAAAGGCCGCGGGATTGCGGGTTTCGACCGCTTGTCCAATGACCGCCGCAACCGCTTGCGTCAGCCGCACCCGATTAAGCTGGCCGGTCAACTCGTCGTGGTCGCTCAAGTGATTTTTCTTGGCTTCTGGATCGAGCCCTTCATCGACGATTCGAATGATGCCGCGTGCCCGCAGCGGTCGTCCACTGGCGTCGGTCCACAGCCGGCCGCGGTCTTCCAGCCAAAGCGAGACGTCGCTGCGACGGCCCCCGGGGGCAAATCGGTATTGCACGCGATACGGCAATCCCGTCGACGGACTAACCTGGCCCAGTTGGCCACCGGCCCCAAGCACTGCGTCGTCGCGCCGGCGGCTGTGTTCTGGCGCAACGTGGAATTTGAATTCCAGTCCCGTTTCGATCTGGCGCGCGCTGCGTACCCCGAGAAGTTTAACCGCGTTGCTTTCCCACGAGATTTGATCGGACTGGAAATCCCACAGATAGGCGGTTTCATCGAGCCCGGATAATATGCCGACAAGATCGAAGGCTTCACCTTCAACAGCTACAGGTGCCGGGCTGCCGTCGAGCGCGCTGATAGGCACGAACGTCGTCGCGGCTCCGTCGGCGTCAAACTTAATGTGGGGCATGGAAGTCACACGGGACCCATCTCGACGGTTTCACCGCTACCACGACGCACAACGGCACATTGAAGGCTATTCTAAGCGCTGAATTAGCCTGGTAAACGCGAAAAACTACGGCGCAAACAAACCGGCCGCCTATTCCCGCATCCCTTCCAAGCAAGTTAGTTCGAATTTGCTAACAATGCATAAATCCGCGCTTTGCTCCGCGTAGTGCGCCACGCCATGCCGTCTAGAGTGCTTCCGGGAAAAGCATGCCCCGGACGAAGATCCAGGGTGTGAGCGGTTTTCCCGATAAGAAGCACGACAAAACAAAAGATTAGGGTCGTTCCATGATTCAACTAAAACCGGAACGACCCTGGATGCACGCGTTCAGTGTCTTTCTGGGCCTTGTGGCCAAGCCCGTCAGGTCGCCCAATGCAAGCAACCGTCGACGCCATAGTGTGCGCCGGCGGTTGCTTTAAATCTGGTTCTGGACTCGACCGCCTCACGTTGAGACGCGCTACCGCTACTAAAGCTTGGCGATCAGAGATCCTGCTTCGGCTCAAGGATCTGTTTGCCGCGATACTTACCGCTTTTCAAGTCGATATGGTGCGACCGGCGCAACTCACCCGACGCTTTGTCAGTCGTATACGCCGGAACGGTCAGCGCGTCGGCAGAGCGGCGATTGCCGCGCTTCATGCGCGACACTTTTTTCCTCGGAACGGCCATTGTAGTCTCCTGGAGCAACGCTAACTTATTGACAAGGCTGTAAATTGCCAAGTCTAATGCCAGTCGATGCGGTTGTGTGTGGTCTGTCAATCTTGTGATTTAAGAGTGTCTGCTGCCTCAGCCGTACGCTTTCGCGCCGCAACAAGGCACCATTCGAGGCGGCTTATAACGACAAAGTCCAGAAATTGAAAGTGGGTGTCCGCGTGTCGTCAGAACATGGCCGCATGCACCCGGTCTGGCGGCGCATGACCATCGAGGAACGTCTTGATATTGATGATCACCTTCTCGCCCATGTCGATCCGGCCCTCGTGCGTGGCCGATCCCATGTGCGGCAAGGCGACAACGCGCGGCGACGCGATCAAACGCGGATTGACCGCCGGCTGGTGCTCGAACACGTCGAGGCCGGCGCCGGCGATCGTGCCGCTTTCGATCATGCGTGCCAGCTCATTCTCGTCGATGACTTCGCCGCGTGCGGTGTTTACCAGGTAAGCTGTCGGTTTCAGCAGTTTCAGCCGTCGTGCCGATAGCAGATGGAACGTCGCCGGCGTGTGCGGGCAATTGATGGATACGATATCCATCCGCATCAGCATCTGATCCAGGCTTTCCCAATAGGTGGCGTCAACGGCCTGCTCCACGGCCTCCGGCAGTCGGCGGCGATTGTGATAGTGGATTTGCAACCCGAACGCGCGCGCCCGCCGCGCCACAGCCTGCCCGATGCGGCCCATGCCGACGATGCCCAGCCGCTTGCCCCAAATCCGATGCCCCAGCATCGCCGTCGGTGCCCAGCCCGTCCACGGCGTATGCGTGTCCTTCATCATCGCCGTGCCCTCGGCAAGCCGCCGCGGCACCGCCAGAATGAGCGCCATCGTCATGTCGGCGGTATCTTCTGTAAGAACGCCCGGCGTATTGGTGACCACAATCCCGCGATTGCGCGCCGTATCGAGATCGATATTGTCGACCCCGGTACCGAAATTGGCGATCAGCTTCAATTGCGGGCCAGCGTGCGCGAGGATCGCCCGATCGATCCGGTCCGCCACGGTCGGCACGAGAACGGTGGCCGTCCTCACCGCCTCCGCCAGTTGTGCCGTGTCCATCGGCGCATCGGCAACGTTGAGGCGGGTCGAAAACAACTCGCACAAGCGTGTTTCCACGGCATTCGGCAACTTACGCGTCACAATGACAAGCGGCTTGATTGATTTATTGGCTGTGGACATGGGGCGCATGAGCCTCGGAAATAGCGCGGAGAAGGCAGCGGAATTTGTGGTTACCAGAGCCAGTCCATATCAGATGGCGCAGCCAACTGAAACAGCATCTCGATGGCGTAAAGCGCGCTCGGCGCATGCCGGGTGGGTTGCTACTTTAAGTGCGAGTGGTCGATCGATCGACGCAACTTTAGGCTTTAACCAGTCTTACCACTACGTCGACATGGCTGATGCGCATGCCGGGAGGTGCCTCAGGCAGCCCATCGACGCGGACGCAGTCTCCTGGAATATCGATCAATTCGCCACGTTCCTCGATGTAGAAATGGTTGTGATTGGAAATATTGGTATCGAAATAACTTTTTTGACCTTCAATCGCCAATTCGCGCAGCATTCCCGACTGTTGGAACTGATGCAAGGTATTGTAGATGGTCGCCAAGGACACGCGAACGCCCGCCTTAACCGCCTCCTCGTGCAGCATTTCAGCCGAAATATGCCTATCGCCTTTGCCGAACAGCAAGGTCGCCAACGAACAGCGCTGACGTGTCGGGCGCAATCCCGCGCCGCGCAAACGCGCCGAGATAGCCGCCGAAGTTACGCCGCATTTTATGGAAGGGTTGTTTTCAGGCTTTGACATTGTCTTCCCGAACTGGACTGCACGCACGCGTCTTCGGCGTTCAACGCTCGACAGCTTTACTGAGACTATAGTTCTGAATTGCCGTTTGAGGCAACAGGGTGCGGCACCGGTGCCGTGGGAAGCGGCCCAGTGTCCCGATCGTGAAGTTCATCCGATGGCCCGGTTGCTCGTTTTGAACTTCGCGATCGAAGAGGACACTGGAAAAATCAATGCTTCTAGAGTGCTTCCGGGAAAAGCATGCCCCGGACGAAGATCCGGGGTGTGAGCGGTTTTCCCGATAAGAAGCACGACAATACAATGTGTGATTGATATTTGTAAGTTCGTTATTGTGCCACCCGTGCGCTTGGCGGACCGATCAGGAGACTGCGATGACAGCGTTTGAGCCGGATCTCGAGAAAAGTGTCCACCGTCGGCGCCGGCGCCGGCGTCTGTTTCGCAACTCCAAGGTACCGGTCCGCATGCTGGTGCCCAACTTTTTCACGCTGCTCAGTCTGTGTGCCGGCGTCACCGGCATTCGCATGGCCATCGAACAACGCTACGACGTCGCTCTGCTACTTATCGTTCTGGCGGCATTGATCGATGGCATTGACGGGCGGCTAGCGCGCGCGCTGAAGGCGCAGTCGCGCTTGGGCGCCGAACTCGACAGCCTCGCCGATTTCGTCAATTTCGGCATTGCGCCAGCCATCGTCGTCTACACCTGGGGGCTCGGCGGCCTGCGCGACTTCGGCTGGATCGCCGTCCTGGTCTTTGCCTGTTGCATGGGGCTACGTTTGGCGCGCTTCAATTCCATGCTCGATACGGAGAAGCCGCGTTGGCAGTGTAACTATTTCACCGGCATGCCGGCGCCCGCCGGTGCCATCACCGTGTTGTTGCCGCTGTACGTCGATGCGCTCGGCATCATCGACGTCCGCAGTCATCCGCTGGCCATTGCGGTCTTTACCCTGGTCATGGCGTTTCTGCTGGTATCCACCATTCCTACGTTCTCCGGCAAGTTGATGGGCGAGCGCATCAGTCGCGAGTGGGTGCCGCCGATCTTCGGCGGCCTCGCGTTGTTCGTTGGTTTGTTGATTACCTATCCGCACGCGACGATGACGCTCGCAGCGCTTGCCTATCTCTCGGTGATCCCGCTGAGCTGGCGGCGTTACCGCCGGTATGCAGCGCGAGATAAGGCAGAGTCAGACGCCCGCGTCGCAGCGGACGGCGCGCTTTCGGCTGGGCACATCACCAACGCCAGTGCGGCGGCCCTGACCACGCCGGCAACTGAAACAAAGCATTGAAAGACAGCGCTTCCGATGCGGGTCGCCACCCCTTGATTTTTACGATCTCAACTGTGCGCGCGACACGCCTCCTGCCGCGTGAAGTGCGCCATTCAAAGACCTGCATCGCGATCAATTGCAGCCACATGCGCGTCGAGTTGGCAGTTTGGCGGCAAGTTTTTTGCAATGGGCGCAACTTTTTTTATCGCTCACTCCTGCAGCTGAGCGCGCGCCATCGCATCTGCATCGATGTTCTCGGGATATTTTCACCGATTGAAGAAAGTGCCGCCAAATAAGCCTAACTTGCATCTCGATGTGATTGCGCGCGATGCAATAGTTCGCGCGCACCAAGTGCAAATCGCCTCAGCTTTTGTCGCAACTGTCAATGCGCGACGTTATGTGCGCGCAACTTTATCTTGTAAGCTATGTGGAAATTGCCTAACACCTGCGCAGCATCAACCGCAGACGAAGGAGAAATTTCATGCCTGCACGTAAGGCAGCTGGTGCGCGATCGGCGCGCAATGTCGAAACACAGAAGAAGAAAGCGGCGCGCGCGGCGCCACGCAAGAAGACCACGCGTTCGACCGGAAACACGTTGGCAGCTCGCTCACGCCTGAAGAAAATGGCGGGCAAGAAAGCGCCGGCAAAGAAAGCAACAAAGGCACGCAAGATGGCCGTTAAGCCAACCAAGAAGCGCGCTTGATCTGACAATCGGCGCGCATCGCAAGGTGCCTGTCCCAAAATGAGAAAGCGAGATGTGCCGCGAGGCGCTCTCGCTTTTTTATTTGGCCAGCTCCGGCGCCTCCCGCTCACTTCGGCGTGAGGTGCTTCTCGAAAACGGCGGCCGGCTCTTTCACGCCCGCATTTTCGCGTTCTTCGATCGCAATACGATGGAACCCGTGGTGCTCATAAAAGCCGATTGCGCCGAAGTTTCTGGGTTCCACGTCGAGCGTGACACGGTGGACGTCATCGAACGCCGCCAACACCGCGTCCAGCAATGCCGTGCCGATCCCATATCCCTGAGCCGTGGGCAGCACGTACAACCGCCCGAGCGTCACGTCGCCCGATGTCAAGTCACGTGCCGAGGCGGTGCCCAAAATGCTCGTCCCATCACGCGCCACGAGAAACACGGATCGCGGTGATTCAAGATCGGCGCGAAGTGCATCAAGCGCGTGCCACTGCGCACTGATCGCGGCCACCTGCTCCGCGCCGAAAATCGGATCGTACGTGTCGTGCCACGTTGCTTGAAGCAGCGCGCGCACGGCGGGCAGATCGGCTTCAGTTGCGGGACGAATGGAATACGCCTTCATGCCTGAGCCGCACCGCGCCTGAGTTCGATCACGTCCACCCAGTGATTGCCGCCCACATCGGCGCGGCTGCGACCGATCTCGACGAAGCCGTGGCGGGCATAGAACTGCCGCGCTGCCAGGCTCGTCGGGCGTACATCGGCGCGTACGACCGTGTCCGGTGGAAATCGCTCGAGCAACGTTGCCAGCATGGCGGATCCGGCGCTGCAACGTTGCGCATCGGGAGCAACATACATGCCGGAAAGATGCACCCCCGATGGCCGCGGGTGCCCGCGAATGCCGCCGATCAGCCGCCGCCCGAACTCGGTAACAAGCGCCACGTCTCCCGGCGGCAGGCTGAACATTTCCGGCGGCTCGCCTTCCAAAAGCGCCACGATCACACGGTCGATGGCAGCCGCCCCGTCCACCGCATCGTACGTGTCATGCCACGCCCGGCGATAAAGCGCCGTCATTGCGGCACGGTCCTCGTTGGCGTAAGGGCGGATGATGAGGCGCATGCGTTCGCTGCCATCCCGACAATCGATGCCGCCAATCAGATTCCCAGTTTGGCTTTAAGCAAGTCGCTGACCTGTTGCGGGTTGGCCTTGCCGCCTGACTGCTTCATCGCCTGCCCGACGAACCAACCCAGCATGCTCGGCTTGAGCTTGACCTGCTCCACCTTGTCCGGATTGGCTGTTATGATGGCGTCCACCGCCTTTTCGATGGCACCCATGTCGGTCACCTGTTTCAACCCATCGGTGTCGACAATCTCGATCGGGTCGCGACCTGTGGTCCAAGCGATATCGAAAACCTTCTTGGCGATTGCCCCTGAAATTGTACCATCGCTGATCATGCCAATGATCGCATTGTTGGCCACGTCCGATACAGGAGCGGTTGCGATTGTCGTGCCTTCTTTATTTATGCGCCCGAACAGCTCGTTGATCATCCAGTTTGCGGCTGCCTTGCCGTCTCGCCCCTTGGCGACACGCTCGAAATAGTCAGCGCTTTCTTTTTCTGCGACCAGCACGCTGGCATCGTAAGCGGACAACCCGTATTGCGCCATAAACCGGGCTTTTTTCTCGTCCGGCAGTTCCGGCAACCCCTTCTGCAACCCATCGATGAACGCCTGGTCGAATTCGAGCGGCAGCAGATCCGGATCGGGGAAATATCGGTAGTCGTGCGCCTCTTCTTTCGAACGCATCGAGCGCGTTTCTCCCTTGGCGTTGTCGAACAGCCGCGTCTCCTGGCGGATCGTGCCGCCGTCCTCGATGATGTCGATCTGCCTGCGGGCTTCGTAGTCGACGGCCTGGCCGATGAAGCGAATGGAGTTGACGTTCTTGACCTCGCAGCGTGTCCCGAGTTCGGCGCCCGGTCGTCGCACGGAGACGTTGACGTCGGCGCGCATGTTGCCCTTTTCCATGTCGCCGTCGCAGGTGCCGAGATAGCGCAGGATCGTTCTGAGTTTAGTAACATAGGCCTGCGCTTCCTTCGCCGAGCGCAAATCCGGTCGCGACACGATCTCCATCAGCGCCACACCGGAACGGTTGAGGTCGACATAGGAATAGTCGGGATGCTGGTCGTGGATGGACTTGCCGGCGTCCTGCTCGAGGTGCAGCCGTTCGATGCCGATCACTTTGGTCACGCCATCGACGTCGATTTCGATCGTGCCTTCCCCGACGATGGGATTTTTATACTGGCTGATCTGGTAGCCCTGCGGCAGATCCGGATAGAAATAGTTCTTGCGATCGAAAATGCTGCGCTTGTTGATCTGCGCCTTCAGGCCCAGTCCCGTACGCACCGCCTGCGCCACGCATTCCCCGTTGATCGCCGGCAACATGCCAGGCATCGCCGCGTCGACCAGGCTCACGTTACTGTTGGGCTCGGCACCGAATGTGGTCGAGGCGCCCGAGAACAGCTTGGCCTTCGACGCCACCTGCGCATGCACTTCCAGGCCAATGATGACTTCCCACTCGCCGGTGGCGCCCTTCAGCAGGTTGTTGGGCTTGTTTGCCGCGCTAGTGCTGGCTTTGTTCTGCATCGGTGCTTGATCTCGTAGGGGCTTTCTAATCAGATCCAGTGCCTAAGCCGCCGTCTTCCATGGGTCAAGGTGGCGCTCGCCCGTGTTGCGGAACGCAAAAGGGCGAGCCGCGCGGCCCGCCCATGATTTAGTTTCCGCAAGGCGCTCAAGCTTACCAGATGTCCCACCGGATACCGGTGCGGATTTCATGATTGATCTGGTCGTTGACGCGCAGTGAGCTCAATCCGTTGGCGCTCGCAACATTCAGGTGCCCACTCTGCCACAGCATCCGGTAACCGGTGTCCAAATGCGTGCGTGCCGTAATGTCGTAGGTGATGCCCGCTTGCAGCGCTGCAGCAAGTCCGTAGCCGATCATCGTGGTGTTCGCCGTCGTGGCATAGCTGTCTTTCAAACCGCTCGCCGACGATGTATCGCAATTCGGGCTCGAGGCTGGCGGCACGACGATGCTGCCGTTATCGGGAATTGTGTTTTTTGTCGAGCCGGCGCAGGTGTAAATATCTGTCGAATTGCGTGAGACTTGATGCATGGCAATACCGACGCCCGCACCGACGTAGGGCCGCAGTCGACCGCCGCGATTGAAGTCATAGATGCCGCTCGCCATGAAGGTCGAGTTTTCATAGGCGATATTTTCAGCGAGATTGCCGGTGTAGCTGTTGGTGACAAACACACTGGCGTTCGATGTAACGGCCACGCCGCCCACGGTGGCTGAAACGGTCGTGTTGGCCAGCTGTGCCGTTTTCGTGATACCGAGAATGGTCTGCGAACCCGACGCGATCACGCGATCCGGGCGGTAGTCGACGGTGAATTCAGCGCGCAGCGATGGCGTCACGTATTTGCCGAAACCGAGCGTTACGATGCTCAACTCGTGCCAGTCGCCCGGCTGCGAGAAGGTAATCGGCCAGCCGTTGTTGCCGAATGTGCCGGTGTTTTTGAAGGCGGAGCCGATGTCCCCGCGCAGATACCACTTGAAGTTTTCTTCATAGACCGACGGCATGGGCACTGGAACGGCGCCGCCACCGTAGTCGCGGATGCCGCCCGCGGCACCGTTGCCGAGGTCACCCGCTTGCGCCGGCACGCCGGCAGAGGCGATCAACGAAACGCCGATGGCAAGGCAAGCTGAAGTCAGTCTCATCGCAATGATCCCTTGAGGCGGTGCAAAGCCATCGGCCGTGCCCGTTTATGAACGGTGCCCGCCCTGACCTTTTTGGCCGCTGTTCGCGATGTGCTTCCTGGGCTGGCCGTGACGGCTTGCCTTACGCACACGAGAGACAACCAGGATGCGATATCGCTACACGAGGCCCCGGTCGATGCGCGGGGTAGAGATTATGACCGGGCGAACATCGCCCGGTCCGTCGTTGGCAGAAAGATATATGCTTAGCGGAGGTCCATCCGCAGGCCGACGCGGAACTGGTGGGCATACATATCGTTGACGTTGACCGCAGGCGTCGAGTTCGGCGCGCCGACCACGGGTGGCGTGCGCGTGATGTTGATGTCGCTGGTGTGCGCGTCACCGAGGTAGAGGAACCGATACCCGGCATCTAGGCTCCAGCGATCCACCAGCTTGGCCGAGAAGCCGGCCATCAGCGCGCCGGCGGCATTCGTCTTGGACGCGCTGTCCATGGTGGCCGAGCAGGCCGCTGCGCAGCCGACGACGGCTACGTTACCGTCGGTCGTCTTGTTGGTCGCAAAGCCGAGGCCGACGCCGAGATACGGCGTGAACCGGGTCCGAGTATCGAAGTCGTAATAGAGGTTGGCGAGGCCGACGACGTGCTTGACGCCGAATTGGCGTTCGCCCTGCACGGTTGCGCCGGTTGCAGGCGCGATCAGGCCGGTGACTGAGGCGGCGCTGCTCCAGTCGAGCGTCAAGTCACCGCGCACTTGCGGCGAGAAGTACATGCCGATACCGGCGCCCCAGGCGCGATTGTTGCCGATGTGCCTGTCGCTCAGCGTGTAGTTGGGTTGTTCGGTGAGGCTGCCAAAGTCGTTGGAGCCGGCGGTGAAATCTCCGCGTGCGTAGAACATGGCGGGCCGCGTCATGGTCGGCGTGTAGCCCTGGTCCTTGATGCTGCCGCCATACAGGTCGGCGGCAAAGGCGCCGACGGTGCTCGTCAGCAAGGCAACGGCGCCCAAAACGGAGCGATGGAACGTTTTCATGGATTTCCTCATACTGTAGCGACCAGGGCAACTCGATCCACGGCGCGGCCAACTGCGCGTCCGTGCTTCACGTTGCAAAGATGCCCAGCAAAGGTTGAAAGACCTTTAAGAACTGGGTCATTCCCGGCCAGTCAGTGGTCAAAGCAAAACGCCCCGGTTGGGCCGGGGCGTTGCAGGACAGTGCAAAATTGCAGTTCGCGAACTGATCAATGCTGGAAGATCGTCTCGATTGTGGCCGGCGAGAAGAGGCCAATCAGCGAGAACACCAAGCCGACGCCGACCAGGCCCGACGCCATCCACAAAAGATAGATGATATGCGTCAGCAGATAAACCGACGCCATCACGATCGCGATCTGGAACGCCGCCGAGGCGATTTCGAAACTGTGATATTGATTGGTGTAGACGTCGCGTTTGACTTCCGCTGCCAGCGCTCGGGCTTGCAGCTCTGTGCGGCCCTCACCCACGTTCTCATGTTTTTCGTTGGTTTTCGGCTCGGACTGATATCGCGCCACGTCGGCGCGCCACTCGGTAACGCGCTTGGCCAAGCGCTCTTTTACCGCCGGGTCTTTCGCCAGCACGACGTCGATTTCCATCTGTTCGGCGGCGGTCTTCAACGTCGTCTGTCTGATTGTCTTGGCCTGATAGAACGACCACAGATTGGACGATTGCACATTGCTGGCGATCGAATTCGTCTGCGCGCCCTTGGCCATGGTTTCCGCTACCGCGAGAAACAGTCCGATGACGGTGATAAAGATGGCGATCCGCTTGGAACTGCTGTCGCCTGCGTCGTGTTCGAGGCCATGATGGCCAGCACCGTGTGCCATTGTCATATCCTTAAGAGTTAGATCGCGCGATTGAGCTGCGCAAAGTCCGTCCATGCCCGCATCCGGTTGCCCAATGCAAGCCCGGCGCCGTTATTGCCGCTGCCGGCCACGCTATAACTGTTAATGCGGAAATAAGATGAATGCTGCGACCGCGCGGTCGAATTCAAAGTGCCCCGACGGCCGCCAGTGCCGCCCGCACCTCATCCCGCCCGGCCGCCGACAGCGGGGCTTGCGGCGGCAGCGGCACGCCAACGTCGTAACCCTGCAACTCCAGCGCACCCTTCATGCAGGCCGCTAGATTGTGCTTGGCGAAAGCCTGATTGAGCGCCCACAACTTGCGCTGCAGCGCCATGGCCTCCGGCCAGCGCTCGGCCCGGCACAGGTCATACAACGCGACCGAGGCCGCCGGTACCGCGCACGCCGGCCCCGCCATCCAGCCGACGCCGCCAATCAGCATGACGGCTGCCGGAATGTGCGCCGACGCCGCGAACACTTTCATGCGGCCCTCGGTGGCGTTGAGGATCGATAACAGGCGTCCGGTGTTGTGCGACGCATCCTTGAGATAGCGGATGTTGTTGATTTTCGACAGCGCCACGATCGTCGGTATCGTCAGATCCGAGCGCTGAAAATTGGGGTTGGTATAGATCACCACCGGCAGTGACGTGGCCATCGCGATGGCCGAGAAATAAGCCACCACCCCCGCGTCGTCGATCGGGAAATAGGCTTCCAGCACCGCCAAGATGCCATCCGCGCCGAGCCGCTCGTAACGGCGCGTTTGTTCGACGGCGTCCACAATGGTCGTCGCCGCGACACCGGCAATGACCGGCACGCGTTTGCGCGTCGCAGCGATCACCGTTTCAACGACCGCCTGCCGCTGCCCCGCATTGAGATAGGCGAACTCGCCGGTCGAGCCGAGCGGCGTCAACCCATGCACGCCGTTGGCGATCAGATCGTCGCAAAGCAGCGCCAGCACGTCGTCTTTGATCCGCCCGTCCGCGTCGACGGGCGAGACCAGGTACGGGAATACGCCATGGAAATCAGCCGGCATCACCGCCTCATACCACCGTGATGTGGATGTCGTCGACGCCGTCGACGTGACCGTGCAGCTTGTCGCCTTTTTTGACCGCACCGACGCCGGCTGGCGTGCCGGTGAAGATCAAGTCGCCGGCGCGCAATTCGAACAGGCCGGACAGGAAGGCGATCTGATTGGGAATGTCCCAGATCATCTGATTGAGATCGCCGGTCTGCCGGCGCTCACCGTTCACATCGACCCAGATTGCACCTTTGGTCGGATGCCCGATGGTGCTGGCCGGATGCAGCGCGGTGCACGGCGCCGAGTTCTCGAACGCCTTGCCGATTTCCCACGGCCGTCCCGCCTTCTTCATGTCGCTTTGCAGATCGCGACGCGTCATGTCGAGGCCGACGGCATAGCCGAACACATGCTTCATGGCGTCGGTCGCGGCGATGTTCACGCCACCCGATTTGAGCGCCACGACCAACTCGATTTCGAAGTGGAAGTCCTTTGTCTTGTCTGGGTACGGCATGGTCTTGCCGAGCAGCAGATTGCCCGGGTTCTTCTGGAAGAAAAACGGCGCTTCCTTCTTGGGGTCGTGCCCCATTTCGCGCGCATGCTCCTCGTAGTTGCGGCCGACGCAATAGATGCGATGCACCGGGAACAACTGGGTCGAGCCGGTGACGGGTAAAGTCGGGATCGGCTGCGGCGCAAAAACGTAGGTCATCGGCAAGGGTCCTGGATTGGGGATGGCGTCCGTTGCCAGCCATAGCAGACCCGTGGCAGGGATGGCAAAACCGGTCGTCAATGTCCGTCAAGGTGACAGTAAGTGCGTCGATGCTGGTGCGCCCGCGGGTATTCGGTTGAGCACCGCAGTTGCATTGCCGAGGATGGCGTCCAGTGCTCCCGGCAAAGTGGCATGATCGAAGGTAAATCCAGATGCCAGCGCCGCAGCGGGCAGCACTTTCTGGCCGCCGAGCAGCAGTTCGCGTGCGAGGTCGCCGGCGGCCAAAGAGAGGATGCCGGAGGGCACCGTCACACTGGCCGGTCGATGCAGGGCGCGTCCAAGCGCCTGCACAAACTCCGTATTGGTGACGGGCTCCGGCGCGGTGCCGTTGACGGCTCCGCTGATATCGGCATCGGTTATGACGTGCGCGATCAGGCGGACGAGGTCGTCGCGCTCGATCCAGCTCATCCACTGGCGTCCCGCGCCAAATGGGCCGCCGAGGCCGAATTCGAATGGCGTCAACATGCGCGTGAGCATGCCGCCCTCGGTGCCCAGGACCAGGCCGATGCGCAAGCACACGACGCGCACGCCCAGCACTTCGGCTTTGCGTGCAGCCGCTTCCCAGCTCACACAGATGTCGCGGCTGAAGCACTCTCGGCCGCTGGAACTCTCGTCGAGCGCCTCGTCTTGCCACAGGCCATACCAGCCGATGGCCGACCCGCTGACCAGCACGCGCGGCTTATGCGCGAGACGTGCGATCAGAGCGGTGATGGCGTTCGTCGCCTCCAGGCGTGAGGCTGTGATGCGGGTGCGCTTGGCCTTGGTCCACAAAGCGTTGGCGATAGGTTCACCGGCAAGGTTGATGATCGCGTCGATGCGGGTGTCAGCTGCAATCTGTTCCAGCGCGGTGATCAACGTCAGTGGCCGTTTCAGCAACGTATCCGGATTGGGCGAACGCACCAGCGCGATGACGGTATGCCCATCGGCCACCAGAGCCTCCACCACACGGCGACCGATAAACCCTGTGGCACCCGTCACCAGTACCGTCTGGCGCGGCGGCAGCGTCGCCATCAGGCGGCCTGCCGGTCGCGTTTCCAGCCGCAGGCAGCGCTGCGAAGCCAGCGCGTCGCGCAGGCCAAATATCGCCACACCCACCGCGGCAGCCATTGCCATCATGCTCCACCAGCCATACGACGCCGCGATAATCGCCGTCGGC
Organism: Hyphomicrobiaceae bacterium; assembly: GCA_025351355.1. Classification (GTDB taxonomy): domain Bacteria; phylum Pseudomonadota; class Alphaproteobacteria; order Rhizobiales; family Hyphomicrobiaceae; genus JABFRJ01. The sequence goes on from JANXWC010000147.1 coordinate 18,620, forward strand.
AGCCGCGACCAATCCAGCAGCACGGGAATGGCGATCACCAGCACGGCGCCATAGTTGATCGCCAGCAGCGTGTGGGTAATGCGCTCGCTGGCCGGCAGCTTGCGGCTCATGTCTTCTTCGACGAAATCCATCAGCGTGATGACGATCTCCACCGCCAGCAGCGCCAGCACCAGCATCGCCCAGATACCACGCACCTCCAGCCAGCCGAGCGTCACGAACAGCACCGCATAGATGCAGTTCCGCAGCGCATGCAGTTGCAATTCGTGCCGTTGCGACGCGCGCCACGCCAGCCGTTCGGTGAATTCGTGATGGAACAGCGTGTCGAATCCGCCGAGCAGAATCTGCACGCCGATCAGCGTCCACAGCAGGTCGGAGTTCATGTGCGGGCCTCTTCAAAAATGGCGCGCTGATGGATCAACGTGCCGAGCACTGGATGAATGATGTCGAGTGTGAAGGCGAATTGCGCAGGCGTTATTTCCGTGTGCGTCACCACCAGTTCACCCGGACACAGCCGGCGTGGCAGGTAGGCGCGAAAGCGTCCGATCTGCAGGAAATAACGGTCGCTATTGAACACCAGTGCAGTATCCGTGGTGCTGACGGCCAGCGTCATGCCGAAGCCGCAGCCGACGTGCTCCTCCAGGCCGGTCGGGCCGGTGAAACGTTTGGAGGAATGGATCACCTGCGGAAATCCGTGGCGGCGCGCGTAGAGCCGCGTCCAGACCTGCCCACCGCTGCTCAGATCTTCGGTGACCGTTACGACACTGGGCACATCGACGTCGCGCGCTGTTGGCAACGGCCCGCCGATGAGGCGCCCCAGCTGTGCCAGCGTGGCGCCGACGCGGCTCATGACAGTCTCAGTGATACGGCCCGTGTAAACGACGGTACCGCCCCCAGCGAGGCGCTTGCTGAAGCGGCGGCGGATCGCCGGCGGCAGTCGCTCCCATGCGGTGTTCGGCAGCAGCGCCCGAAACCTCAAGTCGCCGAGAGCCGCGTCGTAGTCGCGAACGAAAGGCGCTCTAGTCTCGACATGATCTGCGTTTGCCATGGTCGCCTGCCCCTTTGCCCTCTGCCACGCTCCGCTAACCGGCTTTCCCCGTGGGTATGAATTTGATGATCTTGGCACCCAGCCGCAGAATGCCGGCGAGCTTTGCCTTCGGCACGCCGAGCATCTGCAAGTACCAGGCATCGACTGTTTCGGTAAACGCCAGCATGTCCTTGAGCCGCTTGGCAGCAACCGGGTGAATGGAGGCATCTCCGTCCGCTTCCGTGACGCAGGTGCGCAATGTCGCCAGCGCCGGATCGATCTCGCGCGCCTTGCGCCCGGCAGCGATCCGCCGAACCATCTCCCAGACGTCCGTCTCCGCCTCGAAATGCTCACGCCGCTCGCCGCGGATCGGCACCCGCCGGATCAGGTCCCAGCCCAGCAACTCCTTCAGCGAATTCGATACGTTAGAGCGGGCAATACCCAGCACGGCCGAGATGTCGTCGGCGGTGAGCGGACGCTCCGACAAGTAGAGCAGCGCGTGGATCTGGCTGACCGAGCGGTTGACGCCCCATTGCCCGCCCATCTCGCCCCAGTGCAGCACGAACCGCTCTACAGCCGGGTGGAGCGCGGCAGCAGCGGTGGGCTTAGCTGTGTCTGTAATTTCTGTCATAACAGAAATATCTGTCAGATCGAGCCGAAAAGCAAGGCGAAATCGCCGTTCTGGTAAAATTTTGTTTGTCGCACACTTCTTGTATTCGCCGCCGCTTCACGACAGACTGATGACATTAACCGGGAGCGCTTCATGGGCGATGTCGAGCCGATACAGTTGCGGCAATTCAAGCGTGGTCAGTCCGGTGCTGGCGCCTCGAATGTCGGCCAGGCCACAATGTCTCAAACGTCGTCTCCCTATGCCGTTACAGCCTTCACGCGCGCCGAACTGAGCGCCATCCTGGCTGTCTATGGGCGTTTGATGGCCGAAGGTGAGTGCCGCGACTACGCTATGGATTTTGGCCGCGACACCGCCGTTTTCTCTATCTTCCGCCGCACCAGCGAAGTGCCACTTTACCGTATCGAGAAAACGCCGCGGTTGGCGCGCAAACAGGGGGCATTTGCAGTGGTGACGCCGACCGGGCTGATCCTCAAGCGCGGCCATGAATTGGCGCGTGTATTGGATGTGCTCGCCAAAAAGGTGCGCGTCGTCGCCCGCTAATTCCACCCGACCGCAATCCCAATCATTGGACATCTCATGGCCTTGCGCATCGCCATCGGCGGATTCCTGCATGAAAGCCACTCGTTCGCACCGCGCGCGACCACGTACGCCGACTTCGTCAATCCCGGCGGTTGGATGGGTCTGGCTGAAGGCGAAAAAATAATCGGCGGCTTGGCGGGCACATCCGTACCGGCGGCCGGCGCCATCGCAGCAGCGAAAGCCGCCGGCGCCGAGATCGTGCCGCTAGCCTGGTGCTTCGCCAATCCGGCAGGCCCGGTGCAGGATGAGGCGTTCGAGCGCATCGCGGCGCTGCTTTGTGCCAACCTGTCGCGCGCGCTCGACAAAGGTTCTCTCGACGGCGTCTATCTCGATCTGCATGGCGCCGCCGTCTCCGACAGTTTTGCCGACATGGAGGGCGAGCTGCTGCGCCGCGTGCGCGCGATCATCGGCGCGACGCCGTTGACGATCAGCCTCGACCCCCACTGCAATCTCACGCGCGCCATGGTCGACCGCGCCGACGCCATCGCGCCATTCCGTACCTATCCGCACGTCGATATGCCCGATGCCGGCGCGCGTGCCATGGCGCTACTGTTCGAGCGTATCAAGCGGGGCAAGCCCTGGGCGCGCGCCTTCAGGCAGATCGATTTCTGGCTGCCCATCACCAGCCAGTGCACCATGATGCCGCCGATGTCGCCGGTGTTCGCCGAGCGCGCCCGGATCGCCGCCGGCAGCGATGTCACCGAACTCGCGTTCTGTTTCGGTTTTCCCTACGCCGACTTCCCCGATTGCGGCGCATCCGTCGCCGCCTATGCCGAGACGGAAGAGCAAGCCCAGGCTGCCGTCGATGCCTTGACCGGGTACATCAATGATCGCGAATCCGACTTTATTCTCGATGTGATCCCTGCCAAGGCGGCGGTCGGCGAAGCCGTGCGCCTGTCCAATTCAGCCAAGCACCCGGTCGTCATCGCCGACACGCAGGACAATCCCGGCGGCGGCGGCCACGGCGACACCACAGGTTTGCTGGCCGAGTTGATCGCGCAGCAAGCCCAGGGCGTTGTCTTTGCACTCATCAACGATGCCGAGGCAGCAGCGAAATTTCATCTCACCGGCGAAGGCGCCACGGTCGCGCTTGCGTTGGGCGGCAAGTCCGATGGTGCGCCATTGCAGGTCAACGCCAAGGTTCTGAAACTGGCTGACGGGAACTTCACCTATACCGGCCCCATGGGGAAGGGTAATCCCGGCAACAACGGCCCGACCGCTTTGATCGAGGTGGCACCGGGTATCCGCGTCATCGTCGTCTCCAAGAAATCGCAGGCCTATGACCAGGCCCTGTTCCGGCATGTCGGCGTCGAGCCATCGGATTGCAAAATCATCGTGTTGAAGTCCAGCGTGCATTTCCGCGCCGATTTCCAACCGATCGCGGAAAAAGTCATCGTCGCCGCCGCGCCCGGTCCGGTAGTTGCCGACCCTTCGGTCTTCCCCTTTAAGAACCTGCGACCGGGCCTGCGCCTCAATCCGCGGCGCACCTGAATTGTTTTCAACGTTTCGCGGGCGTCGCCATCGCATCGCGCAATGCCTTGGAAAGCCGCATCACTCGGCCACTCTGGCTGACGAGCACGACCGTGACCTCGGCCTCGAAAAGCAGCGCACCGTCGCGGCTGATGCGTTGGTCGAGGATGAGGGTGGCGGCGCCCAGTTCCTTGACGCTGGTCCGCACCTCCAGCACTTCGTCGATTCCAGCGGGCTTGAGGTATTCGAGACGCATGCGGCGCACCACGAACGCCGCCGGTTCGCGTCCGCCAGCTCCCTGCCGCAAGGCGTGATGATCGTTGCCGACAAGGCGCAGGAAATCGCTGCGCCCGCGTTCACACCACCTGACGTAGCTCGCGTGATAAACAAGTCCGGAAAAATCCGTGTCCTCGAAATACACGCGCACCGGCAGCACATGTATGCGCTCCGCCGTCGACAAGTCGAGACGTCCGGCCAGATCTGGCCACGCGTGCTTGCCCGTGTTGATCGTCTCAGGCGCCATCGGGAACATCGACGGTGTAGTTGAGGAACATGCGGCCGCCGTCCGGGAAAATGGTCTGCCCGGTGATGTAACTCGCCTCGCTGCTGGCGAGAAACGCCGCAATGGCAGCCACTTCTGCGGGTTCGCCGAAACGTCCGAGCGGCGTCCGCGACAAGATCTTGCGCATCGCCGCTGGATTGTTCGCCACCGCTTTCGCAATCTCCGTGTTGATAGTGCCCGGCCCGATCGCGTTGACGCGGATGCCATACTTCGCAAGGCTGATCGCCGCCGCCTTGGTGATCTGCCCGATGCCGCCCTTCGACACCGTATAAGCCACATGGTCGTGCAGTCCGAAGTGAGCGTTGGCCGAACTCATGTTGACGATGGCGCCGGGCGCAAGTCCTGCCTTCACCTGCGCCACCATCTGCCGCGCCGCGCCTTGCGCCACCATGAATGCCCCGCGCAGATTGACCCCCAGCACGCGGTCGAATTCGGTCAGTTCAAGGTCAAGAAAATCCGCGCTGTCGATGACACCGGCATTATTGATCGCCACATCGATGCCGCCGAACTTTTGCACGGTCGCCGCCAGCATGGCATCTACGGCCTCCTTCCTGGACACATCGCAGGCCATGCTCGCAGCCGTGCCACCCGCGGCAACGATGGCCTTGGCGGCCGCCGCGACTTTGCCCGCGTCCACGTCCGACAGCATGACGTGCGCTCCGTCGCGCGCCAGCCGTTCGGCGCAGGCCTGACCGATGCCTTGCGCAGCACCCGTGACGATCGCCACCTTGCCCTTCAAACCTGCAGATGGGCTCATTTTTTAGGTCCTTTCGCGCATTGAGGTAGAAGCAACGCTTAAGCCTGCGCGGCACGGCGGGCAAGCTGCGAGAATTAACCATTGAACGTACTGCTGCGTGCCTCGTTAACCAAATGCGGGCAGAAGCCACACTTGAGGCGGGTTAACCGTATCCGGAGCGACTGACATGCTGCAGCAATTGTATTCGAGTGCCGTTTTCAGCGCATTGCTTACGATCAGCCTCGGCCTGGGGGCCACAACGGCAGAAGCCAATCGTAGTTTGTTGAAATCCGCCAAGAGCTGGACCTACCAACTTCACGGCAACGTCGCGCCGATCGCCGGTGGCGCGGCCGATGTGGCCGTCATCGATTGGGACCACGTGCACGACCGCGGGATGCTGGCACGCTTGAAGCAGAAGCCCGGTGGCGGCCGCCGACTGGTGATCGGTTATCTCTCCATCGGCGAGGCCGAAACCTACCGCGGCTACTGGAAATTGTGCTGCGCCGGCAAATCGCCCAGCTGGCTAACGGGCAAGACGCAGGGCTGGTCTGGCAACTACGTCGTGCGCTATTGGGACCCCGCCTGGAAAGCCATCGTCCGCCAACAGTTGTCGGCGATGCTGGAGGCGGGGCTTGACGGCGTCTATCTCGACCGTGCCGACAGCTGGGAGAGCATGCGCAAGGAGAATTCCAACGCCCGCGGCGCCATGATCGCGCTGGTCAAGGAACTGTCGGCGCAGGCGCGCCGCCGCAACCCGAACTTCGCCGTCATGGTGCAGAACGCCGAGGAATTGCTGACCGATGCGAGTTACGTCGCAGCCATTGACGCAGTCGCCAAGGAAAGCCTGTTCTACGGCGTGGCCGGCGCCGGAAGACGCAACAGTGCAGGCGATATCAGCGCTTCATTGCGCGACCTTAAACGCGCCCAATCGAACGGCAAATCTATCTTCGTGATCGAATATCTGAGTGGCGAAGGCGTCGAGCGCGCCCGTTCCGACATCCGCGCTCAAGGCTTTGTTCCCTTCTTCGCCTCCCGCCATCTCAGCGGCGGATCGTAACGCCGCAACGTTTGGCCGAGATCCCCATTCCGGCTATGAAGACGTTCCCATTCTCGTCGGAGCCCCGTGCCAATGCCACATCTGCCCGTTCGTTTCGCCACCATCGGTTTCGGTATCATGGGCGAGCGCATGCTGCGCGCGGCGGTGGCGCATGATCCGGCCAAGCTGATTGTCGCTGGCGCCTGGGATCCGTCGCCCGACGCCATGCAACGGTTGGCGCGCGAACTGCCTGATGTGCCCGCGTTTGCTACCCTTGAAGCGCTGTTGGCCGCCAGCGATGCCGTCCATATCGCGTCGCCGCCGACCTATCATCTCCAACAGTTGGAACAGGCCGTTGACGCTGGCGTCGCCGTGCTGTGCGAAAAGCCTCTTGCGGTTGACGTGACGGCGGCACGGGCGACGGTGGCGCGGGTGTCGGCAAAAGGTGGTCGCGTGGCAGTCAACTTTCCCTTCACGTCGTCATTCGGTGTCGATCAGCTCAATGACTGGCGCAAATCAGGTGCGATCGGTGTGCCGCAGAGGCTCGAAATCGAGGCAGCCTTCGCGGCCTGGCCGCGGCCGTGGCAGATGGCGGCGGCAAGTTGGTTGTCGAAGCGCGGCGACGGCGGCTTCACCCGCGAGGTGCTGTCGCACTTTCTGTTCCTGACGCTGAGGCAATTCGGCCCGCTGACGCTGCACAGCGCATCGGCAACTTATCCAGCAGGCGACGGCGCGGAAACGGCGATCTGCGCCACGCTGAGTGCAGCAGGATTGCCGGTAAAGGTTACGGGCACGGTGGGCGGCACCACCAAGCCCGATCATAATCTGTGGACGCTTCATGGGAGCGCCGGACAGGTCCGGTTGCGCGATTGGGCGGTAACCGAAAAGTTGCAGCCCGACGGCACCTGGGCCGCGCCCGCCGAAGCGCGCAGCAATGAGGAGATGCGCCCGCTGGTGCTGCAACGGCAGCTCAACAAGGTCATCGCCATGACATCAGGCGCACCGCACACACTTGCCACGCTGCAGGAGGCGCTCGCGGTGCAGGAACTCGTCGAAGCCATGCTGCAGGCATAATGCCCGGGAGTTGATCCGATGCCCCTGGCGAGACTGGCGGAGCACAGCGATCTCGATGGCCTGCTTGCGCTGTTTCGCGCCGGCGATGTGAGTGCCACGGTTGAACCGCTAGAGCGTGCGCGAGCCATATGGGCGACGTTGCTGGATCGTGCGGGTGTGTCGGTGTTCGTCTCCGAGCAGGATGGCAAAATCGTCGCCACGGCCTTGCCGGTAACCGTGCCCAACCTGCTGCGCGGTGGCCGGCAGCACGGCTTCCTCGAAAACGTCGTCACCCATCCCGATTGTCGAGGAAAGGGTCACGGGCGCGCCGTGGTCTCAGCGGCACTCTCAGAGGCCTGGGTTGCTGATTGCCATCACGTGTTGATGCAGAGTGGCCGCAAGGACCCGCGCGTGCACCGCTTCTACGAACGCTGCGGCTTCGAACCCGGCCTACGCACGGCCTACGTCGCCCGCCGCCGTGAGTAGTGGACAGGTAGGGGGACAGCCACCAAATCGCAGCGCCTGCAGTGATGGTCCCACCACGCGACAACCACCATTGTCATCCTAGGGCTTGTCCCTAGGACCCTGGGTGCCACAGTTTCAAGCCAGAGATTGTTGGACGCTGGGTCCTACCCACAAGGGGTAGGATGACAATGGAGGAGTCGTGAACGGGAGACCTAAATTGCTAAGGCGATGAGCGCCACCGACGCCACGAGTAGATGGCTGTCCCCACTGAGTGCATCACAGCTTGCACAACGTCGCAGAGCCCGTGCAGGTCACGCCGGCGCCGCCCGGTGCGCACTTGTACGAGCGCGGTCCGAATGAGTAACCGGGTGTGCCGTTGTTGGCGATATACGTGAAATAGATCGGCCAGTCGGTTGCCTGCAGCAGCGCGGCATCGACCTGGAACTTGGCGAGGCTCTCCGTTGCCGAAGTGCCTTCGGCCGCTTTCTTGAAGCAAGACTTGGCTTCCGCCGGGCTGGCCAGCGCAGCAGCAATCGCAATCACAGACATCATGCGTATCAACATCGGTCTTCCCCTAATTGCAGTGTTATGAGCGAACATTAACTATGGCACGCCTTACATCGAATCTCGCGGTGGGTGACACGGAATTCGCGCGCGGTGCGGCGCCCGTGCATCACACGTTGGGTGGGTTCGGCGCACGGACGGCGCAATGCTGCCAAGAAATGGCAGCTACTCATGTTAGGGTTTGCCAAACCTGATGAGGGTCATCCCATGTCCCGCGCCCAACGTCTGCTCGACCTCATTCAATTGCTGCGCCAGCACCGTCGTCCGGTGAGCGGTGCAACGCTGGCGGAAACGTTGCATGTTTCGCTCCGCACGCTCTATCGCGACGTCGAAACCTTGAAGGCGCAAGGGGCCCACATCGACGGCGAACCCGGCATTGGTTACGTGCTGCGTCCCGGCTTCATGCTGCCGCCGCTGATGTTTTCGGAAAGTGAGATCGAAGCGCTTGTGCTTGGCTCCCGCTGGGTCGCGCAACGCGCCGATACGCCGCTTGGAGATGCATCCCGCAACGCGCTGGCCAAGATCGCGGCCGTGCTGCCGCAGGATCTGAAAGACAGCCTCGACGCATCCAACCTGCTGATCGGGCCGGGCGAGTCTATCGCGGCCGGCGATAGTGAATTGCCGGCCATCCGCGCCGCCATTCGCAATGAGCGCAAAGTCCGCATTGCCTATGCCGACGGCAAGGGCGCGACGACGAAGCGCACCATATGGCCATTTGCACTCGCCTTCTTCGATCGCGTGCGGGTGGTCGTCGCCTGGTGCGAGTTGCGCGAGGGATATCGCCATTTCCGTACCGATCGCATCGGTTCTTTGAAGGTGCAGGAGACGCGCTATCCACGCCGCCGGCAGGCCATGCTCAAGCAGTGGCGCGCGCAGGAGCGCATCGGCGAGCAATAACACTACTGACACTATTTGGCAGCAATTGGATCTAGGGTGGCCTTGGTCGCGCACTGCAGCGCGGCCCGACCTACGGAGATCCCCGCATGACCGAATTCAGCTTTGTTCTGCTCTATGTCGACAATCCCCCAGCCAGCGCAGAATTTTACAGCAAGCTGCTGAACGTCCCGCCGATCGACACCGCGCCCACCTTCGCCATGCTGCACTTGCGCGAGGGCGTCATGCTCGGCCTCTGGAAGCGCGACGGCGTTGAGCCGAAAGCCACCGCAGCACCGGGCGCCAGCGAAGTCGCCTTCACCGTCGTCGACGCTGCAGCGGTGGATGCAGCCTTCGCCGATTGGAGCAAACGTGGCCTCAAAATCGCCCAACCGCCGACCGTGATGGACTTCGGCCGCACGTTCGTCGCCCTCGATCCCGACGGCCATCGCCTGCGCGTGTTTGCACCGAGGGCCGCATGAGCCAAGCAAAATATTGGATCGCCGTCGCCTCGGCCGAACATGTGCGCATCGGCCGGAGGTTGGGCTTCATGCAGGTCTGCCACGGCAAGGCAGCACCGTTACGCCGTATCACGCCGGGCGACGGCGTCGCCTATTATTCGCCGACCGAAGTCTTCCGCGGCGGCGGCGCGCTGCAGTCCTTCACCGCGGTCGGCGTGGTGAAACCGGGCGTGCCCTATCAGGCTGATATGGGCGGCGGTTTCTGTCCGTTCCGGCGCGACGTGGACTGGCTGGATGCCGTCGAGACGCCGATCAGGCCGCTGCTCGATCGCTTGTCGTTTTCGGCCAACAACAAGAACTGGGGCTATCAGCTGCGCTTCGGCCTGTTTGAAATCAAGCCGTCAGATATGCAGCTGATTGCGCAAGCGATGCGGGCGACGCTACGCGTTGCAATGGATGCCAGCGCGTGAGGAGCCGCTGGAGACTCGCGCATGGGGACAGCCACCCAGGGCAATTCAAATATCGATCCATTTGCTCCTCAATTGTCATCCTAGGGCTATGTCCCTATGGGATTCACACATCTTCGCTGTCATTCCCCCGCCCGCCGTCTTCCCGGCCGCAGCGCCACTTGGCGCTTATACCAGCGGTCATTATTCTTGACCGATGGTATGCGCGCGCGGGGTTGGTGGGGCGGCCGCGCGCAAACAAAGAATCTGATACCGACGGTCATTCTTTTTGACCGTCGGTATTAGAGCCGGCATCTTTACCTGTCAGATTGACTGAACTCGGTTGATTGATTTGCCCTTCTCGACGGGTAAAGATCCCGGATATTTGACCCACGCGAAGGGCGTCGGTCAAATTCCGGGAAAGCGGCGCGAGAGAGAACTCAAAAAACAGCTGCCGAATCTCTTGTGTGCATGCGGTAGGGCTTGTCCCTAGTACCCACAATCACAAGTCCCTGGTACGCATGGCGATCGAGGATGGCCGGCGGCTGCGTCGCACGGCTTGTCCGATGCGCCACATCGACCGGCGCCGCGCTCCTGGCGGATCGGCTCGCGGGAACGCGATCAGGCGTGCCAGGGACTTGTGATTGTGGGTACTAGGACCCAGGGTGCCACAATTTCAAGCCACAGATTGTTGCACGCTGGGTCCTACCCACAAGGGGTAGGATGACAATTGTGCTTGTGGTGTCGGCTGAGCATGAATTGCTTTGCCCCGGGGCGGCTGTCCCGAGCTACGTTAGGGAGAGTCTTGCTAGGGTTGCCAGTGAAAGCCCAGGTACAAAAATACAATGTCGAGCGCGCAGAAGGCGGAAAATGCCGCTGTCGCAATAAGCAACCATTTTCGGTGATTTAGGCCTTCATCTGAAAGGTCACGAGAAAAGAGCGAACCGAGGTTCTCGATTGACAAGCGTGCTTCAAAATTAACTCGACCACCAAACGAAGTTGGTTGCCCGTATTGCTCGACTTTCTTGCGCCTCCACGCCTTATAGAATTTCCGAAAGTGATAGAAGCTTGCGACCCATGCGAACACGCCGCAACACCAGAAAATGATGGCGGCGACTTGAAATAACGGCACGAGATATGCCATCGCCCCGCACTCAAATTCTCACCCCTTCAACCACCCCGGCAGCCGATCGAGCGCAATCAATTCCTCGAACGTTGTGCGCGGACGTACCACGGCGAATTCGGCGCCGTTGACCAGCACTTCGGGCACCAGCAGACGGGTATTGTAGGTGGACGACATCGTCGCGCCGTAGGCACCGGCGGTCATGAAAGCGACGAGGTCGCCTATGTCGGTCGGCGGCAGCTTGCGCGCAGTCGCGAAGGTATCGCCGGATTCGCACACGGGGCCGGCGATGTCGTAGGTCTGGCGCACAGCGTCAGCTGCCGCCTGCCGCACCGGCCAGATCTCGTGATAGGCCTCGTACATGGCGGGACGGATGAGATCGTTCATGGCAGCGTCAACGATCAGAAATGTGGTATGCGCGCGCGGATTGGTCTGCAACACCTGCGTAACGAGTATGCCGGCATTCCCCGCGATCAGCCGCCCCGGCTCGAAGCCATGCTCTACGTCGAGTGACCCGAGCGTGCGTTCGATCATGGCCGCATAGGCTTCGATGAGATCCGGGCCGAGGTCGAATGTCTCGGGAATCTCGTAGGGAATACCCAAGCCGCCACCGAGGTCGAGCCGCTCCACCGCCAGCCCTTCGCCGCGCAGCCGGAGCGTCAGGTCGCGCATGCGCTTGAAGGCCGCTTCGAGATCGTCGAGGTCCATGATCAGGCTGCCGATATGTGTGGCGAGGCCGAGCATTTTCACACCCGGCATGTTGGCGGCGCGCGCATAAATCCGCGCCGCTTCATCGAAGCTGACGCCGAACTTGTTGGCCGACGAGCCCGTGGTGATCTTGGCGTGCCCGCCCGCTCCCACATCGGGGTTGACGCGGACGACGGCGCTCTGCCGCTTGCCGCGCGCGCTGGCGACCTTCGACAGCAGTTCGAGTTCGCTCTCCGTCTCGATGTTGATCTGGTAGATGCCGGCGTCCACCGCGAAGGCCAATTCCTGCGCGCTCTTGCCGACGCCCGAGAACACGATCCGATCGGCGGGAATACCGGCGGCCAGCGCGCGGCGGATTTCGCCTTCCGACACCGTGTCCGCGCCCGCGCCGAGGGCGGCCAATGTCGCCAGCACGGCCTGGTTGGAATTCGCCTTCATGGCGTAGAATACGCGATGCTTGGGCGCGCCGATGGCCTTGGCGAACACCTGGTAGTGCCGCTTGAGCGTCGCCGTCGAATAGATATAGACGGGCGTGCTGACCGCCTCCGCGATGCGGGCGACGGCCACGTCCTCGGCGTGCAGCTGGCCGTTGCGATAGGTGAAATGGTGCATGGAAAGGGGCTCGCGGGATGTGAGCCTGACGTATATGTAAGGCGGCGATTGCGGGCAAGCGCAGCTTTCCCGTCGGTCGGGAGGTAAAGTCTTCCCCGTCCGTCATGGCCACGCAGGTGGCCATCCACGACAATCCTCCGCAAATGATCGTCCCGATGAGACGGTTGCTCGCCGTGCTGTTAGAAATCTCTACAGAGAGACAGAGTTTTGCAACCTGTCGTGGGTGGCCGCCTTCGCGGCCATGACGAAATAGGTGGCAGCCCGAAAACAACGAAAGTGCCCATTGCCCATGCTGCCGCCGTTGCTGCCTCATCCCGATCTGGTCAAGTTGCCGCTGGATCGCATGAAATTCCAGATCGGCGGCCTGTTCTGGCCGATGGACGTAGTGCGCGATGAGGCCGCACAATTAGGCGTAACCGCCGATCGCGAGCTTTACCCGTTCGGCCTGATGATCTGGGAATCCGCCGTCGTACTCGCCGATGTCATGGACGAGCGCGGCCAGGAGCTGCGTGGGCGGTCCATTCTGGAGCTTGGCTGTGGTGTCGGCTTGCCCGGCCTCGTCGCCCAGCAGCAAGGCGCCCGCGTCGTGCAAACCGACCACGATGCGCTCGCCCTCGCCCTGTGCCGTCACAACGCCGCGCTCAATCGCATTACCGGAGTCGAGCAGTTCGTCGGCGACTGGCAGGACTGGACGCATACGCAGCGCTACGATCTCGTCATCGGCGCCGACATCATCTACGACACGGCGGATTACGAAGTGCTCGAAAAAGTCTTCCGCAACACCGTTGCGCCGCGGGGCGAAATACTGCTCACCGATCCCATGCGGCAACAGACGATCGCGCTGTTCACGGTGATGGAAGACGCCGGCTGGATCATCGACACCACACACCGCATGCAGCCGACCGTCACCGAGGCCTACAAGGCCAAAGCCGAAATCGAAGTGCAGATCGTCACGGCGCGGTTGGGCAGCGGTTGACGCACAAAATAATCTAAATCAAAAGTGGGCCCTTTGGGCGGAGCGGCCCTGTTTGTATCGGTCAATAGAGCGCGACTACATTTTGATGTCGAGGGCGCCCGTTTAGTCCGCATTCCACTCCCGTTCGTCATGGCCGCGAAGGCGGCCACCCAAGCAAACCAATTTTAGAACTCACCCTGCG
>JANXWC010000149.1 GCA_025351355.1 Hyphomicrobiaceae bacterium
GTGGCAGCATTGGCCCAGGAAAGCGCTCAGCCGCGCCGCGCTGGCGTCGATGCCATAGGCGGGCAGGTGCGTGACCATCGCGGTCGCCAGCGCGGTCATCTGTGGGCCGGGAGCCTGCTTCGATGCGACGAAGGCCAGCAGCGCGGCATACGTGCGCGGCCCGGCCTTGCCGTCGATCGCGCCGGGATCGAGGCGCGCGTCTGCAAGCCGCTGTTGAGCGGCGGTGAAATCGATCGGCATATGATGCTCCTAAATGACGCCGCGCGTCGCGCTCATTGCCGCAGCCGAACCAACTTCGGTTGCGGCGTTGCGAGCACGCGTCTCGCGTATCTCCTTGATCCGCGATGCGTGCAGGTCGGCTTTTTCCGGCTGCGCTTCGAGCAGCATCAACAGCATGTCGAACAATCCCGACTCGTTGTTCAACTTCAACTGAATGTGACTCATCTCGCGTGCATGAGCTTCGCGCTGGCGATGGTTTTTGTCTTCCAACTGCTCGATCCGCAGTTCCAACGCGACAACGCGCTGCATCAGATCGTCACGCACCGCATCGTCGCTGGTAGCTTTGACTTTGCGCATTTCGGGCAGAGCTTTGAATAGCGAGGCAAATATAAGGCCGATCACCACGCCCCAAATCGATGCACTGCTGACAGCCCCGGCAAACGCCTTTTCAATAAGCTCGCCCATTACCTCGCGCGATCGCCATAGTGTTTCGATGCAATAATTCCGCACGCCGAAATGATGCTGAGCACATAGCCCGCCGCCCAAGCGTGAAGTTCAGTCGTGCCCATTTCCGATCCAGAGTGCGGCCAGATCATCCACCGCGCGATAAACCAGACTTGCACCAATGCGACGAGAAAAGTGGGGGAGCGAAGCGCATCGAGCCAATCGCCCTTATGTCGAACCACACGCCACGCGCCGGGCGACAACATCGTCAGCGGAACGGCCCACACCAAACCCGACGCAAGTTGGAGCCAGTAGATGATTTCGGACATCATCGCCCCCTAAGCCAGCGCACGACACGGCCGGCGAGCAAGTCGAGCACGAAATATGCAGCGAGTGCCGCAATAAAAAGCGCGGCGAGTGTGCCGATCACGCGAAGATCGGCGAGTAGTGGTTAACCACGCGCCCGACCCGCCCGGCATACCAATGCGCGCCAGCATCCGTGATCGCGCTGGCAGGACGGCCCAATAACGGGTGCAGCATATCCGGCGAGAGTGCTTGTGCCGTGGCGATCGATGTCGATGCCGTACCGGCATAATTGTCGACGATCGGCGCGTGCAGCAGCTTGTCTCGGAAGCTAAGTGTGGCCGCGTTGTAGTCCGTGATCCGGTTTCCAAGCGTATTGATCGGGTTGCCGGGGTTCGTCGGATCTGTCGGGCCGCCATTCGATGCGCCGCCATCGTAGCGCGGATACATCGTTTTGAGGAACGGGACCGCGCCCGGTGCCCATGCGCCCATCTTTGTGATGAAGAACCAGTAGAGCGACCCGTAATAGGTGCCGCACATCGTCCATGCCGCTGCGCCGGTCGTCACGCCTGTTGATGCGTCCAGCAGGTACGTGCCGTTGCCGCCCGCGTTGGTGGCGCTGACTGCTTGGGCGGCAATCGTGCCCGCGCTTTTGTTGAGCGTGTAAGTGCCGGTGCCGCCAGCACCCGTGCCCAACGATTGTATCCAGGTGTTGGCGGGCACGTTCGCGCCGGTGACCGTCTGGCCAACGGCAAAGCTGCCACTGCCCGCGCCAGTCACGGTCATCGTCGTGCCCGAAAACGAAGCTGTCGCGCCGGTGACTGAGGTGACGCCGGTTTGCGAGGCGATGTAGCGGCCGGGAAGTCCGTAAGGCGCAGTGGGGTGAAGCAGGCAACTGGTGCCGGGGATGATCACACCCGACTCCGTGTTGCTGACCGTGATCGTGGTCGAACTGGCGGTCGCTGCCACCTGAAAGACGGCAACCGGCGCGGTGTAACCGACCGTGCCGATCGGGTAGGGCTGGCGGTGAGTGACGCCGCTGGTGTCGTTTCCGTAAGTGCCGGCGCTCACGAACCCAAATTCGTTGCCGCCCAGCGGCCCGACCGTGTAGCCCTTGATCGGCGCCATTGCCGCCGCAGTGATGGGGCCATTGATGTCCCCGGTAACCGAGTTGCGGTTCTGGACCTGGCCCAAGCTCATGACCCGCGGCCCATCGAGAAATTCATGCAACTGCGTTGCCGCCACGCCCGCACGGATTTGCAAGTCGCACTTGGTGACCTGTTCGAAATAATCGTAGAAATATCCGGCGGTGACCGAGTTGCCGAAGGCGGCCATGGGGGCTTTGTACCAAGGGAACAGCAGTTCGAGGTCGGTCAAACCGAGGCTCAAGCTGGGGATCGATGCTCCACTGGTCGCTGTAGCGGCAGGAAGTGGGCCGTCCGAAAGGTTCCACGTATCGGGCGTGGCGCTCGCGAAGTAGTAGTATAGCGCGAGCGCGGCGTATTCGACCCCGAAGCCTGACGGCGGATAGAGCGTGACGTTCGCCGCCATGCCACCCGAACGCATATCGCTGCGGGTGGCGCTGGCGAGCGCGTTACCGCTCAGGGTGTAAGTGCCGGTCGCCGCGCCGTTTGCCGGCACGCCGGTGATGTAGAGCGTGCCCGTTGCCGCGAGCCCAGGGACATATCCGCCGGTGGCGCAATCGACCAGCGCACCCTTGCACAGCGGCTTTCCGTTGGAGGTGGCCGTCACGTTGATCGAACTGGTGCCGTTGAGCACTGCGGTGAAGGTGGTGCCGTTGGCGAACAGGAAATTGCCGTCGATGTCGAAGAAGGAAACGCCGCCGTTAGTCAGGACGATGGGCTGGTTCGAGGTGAACCCGCGCACTTCATCGACGCGGAACTTGTTTGTCGCCCAGCACTGCGAACCGCCCGAAGCTGTGAGAACGCCGCTAATATTCCAGACGTAATCATATTTCAGTTCGATGCGTGACATCAGCGACGTATTAGTCAGCAGCGTGGCGCGCGCGGCTTTCTGGGCGACAAGGCTCGCCCCGACCTTCTCCAGTAGCTCAAAGCCCTTGATCGTTGTGCGCGACCCGGTGTGAACGTCGATCGCGGCCATCGATCCGGCTGCGATGTAGTTCTTATCGCCCTGGATCTGCATGTAGACGACACTGCCACCGCTCGGCACGGTGACCGTGAAATTGTAGGTGTCGACCGATGCAGCGGACACGCTTCCGATCGTGGCCCCGGTCGCGTCGAAGTAAACCCCGCGCGTGACGTTGAACGGAACCTTGTAGGTCGCGCCCTGGGTAACCAGCATGAGCGGAGTGACGAACTGCCCTGACAGCGTCGAGATCACACCTCCGGTGCCTGCACCGGCATAGGCGGTCATCTGCGAGTTATCGAAAGCTGCCGCCGGATTGAAGATGTTGCGATCCGCCAAGATCGCGTGGTCCAGGACGGCCGAAAACGAATTCGCTGCCGTCGCCGCGGTTGCTGCGCTCACCGCAGCAGCAGCCGCATACCCGGCAGCCGCACTGCTCAGCAGCCCGGTTGCGCTCCACGAACCCGCCCCAGTCGCGCCAGTCTTGCGGTAGAGGTCGTTGTTCGCCGCCGTGCTGTCGTTGTAGACCAGCGCGAAGATTCCGTCGGCAGGCACCAGGTCGGCGTTCATCAGCGCCTTGGTCGCGTAAGTCTTGCCGATGATTCCGGTTGTGATGCCGGCGGCCAGCGCGGCCACCATGGCGGTCATGTCGAACACGTCGACCGAGATGTTGGGCACGGTATAGGTGCCATCGGCCGAAACCGCCTTCAGGATGTACGTGCCGTTGGTCGCGGCGAAACCGATCGAGCCGTTGACGTCGGCCGTCAGCGGGTTGCCGATGCCCGACCCGCCGGCGTTGTAGAGCGTCGCCTTCGTGACGCCGTCGGCCAGGTAGACCGTGACCACGCAGAAAGGCAGGATCGCCCCGGTGTCTGCCCGCGCGATCGTAAACGTGCTGAATTTCATGTGGTTATCCTAACGGAGATCGTTCGCGCCACGGCCG
>JANXWC010000196.1 GCA_025351355.1 Hyphomicrobiaceae bacterium
TCGACATAGCCGAGTTGCGTCATGCCGATCCGAAGCGCTTCATACTGCATGTTGGGCTTGCCGTTGACCATTGCGCCCTGATTTACGAGCACTCCGACGCGAAAGATCTTGCCGGGCTGCTGCGCGTGCGACATGTCCAAGGTCAGCGTCAGCGCCGCAACGGAGGCTGCGGCGCTTGTCAGGAGTGTGCGGCGGTTCATGGTGTTCCCTTTGATGAGGACAGTGGGAGTTTGAGAAAGTGCAATTTGTCGCTTCCCGCGATGGGCGATGCGTCGCCCTCCGAGCATCAAGTTAGCGGTAGCGTGGGCAATGCAAAATCGGCCGGAAGTCCTCAACCCGCTGGGATTTGCGGGGTTTCAAGCGACCAGTTATAATATAGTATTTTCAATGTTTTGATGCCATATTTTCGGAATCAGCGAGAGGTTTCCCTGGCCCTGAGACTGAAGTATGGTTTCGCAACGCGCGGCAGACTGATCACCGGAGGTCGACACATGAGACGGCGGGAGTTCATCGGCTTGCTTGGCGCGACGGCAGCGCTGCCTGTCACAGCGCGCGCGCAGCAAGGCGGCTCGGTGCGTCGCGTCGGCATATTGATGGGCGCTGGCGAAAGCGATCCAGAACACCAGTCGCGCGTCGCGGCGTTCCGACTCGGACTTGAGGACTTGAAGTGGATGGATGGCAGCAATATCCGATTTGACATCCGCTGGGGCGCGGGCGACGCAACGCGCGTCACGGCCCTTGCCACCGAGCTTGTATCGCTCGCCCCCGATGTGATCATGGGCAGCAACACGCCGACGGTGCGCGCACTGAAGAAAGCCACTCAAACGATCCCGATCGTTTTCGCGGGACTTGCTGACCCGATTGGCGACGGTATTGTCGCCAGCCTCGCGAGACCTGGCGGAAACATTACCGGGTTCAGCAGTTACAATGCTCCGATAGCCGGCAAGTGGCTACAGCTCTTGAAAGACATCTCACCGGGACTCACGCGCGTGGGCGTCATCTATAATCCTGATACATCGCCCTACTCGATCTTCTTGCCCGAACTGGCGGCTGCCGCCTCAACAGCAGGGGTTGAACTGATCCGTAACACGGTTCATTCGCCCGCGACCCTCGAAACCGCCATGACCACCCTCGCTAAAGAGCCCGGCGCGGGTTGCGTCTTCTTGCCTGACGTATTCCTGGTCTTCAATCGCCGTCTGATCTACGATTTGGCGGCACGGTACCGCTTGCCATCCGTTTACTGCGCTCCATTCTTCGCAGCCGAAGGCGGCCTGATCGGCTATGGGCCGAGCTTCGTCGACCCCTTTCGACAGGCGGCGTCTTATGTCGACCGTATACTTAGGGGTGCCAAACCTGCCGAGCTGCCGGTCCAGGCGCCGACAAGACTCCAGCTGGTGATCAATACCAAAACCGCAAAGTCGCTCGGGCTCACTATCCCGCCCGCACTGCGCGACTTCGCGGACGAACTCGTCGAATAGTCCGCTTGCACAATCACTATGGGAAATGGCAGACCGCCTGCAAAGGGCGGGCTGCCGGAGAAGTGTGAGCGCCCCACTCTCGCCGTTACTTCACTCTTTCCCAGCTTAGAAGGCCAGTCATCACCCTGCCACCGAAGTTCGGATTTGGCTGCGTAGCGCTGATGATATCGAGTTTGTCGCCGTCGAGCTTGATCGTCCTCGTTTGGCTCGTCCCAACCCAGGCTTCGTTCCAGGCGACGTCAACATCAACCACGAGCTTGTTACCTTCCACCCGGTACCGTCCGGAATAGGCCGTCATCGATTGGAACGCAGCAGCCCTTTCGGCGTCATTGCGCGGCATGCTGCGTCCTTCTGCCGTGAGGATCACCGTCGTGCGCCCATTCGGCAAGAAAGTGAAATATCCCATCGGATGCTCCCCAAAAAGCGCCTTTTTTTCTTTGGTCTCCGCATCCTCCAGAACGAATGCTACGAGCTTCCAAGTGCCCAACAACTTGTCTCTGTCATCGGCCAAGGCGGCTGTCGAGATGAAGATGCTGAGCAAACCGAGCAAAATCCTGCGCATGACGGGTTCCTTCGATCGTTACGAACTTTTGCAAGTGGATCAGTCCGTTGGGGTTGGGTAGCCTGGTTAAGACCGTGAACGGTGTGCCGCGCAGGGCCATCGGGCGCTCAATTGCTAATTCTTCTTCCAGGCGGCCACAGGCACGAATGGACCCTGAGCGGAACCAATGGGTGTTACCGCCTTGAAGACCATTGCCGACTGATTGATCGTCGTCACGACGCGCTTTTGTTCGGTGCCGTCCCAAAGCGGAGAGGACGCGCCGACGATTTTATGCGTCAGCGTCTTGTCGGCCTCATTGACAGTGTAAGTGCCAAAATAGCTGATCATCTTGCCGACCGGATTCAGCGCCGGATTTCCCTCGACCTTTTTGCGATTGCCAATTTCGGCGGCCATGAGAATGAAGCGCCCACCGGCGTCGTACATCACCATCCCCTTGAGGCTCGGATCCCACGACACCTTCTTGCCGTCGGCGTACTCCTCGATGTTCGACTCCATGGACCACGTGCCGACAAGCTGATCTTTCAGGGACTGGGCGGCCGCTGGCGCGATAGCCAGCATGGATACGACGGCGCCGATGGCGAGCTTGCTGATGAATGACGTTGTCATTGTTTCCTCCAGGGATTTGCCGTGCTGATCAGGTGGCTTCGACGATCTGCGATGGGGCATCTGCTCGTCGGGTCTCGTCGGCCCGTGAACATCAACTTAGGGCCATGGCGGGCGCGCCGAAATTGACCGGGAGTCGTCAACCGATCGGCGGGTTCGCCTCGTCGCGAGGGAAGCAATAATTTGTGATTTCAATATCTTGGCACCTGCTCACTGAGGCAAATGAGACGTTCCGCCGGTCCTAAGACTGAAGTATGGTGCCCGCGACACGCAGCAGCAGGATCACTGACATGAAAGTTCTCGTCGTCGACGATCATGCGCTCATCCGGGACGCGTTGCGGGGTGTCCTGGCGGAGCTGCGACCGGGCGTCAGCGTGCTGGAGGCCGCGGATTGCAAACAAGCAATGACCCTCGTCGGATCGCATGCCGACCTCGAGCTGATCTTTCTGGATCTCGGGTTGCCGGACGGAGACGGCTTCGCGGTGCTCGAAGAGTTGCGGAAGAGCAACCCGGCCATCGGCGTCGTCGTCCTGTCCGCGACCAAGGATCGAGAGAGTGTGACCCGCGCGCTGCGGTTGGGTGCCGTCGGCTTCATTCCGAAATCCGGCACGAGGCCCGTGATGCTCGGCGCCATCCAGTTGATCCTGGCCGGCGGCATCTACGTTCCGCCGGAAGTGCTCGGCCCTCAGGAAGAACAGCGGCCCGTGCTGACGACATTCCAGCCTCGGTCAGTTACCAAGGCAGCTTCACCTGCGGACCTCGGCTTGACGGCACGGCAGATCGACGTTCTCTCGCTGATGATGCAGGGCCGGAGCAACAAGGTGATATGTCGTGAGCTGGACATCGCCGAGCAGACCGTGAAGACCTATGTCACCGCGATCCTGAAGGCGCTGTCCGTCGCCAACCGCACGGAGGTTGTGATCGCCGCGAACGAGCGTGGATGGAAGCCGGAGACGCTCAGGAAGTAGGCTTGGCGGCCAGTGATACCGGGAACGTCTTCACGTCACTACCGAGCATGCTCAACATGAGTGCCCGCAGCATGACCGGGCTCGCCGGCTTGCGGAGCAACTGATACCCCGCAGCGCGCACCTCGCTGAACCGTTCCGGCGTCAAATCCGCGCTAATCAGAAATGCCGGAATCCCTCTGCCAAACCGTGCGCGCACAGCTTCAACCGCGGTAATGCCCGTCAGTCCATCGGCCAAATTGTAGTCGGCGATGATCAGATCGGGCGGTCGGTGTTGCTCGGCAAGATGCGCCAACGCTTCGACCGCCCCCGCGGCCATCACGGCAGTGCAACCCCAGCTGCCAAGCAGCCCACCCATGCTGTCCAGCACCAGCGGATCGTCGTCTATGACGGCCACCAGCAGCCCCTCAAATGACGGCGACAGTCCAGCGGTCTCGGATTGCGGCGCCGCCGTCGATTTACCCGTGGCACCGACAGGAACGCTCACAGAAAATCGCGATCCCTTGCCGACAATCGACTCGACAATCATCGTGTGACCCAGCAGCTCGCAGAGGCGCTGAACGATCGCGAGCCCCAAACCCAAACCGCGCTGTCGTTCCGTGTCGAGCGGGGCAAGCCTGACGAACTCGTTGAAGATGTTGTCGCGTTGCTCAGTGGGAATGCCGGGACCGCTGTCCCAGACCTCGATACGCAAGTTGTCATTGCCTTGACGCTCCGAGGCAAGCCCCGACGCGTCCCCGCGACGACGGCAGCCAATAACGACGCCGCCCCGGCGGGTATGGCGCACAGCGTTGGACACGAGATTGAGCAGGATGCGTTCAAGCAGGATCGGATCGCTGTGCACCCACGCGGTGCTCGGCACGATCCGCAGATCGAGCTCTGCCTCGCGAGCGGCGGACGCGAACGTCATCTCCAGCCTGTCGAATATTCTCGTAATCGGGAAATCCGTGGGCTGCGCGTTGAGGGTGCCTGCGTCGAGTTGCGACAAATCCAGAAGCGCATCGAACAACTCGTTCAAGTCAGTAACAGCGGCGCCGGCCTGCTCGATGACACGATCCCGTTGGCCCTCGTCCATGGAACCGCGCAATTGGCCAACGAAGAGGCCCATTGCATGCAACGGCTGTCGCAGATCGTGGCTCGCGACCGCCAGGAACCGCCGTTGCGCCGTGTTGGCGAGAGCCAACTGGTGCGTGCGCTCATCGACCTTGCGTTCCAGCGTGGCATATGAGCCTTCCAGCTGCGCGGCCATGGCGTTGAACTGATCGCCCAGGACTTCCAATTCGTCACCCGTCTTGATCGCGATCCGCTGGCCGAGGTTGCCGCTGCCGATCTGCGCGGCGCCGTCGCGCAACGCCTCGATTGGCACAATCATTCGGCGCACGACCACCAGCCCAGCGACAGCCGATAGAACCAAGGCAGCGATCAATAGTGCGATCGATCGGTAAAGCGAGGAAAAGAGCGGCGCATATGCCTCCGCGACTGGAAGCTCGACGAAAACGTGCCAATCGAGAGCCGCAACGGACGCATGCGCCACAACGCCAGGCCGGGCCTGCGCGTCGTTCGTGCGCTCGCGCTTGGCCGGATCCGCCGGCTTTCCCAGGGCAGTCTGGACATGCGGCAGGCGCGAGAAATCGGTATTGCTGAGCACCAAGCTGATATTCGGGTGCGTGATGAGGCGGCCGTTCGCATCGGTCACGTAAGCCCGCCCGCCCGATCCGACCCGGATTTGCGAGACGACATCCCAGATGAATTTGAGGTTGACCTCGGCGATGGTGACGCCGGTGTCACGCCGAGCGCCCGCAATCGCGAGCGTCATGTATGGCTCGGACTCGTAGCGGAATGTGACCGGACCGTAGAACACCTTGCGCGCCATCGCCGTGACGAACGCCGGCTCGTTCGAGCGGTCCGTGAGGCTGCCGACCTGATCATTGGCAAGCCGGGACAGGGCGAGTTGTTCGCGTCCCGCCCCGTCCAGCATTTTCAACTCCGTGATCGCGGGCGCTAACCGCAGCAGTCGCAAGGCTTCTCGCCGCCGCGCTTCTATTTCGTCAGGCGTCCACGGCAGCTGCGTGGCCCATACCAGCTGCCTCTCGATTTCGCCGACGAACCGGCCAATCTTGTCCGCCGCCGCGCCGGCCTGCTCCTGCTGGATGCGCGCCAGCAGCACCGATTGCTCCCGATAAGAAAACCATGCGTCGAGCAACCCACTGCCGACCAGTGCGGCAGAAATCATGCCACCAAACAGCAGCGCGTACTTCCGGAACAGCCGGCCGCGGAGATTTACGACCCCATGTACAGCGCTCCTGTTGTCCGTCTCAGGCACGGGATTTCCTGGCAAAGCAATCCGCTGGCCCACAGATCCACGGTGCCCCATTGGTCGTCGAAGCGGCAGGACAGTCAACAACAGGCTCTCGGGTGACTGAGCGGTTTTTGTCGATCAATTCGCGATCAACTCGGTCGCATTGGCCAACGTATTCGCCATATCCGCGTCGGGAACCTGATCGGCTCCCCCCCCGGCCTGGAACGTCCAGCGCCAGGGATCGAATACGGGCACGCCGGCGGCAATGAACTCGCTGGTCTCCCGGTTGGCCACGATAAGGTCCGCCAGCACGGCAAGTGCCGCGATGAGTAGATCCGGCTCGGAAAACGTGTGGCCCGCCTTCCGGCCGGCTTCCAACATCAGGCGCCACCGCAGTAGCGTATCCTCGGTCACCGCCAGCACACATCCGGCAAATAACGGACGCAAATTGCGATCGAACCAATGCACCACGTCGGCCCGGCGTACCGGATCTATTATCTGCTCGATACCAAATCTGACCTCGGCAAAAGTCACGTCGCTGGTAAAGAGTACAGCCTGGCTGGCCGGCGACGAACGCGCGTACTTTCAGCGTTGGTGGCGCCCGTCGCAGTTCGGAGACGACGTCGGTGTCAATCAGCGAGCCCCTCACAGCTTCACTTCCCGAACAGGCGATCTCACAGACAGTCGTTCAATTGGAAGATCCCGAAGTGGCGAGGCGGCCAGTGCTTCCACCAGATCCAGCTCGGAAACCGGCTTTTTCAAGCGGTCCCATTCATCCGCATCGACAACAACAACGGCGTCCTTGCCATGCACGGTGACGCGCTGCGGCCCTTTCTCGCGGGCGCGGCGGACAAGCTCGCTGAATTGAGCCTTGGCGTCCTGCAACCGCCAACGTCCAGGTCCCGGCGGGCGGCGAGACGTCTTTAGGGTGGAAGGTGCAGGCATAGCGGTCGTCCCTTCTAGTCAGTTCAACTCGATTTACAAACGACCCGGCAGTCAAATGGAAGGCCTGTGACGATGGGCACAGCACGCAGCACTTGGTCATTCCACCAAAGTCGGTGCAACCTCGAACTTCCGGAACGGTAACCTGATGCGAACCAAGGCGGCCGATCACCCCAGCCACAACCCCAGCGCCACTGCGGCGAGTGCGATCGCGGCAATCCACAACGCAACGGTTTGACCGCGGCGTTGACGCCCTTGAGCGGCGGCTAACCGCGCTACGGTCACCTCGTCGAGGCGCCAGCCATCACGCGACATTTCAGCCAATGAACTCGCTGCTTTTTCCGCCTGCAACAATACGCGCGGCACGTCGGCCAACACCCTACCAAGGATTTCCGCGCCTTCGCCGGCCTCGCGCATGCGGCCCGAGAGGCCGAAATTATCTTCGACCCAGCTGCGCGCAATCGGCTCGGCGGCGGTCCAGATGTCGAGGCCGGGATCGAGGCCGCGTGCCACGCCTTCGACGATGACCATCGACTTCTGCAGCAGGATCAGCTCGGGCCGCGTCTGCATGTCGAACACTTCGGTATAGGCAAACAGCTGCGCCAGCAGATCGGCCATGGAAATTTCGTCGGCGGTGCGCCCGTGGATCGGCTCGCCGATGGCGCGCATGGCTTGGGCGAAGACTTCCACCGAATGATGCGGCGGCACGTAGCCGGCATCGAAGTGCACCTGCGCGGCGCGACGATAATCACGAGTGATCAAGCCGAACAGGATCTCGGCGAGGAAACGGCGCTCGGTCGGGCCCAACCTGCCCATGATGCCGAAATCG
>JANXWC010000266.1 GCA_025351355.1 Hyphomicrobiaceae bacterium
CAAGCTAACAGCAGCCGAAATCGCGGAATTAAGGCGGGAGCATTCCGCAACCATCGCACCAGCACAGAAGGCTCGCTCAGAAATCTTCTTGCTTGAGCAGCGGCTGTCACACCTCGTCAACGAAACCTATGGTTTGACGCCTGCAGACATCGAACTCATGTGGCGCACAGCGCCGCTGCGCATGCCGTTTACACCCTCGGGCCTGCTGTCACCGGACGCTGCGGCGGCCGGGGCAGACACCGACGAAGATTGATTTGGAAAAGCGCGCATGCCTCGTCCACTAACTAAGACCAGCAAGATTGACGGCAAACCTTACAAGCGCCGTCCCCATGTCGAGGCACTCATTGATGAGGTCATCGCGCTCGGCCGCAGCAACGCCCTCGTGCGGTTAGAAATCAGAGATCGCAAACACGCCGAATATGTGCCTTCGGAAGTACTGGTGCATCTCTTGAGAGCGACCCGCCAGGACAACCGCAGCGACCAATTCGAACAGCTCTACCGCTTATTGTTTACCCGCGTAGAAGGCACGTTATTGTCCTCCGTCCCAGATAGCCAGTATCGCAACGCCGACGAGATCCGTTCGGAGATCATCAGCCATTTGGCCGAACTGATCACCCTTGATCAGACACAGGCAGCCGAGAAGATGGACATCTATGAGATCAATTTCGATGCGGCATTGCACAATCTCAAGATCGACTACCTTCGCAAGCTCGGTCCCAAAAAATTCAAAACAGACCCACTGGAAGATCCACAAACTGGGGAGGTAGCCGCCGCCGTCGAAGCGGCGGCCCAGTCGTTTCTGGGACACGTTGCCAGTAAATTTGATGATCCGGCTTTCCGGTCTGCCCTCACCGCTGCGATTGACTCTTTACCGGATGATGAACGGAAGGTCATCGGTTTGCTCATCCAGGGCCTGCCGATTGACGCCAAGGATGCTAAGACCGTGACGATAGCTCGAACCCTCAATTGTACCGGACGCACCGTCCAAAACCGACGCGACAAGGCATTCGAGAAGCTGCGAAATGCACTGAAGTCGGAGTACGAGTCATGACACAGATGCCCCCAGACCAACTGCCAGAAGACGAGGTGTTGCTGGCGTTCTCAGCAGAGCCAAATCATGATCGTGCGATGCTTGAGAGCTATCTTTCGCGCTTTCCGCAATATTCCGAAGCCCTGTCAGAGCTCGCAATCGAACTGATGGTTGCTCCACACCGGCCGGTGCTTCCAAACGAACCGCACACGGCTGCCGTCGACAACGCGTGGAGGATTTTCCAGGCCTCGCACCCTCTTGAGACCAAGAGCCTTGGAACTGCCGGAAGCCTGCTGGCCAGTCTAACACCTGGCGCTTTCCGCACGCTTGCACAACGGCTCGACGTGACAACGCTATTCCTGAAACTCGTTCGGGATAGGGCCATCGCTTACTCGGAAATACCCGCCAGATTTATCGAACTGCTCGCCTCGGAATTGCAATCAACCGCTGCTGCTTTGGTCGATGATCTGCAACGCCCGCCTATGGTTGCCGCAACCGAACGCTTCAAGTCAGACGAGAAACCCACGCCACCAACGCAAATCAGTTTCGTAGAAGCCATCGCCTTATCTCAACTCACCCCGAAACAGCAAAAGAAGCTCATGGCTTTGATGGAATGATAGATGGATGCCGTCGAACTAGCCCGTCAGGCGGCATTCCGCCTCCATAGCGCTGCGGTTGCAGCCGGACTCTCCCCAGCCGATCCCTTGCAGTTCGCTAAGGCGGAAGCTGAACGGCGCAACATCGATGTCTACGTAGTTCCGCCACATCACCCAGGGCTAAAGGGAGGACAGGCATCGTATGACCATCAGGCCGCTTGCATTCTTGTCTCTGACCAAGGCACGGCTTTCGAGCGCGCGTTTCTCATCGCTCATGAGATCGGTCATGTTGAACTCGAAGGTGTCCTGGTCGACGACGTTACGACCGGTGTGGACTCAACCCAAGTCTCCGATGTGGCAACATCGGCGATCGAGCGCGTTGTTGATTACAGCAAACGCGAGCGTCGCGAAGTCCGCATGAATTTGTTCGCGCGTGAATTTCTACTGCCCCGAGCTTTGCTGCGCGATCTCTATGTTGCTAAATCTAAGACACGCGCAGAGCTCGTCACTCATTTTAGCGCGCCAACCGATGTCGTGACCCAGCAATTGCTTGATGCTTTGCTGTTGCCACCGGTGCCACCGTCCGAGGCGCAGCAGCATCCCGCCAAGCCCCCTGACGCCTCACAAAAGATCGCCGCCGATTTCCGCGGACCTGCGTTCCAATTGCAGGCTGGCCCCGGCACAGGCAAAACGCAAACGCTCGTCGACCATGTCGATGGACTGCTCAAAGATGGTGTCGAGCCGGAATCCATTCTCGTTCTAACCTTCTCGAACAAGGCTGCAGGCGAGTTGATCGAGCGGCTATCTGCCAAGCACCCCATCGCGGCAGCAGGCATCTGGGTGGGCACATTTCATTCCTTCGGACTTGATGTTGTCCGCCGATATCACGACCGTTTGGGCCTTCCGCTCAACCCACGTCTGATCGATCGCTCCGAAGCCATCGAGATTCTCGAAGACGAACTCGCGCGACTACCATTGCGGCACTATCGCAATTTGTGGGACCCAACGCTTGTGCTCACCAACATCCTTGCCGCGATCTCACGCGCCAAGGATGAGGTCGTCGATGCGGCTCGATACCGGCAGCTCGCCGAGGCCATGATTGTCAAAGCGGGTGACGACGAAGAGGCGCGCATCAAAGGTGAAAAATGCCGCGAAGTGGCGTGGGTCTATGAGGTTTACGAAAGGCTTTTGGCAGAGCGCGGCTCGGTCGATTTTGGTGACCTCGTCGCTGCGCCAGTTCGCTTGGCCGAGCAAGACGGGGACGTTCGAGCATCGCTTGCGACCCGCCACCGTCATATCATCGTCGACGAATACCAGGACGTGAACCGCGCCAGCGTCCGGCTCCTCATTCAGATGCTTCAGCCTGGAAATCGCATTTGGGTCGTCGGCGACGCGCGCCAATCCGTCTACCGCTTCCGCGGCGCTTCCGCTGCCAATATGACAAGGTTTGCAACCGACTTCGACGGAGCGCAAACGAGTGCCCTTGATGTGAACTACCGCTCGGTCGCACAGATTGTGGACTGCTATTCAGATTTTGCGGTCAACATGCAGGCGTCCCAAGGCGCGCTGCCGATGGCACTGAAGCCCCAGCGAGGCAAAGGACCACAGAAACCCGAACTTCGCACAGCTGCGACACCCGAAGACGAAATTAGTCAGGTGGCAGCGGCCATCGAAGAAGCCAAAGCATCCGGAATCGCATACCGCGATCAAGCCGTCCTTTGCACCGGGAATGCAAGGCTCGCTGACTTTGCGGCTGGCCTTGAGGCAAGAGGTCTGCCGGTGCTGTATCTCGGTTCTCTCTTTGAGCGTTGCGAGATCAAAGCGCTACTCGCTGTCCTCTCGATGCTTCAGGACCGCTTTGCAGCAGGTCTGGTCTCCATCGCCGCCTTGCCGCCGTTCTGCATGCCGCTGTCCGACGTTCAATGCATCACGCGCTATCTACGGGAACACGATGCACAGCCGATGGCCTGGGCGCGTCTCGCGCACGTCATTCCCGACTTGACTGCCGAAGGACGCGTTTCACTCGAAAAGCTTTCCGCAGCACTTGGTGATTTTGATCAAAGCAATCAACCTTGGAATATTCTGACGACACTGCTGCTCGATAGGCTGGAGACAGCACGCGAGATCGCCAACGGAACGACCGTCAGGGACAGGATGCAGGGTATCGCCATCTGGCAGCTGCTCAATTTCGCCCAGACTCAGCCGAATGCAAAAGGCGCGCCGGTTGCACGCTTGCTCGAGCGCATTCGCAAGCTGATCCGCATTTCTGACGATCGCGAATTGCG
>JANXWC010000261.1 GCA_025351355.1 Hyphomicrobiaceae bacterium
GACATCTTCAACGGTGCCGCTGCTTCGTCTTACAGTGCTATTGGCGCAACTAAAGACACGGCGAAACAGTGGCAGATCCAGGCTGGTATTGCTCGCAACTGGTTCGGCATCGGCAACACGGCGCTGTATGGCGAATACTCGATGACCCGCAACGGTTACAACACCTTCGGTCTTGAAGGCGCGAACACCGCTCTTTATAGCGCTACGAACGGCGGCGTTGCGTACACCGGCGACAACACCAAGAACCGCATGTGGGGCCTCGGCGTCCAACAGGACCTCGATGCTGCTGCCATGCAGCTCTTCGCTGGCTATCGCAACTTCAGCCTGTCGTCTGACAACTGCTCGGCTGCCGGCGGCTGCAAGGACATCAGCATGTTCATTGCTGGTTCCAAGATCCGCTTCTGATCTTTCTTGAGATTAGAGACAGGGAAGGCCGCTCTCACGAGCGGCCTTTTTTGCGTTTGTGGGACGTGGCCGAAAACCAATGTCAGGGAATATTTGCCATCAAGGGAACACGTAAAGGTCGCAAAACGGCCCCTTCGAAGCCGTGCAAGTGGGTGCTGCGATCGGTGGCGGATACGGGGATGCCAGATCCCGCTCCGGCACAGAGATACACAGAGGTGGCCCCGTGGTGATCAAGATTTTCTGCGTGACGATGCGCCAGCGTCGGGCGGAGCATTTTGCGGTCTCGAGCGCAGCCGCCCTATTGCTGTCAGCGGGTCTAGTCGCGCTCAGCATGCTGGCGGCGGCCCCTGGCTGGGCGCAGTCGGCGTCCCCGACAGCCAAGCTCGGGGTACCTCCTGCGCAACCACCGCGTCCAACAGCCGCCAAACAGCCGACGGCTAAGGCTGCGGCCGAGGCAGCGGCTTTCAACTCGGTGGAGAAAATTGGCCGTTGGATCAACAATTATCGCACCAACCCCGAGCCGGAGCGTCTGCCGCAACTGTTCAAGGCGATGGTGGAATTGAATATGTTCGCCGATACGGACAGTTCCGGGCTCTATCTCGGCTTCGTCGGCGGCATTCTGGCGGCTGAGCCGACTAAGGCAACGGCACGCATCGGCAGGATGTTCCCGCTCCGGCCCGAGTATCACGCAGCGCTGATCAAGGCGATCGCCTATTCCGGTTTGGCGGATTGGAAGGAGCAGCTGCGCAACAATGCCGAACGTATGCCCGGCCGTGTCGTTCTCATCGATCGTTTCATGACCGGGAAAATGCCGGCTTACGAGGCGTTGCAACTGGACGGTGGGCCGGTGCCACTCGACATAATGTGGGGCAATTATTTTGCGACGGGCTCACCTGAGCCGATCCTGCGCATTATTTCGGTGTTGCAATGGTCCAAGGAGGTCAACGATGTCGAGAAACTGACGATCGGTTCGATGGCCAAATATACGATGTCGACAAATGCCGGCAACGATGTCGAATTGCTGCGGCTGCTGAAGGCTGCGTACAACACCGAGCCTGCAGCCAATCAGAAGATCCTCAGCGAAGTCATTGCCGCGGCCGAAACCGGCGAGACGTCAAAAATCCGCAGGGAGGCGCTGATGTCGATCGAGCAACTCAAGGCGAAGGGGCCCGAGAAAACGCGCACCACCGCCTGGTGGGGGCAAGCCGGCCAGATGGCGTTGTCATTCGGATGCATCGCGGCAAGCGCGCTTGGTGCGCCGGCCGCGATCGGCATTCCCTGTGTGATCGGCGGCGCGGCATCGACGGCTGCCTTGAAGATGATGACGCCGCAATAACGCCGCCGCAATAACTAACGTCATCAATCCAAGCCGCATGGCGCTTACGGCAGCAGCAATTGCGAACCTTGTGTCTTGCCGGCTTCCAGGTCGGCATGGGCCTGCGCCGCTTCCGCCAGCGGGTAGCGATGGCCGATGTGGGGCTTGATCGCGCCTGATTTCAAATGCTTGAAAAGAGCGCCCGATGACAACTCGAGATCGGCGCGCGAGCCGGCATACGTGGCGAGCGTCGGGCGGGTAAAATACAGCGATCCCAGTTTCTGCAACATGGGCGCCTCGACGGGCGGCGGCAGGCCCGAGGCTGCACCAAACGAGACAAAAATGCCGCGCGGTTGCAGGCAGTTCAAACTGGTTTCGAAGGTCGCCTTGCCGATCGAGTCGTACACCACAGGGACGCCCTTGCCGCCGGTGATCTCGCGAACTCGGGTCAGAATGTCTTCCGTGTTGCGGTCGATCACGGTGTGATAGCCGTTGGCTTTAGCCAGCGCGCATTTTTCGGCGCCCGCCGCAACGCCGATCAAATTGACGCCGATCGCCTTCGCCCATTGGCCCGCAAACAACCCGACGCCGCCAGCAGCTGCATACATCAGTGCGAAATGGCCGGCACGCAGCGGCGCGCACCGCTGCAGCAGATATTCGGTCGTCATGCCCTTGAGCATCGAAGCGGCGGCGAGTTCGTCGCTCACCTCGTCCGGGATTTTCACCAGTCGCGAGGCTGGGTAAATGCGATGACTGGCATAGGCTCCAGGCTCACCCATGGCGTAGGCGACGCGATCGCCGATCCTGAATTCCTTGACATCGGGCCCGATGGCCTCGACGACACCTGCGGCCTCGTTGCCGCAGCCGCTCGGCAGCGGCAACTTGTAGGCGCCCGAACGTTGATAGGTATCCAGATAGTTCAGCCCGCACGCCGTTTGACGCAGCAGCACCTGCCCTGCGCCGCAAGTGCCGAGATCGACCTGTTCGGCTTTGAGAACTTCCGGACCGCCGGCTTCATGAAAACGGACTACGTGGGCTTGCATGGCATCAACCTCTTGGGGATATCGGTGGCCACTTCTATGGCCGGGCATGAGCGCACAGGCAAGCCCATGACACGACGAACCTTGGAGCGGCCCATTCGTCCTGTTGTGTCGGGGCGCGTGCTAAGGCGTGGCTGGATTGGTTTTATCGTGCGCCAGATTACGCAACTGTTCGGCCAGATGGTCCGTGAAAATCTTGGCGCCGATGGCGTTGAGATGATACCCGTCCGCGTAGTCATCGCGATCGAGTTGCGTCGGGTGAACAGGAACCAGAACGGTGACGCCGGCTTGCTGGCCGGCTTCGGTTATGGCGTCCGTCAATGCCGGCGCCGTCTTATCTGCGATCGGTGGTATTATGAGAATGAACCGCGCATTGTACGCCGCCGCAACCGATTGCATCTCCAGCAGGCGTTGCCGCGCCACCTCAACGGCGTCCGCAATTGCAATCTGAGGCTCGGGCCGTGCGGTTAGCAGTGGCATCATTTCGCGCAGTTTGGGATTGATCGCCAGCATCACGCGCCGCCTGACGTTGGTTCGCTGCCCTAACGCCGCGCTCAAGTTGGAGAGCGCCAGGTCCGCCATCTGTGTATTGCTCAACGACAGGCGTCGGCCCGCCGCAAACACATCGCGAAATCGCATCATCCGATAGGCGGTATAGTCGCCACGCAATGTCGACGCAATGAACTGGTCCGGTGAGTTAACGAGGATGACGAGGTCGGGGCGCGCGCCGTCGGCGAGCAATTTCTTCGTGCCATAGAGCCAGTCGAAATATCGCGTATCCTCGATCATGACGCGCTGCAGATTGATATCGTCGCTGATCTGCATTCGCAGCGACTTGAGATTGACCCCCTCGTTCAATAGGGAATTGCCCATGATCAAGGCGCGTTTCGCGCTGGCAGCGCCGGGCGGAGCGGCGGCAATGGCGGCACGGTATTCCTGCTCGCGGCCGGCCTCGATCGCCACCCAACGCGGCGCGCCAAATCTGCATAGCGCTTCGGCGACCAGGAAGATGACCGCCAACGCGACCAACGCATGTACTGTGCGGCGTCTCAATGTCATGCGGGGGGCGGTGTCGGCAGCAGGTGGCGCGTCAGAATTGGAAGTATATGAACGCATTGGCGCCGCTCCCTGCAACGAGGGCAATGGCTGCGAAAACTGCGGCCACCGATGGGACTTGCCAGACGTGTTCTGCTTTCTCGAATGGATATTCCTCCTGGCGGCGCTCATTCAAGAGGTCGATCGCGAACAACGGCAGCGAGAACATCGCCAGCAGGATCAACGCGCCGGCGAATTGCGGTCGCCAATGCCAAACTGCAATTCCCGATAGGAACTCAACGGCCGATTGAACATTCGCGGCGCGAAAGAAGACCCAGGCAAGGCAGACGAAATGAAACACCGCGAGGCGCTTCAGCCAATCGCCGAGAGTATCGCCGAACAAACGATAGCGTTGCAGCCATGATGATGCGGCGCTGGGGCCCGCGTCCGAGTTCGGCAGGATCGCGCGACCGATCATCAGGCCGATGCCATGCAGCGCACCCCACACGACATAAGTCCAGTTGGCGCCATGCCAAAGGCCACCAATGGCCATCGTCAGGAACAGGTTGCGGTTGGTTTGGATGTTGGTGCCGCGATTGCCGCCGAGCCGGATATAGAGATAATCGCGCAACCACGTGCTCAGGCTGATGTGCCACCGTCGCCAGAAGTCCTGCAAACTCGTGGCGAGATAGGGTTGCCGGAAGTTGACCATGAAATCATAGCCGAGCAGATTGGCGCTGCCGCGGGCGATCATGCTGTAGCCGCTGAAATCGCCGTAGATCTGCCACGCAAAGGCGTAAGCCCCGATCGCCAGTACCACTATGCTGGGCGGGCCGAATTTTCCCGAAAAGGCGCCGTCGGCCAGCATCGCGCAATTGTCGGCGATGACGCATTTGCGGAACAGCCCCCAAACAATGAGCATGACGCCGTTGTGGAATTGTTCTGCATCGAAGCGGCGGGGCGTCTGCACCTGCGGCAGCAGATGGTCCGGACGTTGAATGGGGCCGGCAATGAGATGAGGAAACAGCGAAATGAAAAGTGCGTAGTCAGTCAGCGAGTCCGCCGGTTTCAGTCGGCGATCGTAGACATCCACGATGTAGGCAACGGCCTGGAATGTATAAAACGATATGCCCGGCGGAAGCAGAATATTGAGCAGTGGCAGATTGGGATTTTCCACTCCCATGCCGGTCAACAAATGCGCCAGCGAGTCGACAAAAAAGCCGCAGTATTTGAAATAACCGAGAAAACCGAGGTTGAGCGCTAGCGATACAATCAGCCAGCGTCGGCGCGTGCCCGCGTCATCGGAGCGAACGATCAAGTGGGCGCAATAGAAGTCGACGATAGTGGATAGCGCGATCAGGCCGAGAAAGCGCCAGTCCCACCAGCCATAGAAGAAATAGCTGCCAGCAAGTAGAAACAGCTTCTTCTGGCGCGTATCGAGTTGCCAGTATACCAGCACGACGAGCGTTAGAAAAACGAAATAGATCGGTGAATCAAACAGCACTTGCGATCACGGGTTGGAGCGAGCCTCAAAAATAGCACGGGTTCGACGTGAAGCGTTTGAGTTTCTTCCCTATGGTTACTCTTGACGTTGGCCATGTCGATACAAGATAGCCTTGCCGATATCTCTTTTCCTTCTGTTCACATCTCTGCGCCCGCTGTGCCTTCCTGGGACATTGACATGTGACAATTCAGCGGTTGTTTCTTCTGTCTCGGCGCGTTGCAGCGCGCACCGTTCAGGCCGGTCCGAAGGAAAACTCATGTCCACGTTTGTCATTTGCCATGGTGCCTGGTCTGCCGGCTGGGCCTGGAAAAAGGTGCGTCCGCTACTGCAAGCGGCGGGCCACGAGATCCACACGCCGACCTATACCGGCCTGGGTGACCTAGCGCATCACTCGCAGGCATCAATCGGACTGGATACTCACATTGAGGACACTGCCGCCTTTATCGAATACGAGGATCTGACGAACGTCATTCTGGTTGGTCACAGTTACGGCGGCATGGTCGCAACCGGAGTTGCCGAGCGCATGCCTAGCCGACTTGCAAAGCTTGTCTATCTCGACGCATTCGTGCCGCGCAACGGGGAGAGCGTCAACCAATTGGTCGGCGAAAAGTCAGCGGCGTCGCGGGCTGTGGCTGCAACGATTGGCGATGCCTGGTTGATCCCGCCAAACCCCTCGCCTGCGGATACCTCGGCGGAAGATCTGGCCTGGATTGCGCCGCGTCGTCGTTGGCAGCCGGCGAGAACCTTCTCACAGCCCGTTTTATTGAAACACGACAATCCCGGGCTGCCCCGCAGCTATATTTATTGTACCCGGCGCGGGGAAGTCGACCGTTTCGGCCCGTTTGCCGAACGCGCGAAGACGGAGACGGGCTGGACGTATTACGAAATCGACGCCAGCCACAGTCCGAACGTTACGGCGCCTGAGGCGCTCGTTGATCTATTGTGCGACATTGCCGGTCGATGAACGATGACGGGAGATTGGCATGTGCAAGTACACGCGGCTGCGTCAGATTTGTCTGGTCGCCCATGACATCGGTAAAGTCGTCGACGATTTGTGCGACGTTTTTGCCATCGAGGTCTGTCATCGCGATCCCAATGTCGCCCATTTTGGTCTGGTCAACGCCTTGATGCCGGTGGGTACGAGTTTTATCGAAGTGGTGTCACCGAAAGTACCGGGCTCGTCTACTGCGGCGGGCCGCTATCTCGGTCGCCGCGGTGGTGATGGGGGGTATATGGTGATCAACGACTGCGATGATGTCGGGGTGTATCGTGATCGCGCTGCCGGGCTCGGCATTCGGGCGGTGGAAGATCGCTCGTATGTTGGCAAGGCGGATCTGCTGCAGTTGCATCCACGAGATACCGGCGGCGCCATTCTGGAATTCGATCACCACGTCGGCGGCGAGAGCCTGGACGCGTCCTATCATTGGGCCGGGTCGGAGTGGCAACGTCACATCAAAACCACGCGTGTGCGCGCCATCGAAGCGATCACACTGCAATCAAGCGAGCCGTCGCGGCTGGCGCACCGCTGGGGCGCGATTCTGGCGCGAGAGGTGCGAGAGAATGATCACGCCTGGGAAGTACCGCTGGATAATGCGCGGCTTCGGTTCGTGGGTACTATGGACACCCGCGGCGACGGTATTTCCAGTATCGATATCGCGGTGGCGGATCGACCGTCGATCATCGCGGCGGCGTCGTTACGTGGGCTTGCGATCAACGAGGACGGGCACGCTGTCAACATCTGCGGCGTACGGTTCCGGCTTCGCAACGCGTTTTGAGTGCGCGGATCGCCGCACAGAAAAATGCGGCGCGTCGTGTCGACAAATTGAAATCACCGCAAAATGCACAGGTGCAGGTTTTGCCTCATGTCATAGGTGAGCCGCAATCCCGGCCACCCTCCGGTGCGCGTATGGCCGCAACCGCTTGCAACCGAAAGCGCACGGGAACCCAGGAGTATCCCATGCGTTTGCGGTACTTAATCAACCAAGTGAAGGATGGTCATGGTGACGAAAAAACAGACCAGAGCAGTCGAAAAGACATCCGCAAAGTCGCCCGCGAAATCGCAGGGGACGGCTCACAAGCTGGCCAAGGTTCGCGCGGCGTCTCTGTCGAACGGACATACAAAGAAGACGACGCCGGCGCGGTCGGATTCGCGGAAGGCCAAACTGGTCAACCGTCTCACGCGAGCAAAGGCAAAGCTGCTGCCGGAAGTGACACGGGACGACATCCTGCCGGAACATGTAACCGAGAAACACATGTCCGAGAGAGAGTGGCGTGAGGGGCCGACAGCCAGTGGCGTCGAGCCGGGAGCGCTGGATCCGAAGGCGGGGGAGGTAATCAAAGATGTCATAACCAAGCCGTTCGAGGATCTACACGAGACGTTGGGGGCGATAAGCACCCCCCTCACCGCGCCCGAGACGGGCACCGCTCTTGGGGACGAGCGCGATCTGGCCGACGCAATACCGCGTGCCGCCGCGATGACGTTGATGCCACTAGGGATGATGGTGCGCCAGCAAGCACTGGCTTTCAGTATCATTGTGGAATCGGTGCAGATGCAGCGTCACTTCTTTGAAATGTGGCGACCACGTCAGGAGTGAACGACAGTTGGTATCGAACCGGAAACGGTTGCAGACTGCATCTCCCAGCCTCAATAGATTTTGCGTTTGACGCACGCGGTCAAGGCAGGGAGCGATTGTTCAAGCAGGCATAAAAGTCGTTAAATATTAAAGTCACGTTGAGTTTCGAGCTTGATAACCTGATTCTAAACCATTCGCCGACGCGCGACAATATAAGTCACGCATCGTGGCCTCCAACAAACATCGCACAGGCGAGCCAAAAACGGCATTCCATTTGAATTTGGAGCCGGATTCGACGGTCGCAGTCCTACGTGTTGAGCGGGCTCGTTCGGCCAACCAGTAACGGGTCGTTTGGTTCGAGGGGTTGGACGAATTGCACACCGCAATGTCCTGCGAGCCACCATCTGGCAATGGCCTCGATCTGGCGCCCGCTGAGCAAAGTTATGGTGACGCGCTCGCGATCCATGACGCTTTGGCAGTTTGCCAACCCGGCGCCGCCCATGGAGATGTTTCGGATTTCAATCGATTCAAATCGGGTGCCTCGATGCAGCACGGCACGGATCTTGACCGGCACGCGCTCGTGGCGGCGCACCAGCGTTCGAATGGGCGAGCTTGGGTAAGCGACCTGGGCAGCCTGTCCGTTCGACGGCGCTGGTACTGACAGGTGCTCCGAGGTGCCCATCGGCACAGCGGAATATCGTTGCTTGATATTTGCCAGCGGCAGTGGCGTTGCCATCAACTTCGTCCTGCAGGCGCGGGGGGATACTGATCTGAGCCACGTTAATGGAGGCCCATTAATACATACTGAATGTCACGTTGGCATTCTTCATCCTTGCCCCCCCCATAACAGTCGATGCCTCGGGCAGTGCAAATCGCGCAGGCAGGTGTGCCGTTTTATGCATCTGGATATAAGCTGGAAATCAGCTTGTTGTTGAATTCGGTTCGGTCTAGCGTTCGAACGTCGTCATTCCGAGTTCAGGCGCGTCAGGGCCCGCGATGCTTGCGTATGTTATCCGCCGCTTGGTTCTTGCCGTGTCGGTGGCCATAACTGTCATGGCGTTGGCGTTTATTTTAACGCGTCTCTCTGGCGATCTTGCACTCTCGATCGCCGGGCCGAGTGCCAGCGCCCAGGATGTCGAACTTGTGCGCAAGGCCTACGGGCTCGATCAGCCTTTGCTTGTTCAATTTTTCAAGTGGCTGCGCAACGCCGCGGTTGGCGACTTTGGTGAAAGCTACTTCTTCAAAGACAAAGTCGCATCTCTTATTCGCGGGCGCATGCCGGTGACCCTGACATTGGCGATGGTAGGACTGGGACTGGCGCTGACGATCGCGCTGCCATTGGGCATACTCGCCGCGGTGCGCGAGGGAACATGGGTTGATCGCTGCGTGACCGGAATTGCCATTGTCGGCCAGGCGATCCCGTCGTTCTGGTTCGGCCTCATATTGATGATCGTTTTAGGCTTGATGTTAGGGTGGCTGCCGATATCAGGCACGGGCACCTGGCAACACTACGTCATGCCGGGGACAGTGCTCGCGTTCACCGCGGTTCCGGCGCTGCTGCGATTGACGCGTTCCGGTATGATCGAGGCGATGAGCTCCGATTATATCCGCACGGCGCGCGCCAAGGGTCTTTCGCGGACCGCCATCATCCTGAAACATGCACTCCGCAATGCTGCCATCCCGGTCGTCTCCATTGCCGCGGTGCAGCTTGGCTTCATGCTCGGCGGGTCCATCGTCATCGAAACTGTTTTTGCGTTGCACGGTATCGGCTTCCTGGCATGGGAAAGCATCGGCAAAAACGACTTTCCCGTCGTGCAGGCGATCGTGCTGATTTTGTCGCTCACGTATATTGTTCTGACACTGCTGGCTGATCTGTTGAATGCCGTACTCGATCCCAGGCTGCGTGCAACATGAGTGATACGTCGGTCATAGTGTTGGCGGGAGCAGGCGAACGTCGGGACGACCGGCGGGCTAGTCGTCTCGGAGCAGTTGTCGGTGCAGCGATTGTGGGGGCTGTGGTGTTTGCGGCGCTGCTCGGCCCGTTGCTTCTGACACTCGACCCATTCACGCAGGATCTCAACGCCAGACTGACACCGCCGTTCTGGATGGAGGGCACGAACCGCAACCATCTGCTTGGCACCGACCAACTCGGACGCGATTATCTCGCGCGCCTCGTCTATGGCGGACGCATCTCGTTGTTGATCGGTGCTTTGACCGTGCTCAGTTCGGGCCTCATCGGCATCACGCTTGGAATTCTCGGCGGATTTTTCGGCGGGCGCGTCGATGACGCGGTGCTATTCGCGGTGACTTGCCGTTTGTCGATCCCGGTAGTGCTGGTCGCACTCGCTGTCGTCGGCTTGATTGGTTCAAGTTTAACGCTGGTGCTCGCGACGCTCGGCCTGCTGCTATGGGATCGGTTTGCCGTCGTCGCGCGCGCAACGACGATGCAGATCCGCAATCTCGACTATATTGCCGCTGCCCGCTGCGCTGGCGCATCCTTGCCCCACCTGCTGTTGCGCGAGGTGTTGCCGAATATTCTGTCGCCGTTGGCTGTGGTTGCCACGCTGGAGGCGGCGCTCGCTATCCTGCTTGAGGCGACGCTGTCGTTTCTCGGTCTTGGGGTACCTCCACCACTGCCATCGTGGGGGCTCATGATCGCTGAGGGCAAGGACTACATGTTTTTTTCGCCGTGGGTGATCATGATTCCCGGTGTCTCGCTGTTCGTGTTAGTGCTCGGGATCAATCTGCTGGGTGACGGCATCCGGGAATGGCTAGGCGCGGAGAAAATCCGGTGACGGCTGTGCTCGAGATCGAGAACCTGTCCGTCACTTTCCCCAACGGGACCGCTGCCGTGCGCGGGGTATCCTTGACCGTTGCAAAGGGGGAAATGCACTGCCTGGTCGGTGAATCCGGTTGCGGCAAGTCGGTGACGGCGCTGGCTGTGATGAACTTGCTGGCCCGCAATGCCGATCGCAGGGCCAACCGGTTAAGGCTGGCAGGGCGCGATATTACAGGGCTTAGCGAGCGCGAGATCGGCAAGCTGCGCGGTGCGTCGATGGCGATGATTTTCCAGGAGCCGATGACCAGCCTCAACCCCGCTTATACAATCGGATCGCAGATGACGGAGGTGTACCGTCGCCACAAAGCCGCGGGCCGTCGAGAGGCCGTCGATCGCGCTGCGACGCTGCTGGATCGCGTTGGAATAACCGCTCCCGGCCTCAGGCTCGGACAATTCCCGCATCAGCTGTCGGGTGGTTTGCGGCAACGCGTAATGATCGCCATGGCGTTAATGTGCGGGCCTGATTTGTTGATTGCTGACGAACCTACCACGGCGCTCGATGTCACGGTGCAAGCGCAGATTTTGCGATTGCTTGCCTCGCTGCAAAAAGATCTCGGCCTCGCTACCTTGCTGATCACGCACGATCTTGGAATCGTCGCGCGCGTCGCACAGAAAGTTTCAGTAATGTATGCGGGCGAAGTCGTCGAGCAGGCATCGGTCGCGGAATTATTTGCGCGGCCGCGCCATCCGTACACGCGCGGCCTGCTCGAGTGTGTGCCGGTGCCCGGCAAAGTCGCGCGCGGGTCTGCCTTGGGCAGCATTCCCGGCATGGTTCCCACCATTTCAGCCGGCTTTCAAGGTTGCGGTTTCGCCGGGCGTTGCGCGCAAAGAAGACCGGACTGCGGCGGCGCCATCCCTGATCAACTGCTGGGCGCGGGGCATCGGGTCCGCTGTGTCCTGCCGCAAGACGCCCCATCGGGGAATATCGCTGCATGAAGGCTTCCGTCAATGCCATCACCATCCGAGATTTGCGGCGCGAATTCGACGTCAAGAGCAGCTTGTTTGGCAAATCCAAGCACATCACAGCGGTAGACGGCGTTTCTTTATCGGTGCCGTTCGGCAGCGTGTTCGGCATCGTCGGTGGGTCCGGTTGCGGCAAATCCACCTTGGCTCGTGTAATTCTCGGCCTGCTCAGGCCGACGTCCGGCGAGGTTCTGATCGATGACATGCAGCTCTCGGACCTTGATCGACGCGCGCGCGCGAGCCTCATTCAGCCTGTATTCCAGGATCCCTATTCGTCCCTCAATCCGCGCCAGAGCATCCGCAATATCGTGGCGTTGCCGTTGACGTCTCAGGGCAATGTTGCCGCAAGCGACATCATCCGGCGCGTCGACGAAATGCTCGAGCGCGTAGGCATTGCGGTATCGATGGCCCATCGACGTCCCGCGGAATTGTCTGGCGGCCAGCGCCAGCGAGTAGCCATTGCCCGCGCCCTCGTGCTGCGACCGCGGATCGTTGTCTGTGACGAACCCACCAGCGCGCTCGATGTTTCGGTGCAGGCGCAAATTCTCAATCTGTTGGCCGAACTTCGGCGGGAACTGGGGCTGACGTATGTTTTCATCAGCCACAATTTGGCTGTAGTCCAGCACATCGCCGATTGCGTGGCGGTTATGTATCTGGGCCGCCTCGTCGAGGCTGGCGAAACAGAGCAATTATTCGCTGAGCCGCGTCACCCTTATACGCAGGCATTGCTCGCGAGCGTATTGACCCCCGAGCCCGGTCTCGGCGTGCCGGATGTGGGGCTCGGCAATACGTCCGCCGATCCCTCGAATATTCCGGCGGGGTGCCGCTTTCATCCGCGCTGCCGGATCGCGGAATCGCGTTGCAGGGTGGAGCAACCGCAGCCACGCTTCGGTGCGAACGGCGGGACGGTGGAATGTCACTTGGCGAGTGGCACTTGGTCTGAGAGTTCGAACGCAATGATTGGAGGGAAGTTGGTATGCTGAAATCGACGTTACTCGGATTTACAGTTGTGCTTGGCCTGGTTGGTTATGGTGCCAAGCCCGCGCACGCGCAGAAATCGGCCGATACCCTGCGTATCGCCATGCGCGATGCGGTGACAAATATCGATCCCTACTTCAACAATCTTCGCACCGGCATCGTCATGGGGCACCAAGCCTGGGACTATCTCGTCTATCGCGACCCCGCCACCTTCGAGATCAAGCCGTTGTTGGCGACCGAATGGAAGTTGGTGGACGATAAGACGATGGATTTCACTCTTCGCGCAGGTGTGAAGTTCCACGACGGCAGCACCATGAGTGCCGACGATGTCGTCTACACACTGAATTTGGCGTCCAATCCAGACAGCAAGGTTTCTACGCCTGCCAACTACAACTGGATCGACAAAGCCGAGAAGACCGGTGATCTCGCCGTCCGCGTCCACTTCAAGAAACCGACGCCCGCGGCGCTCGACTACTTCGCATTGACGATGCCGATCCATCCCCAGGCCTACCGCACACGAGTAGGCGCCGACGGTTTTGCCAAGGCCCCGGTCGGTGCCGGCCCCTACAAAATCGTCAAATGGGAACCGGGCAAGGAAGTGCTGTTCGAGCGGTTTGAGGACTATTGGGCCGGGAGCCCAAAAGGCAAGCCCGCCATCAAGACGCTCTACGTGCGTTTTGTGCCCGACGCCGCGACCGAGTTCACTGAACTCCTGGCGCAACGCGTCGATTGGATCTGGAACTTCAATCCCGACCAGTTCGACAACATCAATCGCTTGCCAACGGTGCAGGCGATCCGACAGGAATCGATGCGCATCGGATATTTGTCGATCGATGCCGCAGGCCGCACGGGCGTCGACAATCCGCTTACCAAGCTTAAGGTCCGGCAGGCGATCTACTACGCCATCGATCTCAAGACGATCGCCGACAAACTGGTGACAGGCGGCAGTCGTGTCCCGGCCGCGCCTTGCTTCCCCACGCAATTCGGCTGCGACGCGGCCAGCGCAACGACGTACGGTTACGATCCGGCAAAGGCCAAGGCGTTGCTGGCCGAGGCCGGCTATCCCGACGGCTTCGAGACGGAACTTACCAGCTACGTGCTGCCGCAATGGACCACAGCGGTGCAGAACTATCTGCAAGCCGTGGGCATCAAGGCGCGCATCAGTCAGCTGCAGGTGCAAGCCGCGATCACCAAGTCGCGCGAAGGCAAAACGCCTTTGTTCATGGGCAGCTGGGGCAGTTTCTCGATCAACGACGTGTCGGCGATTCTGCCCAATTTCTTCGACGGCGGCGCCGACGACTACACGCGTGATCCGGAAATTCAAAAGTGGCTGCTGGAGGGTGGTTCGACCACCGACAAGGCGGTGCGCGCGAAAGCCTACGCAGCCGTGATCACCAAGTTGACCGCCGGGGCAGATTGGCTGCCCATGCATACCTACGTGACGACCTACGGCTTCTCAAAATCGCTCGCCTTCTCGACTTTTCCCGATGAGTTGCCC
Organism: Hyphomicrobiaceae bacterium; assembly: GCA_025351355.1. Taxonomy (GTDB): domain Bacteria; phylum Pseudomonadota; class Alphaproteobacteria; order Rhizobiales; family Hyphomicrobiaceae; genus JABFRJ01. The sequence continues at coordinate 14,151 of JANXWC010000261.1, forward strand.
CGCTTTTATCTATCGAGTTGGAAGTGAGCGCGGGGCACAAGTCTTGGGCTCGGGCTTTTGTCGCGGCACGCGCCGGATGACGCAGCCGGAACTCGTCCGTCGCGCGGAGTGTCGATGGTGCCCGTGCCATGCCTAAGTTGGGATCGCCCAATATCAAGCTTTATCCGGGTCGCCCAAGGCCCGGAGTTGCGGACCGGCGATCTCGCTCATCCGCTTGCCGAGCGCGATCAGCGCGTTCATGGGGCGAACCATGACCTCGAACTCGGCAATCTTGCCATCAGTATTGAAGCGGATGATGTCGACGCCCTTGAGTTGGACATCGCCGATGCGGGCGGAAAATTCGAGCACCACGTCGTGGCCGTCAGTGCCGGTGAACGTGCGGTGATAGGCGAAATCCTCGAACACCGTGATGACGCTGGAGAGGACAATCTGCAGCGCCGGCTTGCCGCGATAGGGTTTGTAGAATGCCGGAGAGCGAAACAAGCAATCGTCGGCGCTGATGGATGCGAGCCGATCCATGTCACCGCTGGCCGCCATTTCGTGCCAGATGGCGAGCGAGCGTGCGACGGCGGTGGGAAGATTTAAAGCGTCGGGCATGGAGCACTCCGCAATCTCATCGTGATCAACGCGCTTACTCATTGGGCCAAGCCACGGCTCGCCCGAACGTGATCGAAATTTATGGCACGGTGCCCTTGGGTCAGCGCTGCAAGATACAGATTATTATCGACAGTTAGCAATGTCGTGTGTTGTCCTAGCATCGCCAACCAAGCGCAATCCGCGAGCCCCAGACGTTCGAATTCGGTCATCATGACGACCTCTTTGCTTGGCAGGTAGACTTCGCCGCAATCGCAAGCTAGCGCGCGAACCGAATACATGACCCGTGCCCTGGAAGCACCGTGAATGCCGTAGCGCGCAATATTTGAAACTTCGGTCAGGGCATTGGGAGTCGTAATGAGCGACTGCGCTTGCGAAAGTTGGCCGACCAAAAGCTCGTAGTCTGTGTCCGAATAGCGTTGCAGCCGTTTGTGCCGCGCTATCAGCCCCCGTTCTGCACGACCAACAGCAAGCAACAAAGTGAGATTTGTATCAAGTGCAATCTTCTCAATGATCAAGAGTATCTCTTATTGGGTCCAAAATCGATATGGCAACCTTATTGGCGTCGTCCACGCGCACGACTTTTCGCTCGTACGTCGAGAAAGGCTTCAGCCCAGCGACGGCTGAGAAATCGCTTGGCGTCCGGTAGAACCCCAAGATCACATGCCAAATAGCACTATTGTCACGCCATATCTCTTCGAGTCTCGGAGCAGATGCCAAGTCGCCTTCCAGCATTTCTGTCAAATAGGTCTTGGCAACCTCAATTGCTTGTTTAGCTTCCAAGTCATGCTCCTGTTGAGACAGTTGCCTGGTTGGTGAAGCTGCTGAGCGTTTCCACTCAGCAGCACGCCAAATGCCATCGCCTTAGTTCTTCGCCTTGTCGACCAGCGCCTTTTCCGAAATCCACGGCATCATGGCGCGGAGTTTGGCGCCGACTTTTTCGATGTCGTGGGCGTCGTTCAAGCGGCGGGTAGCCTTGAAGCTCGGCTGGCCGGCCTTGCACTCGCGGATCCACTCGGTGGTGAATTTGCCGGACTGGATGTCCTTCAACACGCGCTTCATCTCGGCGCGGGTTTCATCGGTGATGATGCGCGGGCCGGTGACGTATTCGCCGAACTCGGCGGTGTTGGAGATCGAGTAGTTCATGTTGGCGATGCCGCCTTCGTAGATCAGGTCGACGATCAGCTTCACTTCGTGCAGGCACTCGAAATAGGCCATTTCCGGCGCATAACCGGCTTCGACCAGCGTCTCGTAGCCAGCGCGGATCAGTTCAACCAAGCCACCGCAAAGCACGACCTGCTCGCCGAACAGATCAGTTTCGCACTCTTCTTTAAAGTTGGTTTCGATGACGCCGGCCTTGCCGCCGCCGATGGCCGACGCATACGACAAGAACAGGTCGTGGGCGTTGCCGCTCTTGTCCTGGTGGATGGCAATTAAGCAGGGCACGCCGCCGCCGCGGGCGTATTCAGAGCGCACGGTGTGGCCGGGGCCCTTGGGGGCGACCATGCCGACGTCGAGATCTGCGCGCGGTTCGATCAGGTTGAAATGGACGTTGAGGCCGTGCGCGAACATCAGCGCCGCGCCCTTCTTCATGTTCTCGTGCAGGTGGTCGCGATAGATATCGGCCTGCAGTTCATCTGGCGTCAGCATCATGATGATGTCGGCCCACTTGGCGGCCTCGGCCACTTCCATGACCTTGAACTTGGCGCCCTCAGCCTTCTTGGCCGACGCCGAGCCCTTGCGCAGCGCGATCGCTACGTCCTTGCAGCCGCTGTCGCGGAGGTTCTGCGCGTGGGCATGGCCCTGGCTGCCGTAACCGACCACGGCAATCTTCTTGCCCTTGATCAGATTAATGTCGGCATCCCGATCGTAATAAACGCGCATGTGACTTTTCCCTTCGTGTCGTGGCCCGGATGGCCAAAGTGATTGAATTGTGGCCCATGCCCTAGCGGGTGACGGGCCGGGCCGCAAGGTTAAAGCAGCCGTTTTTGATCGTGCCATCGCCGGAGACTGGGTTTGGTGGCTGCATCAAGCAGAATTCCGGCTGACGCAGGCCGTTGTCGGGTACGCTGAAGTGGCGCCGAACCAGTCTTTGACCCTAACCCCGCCCTGGAGCTGTATCATCGGGGCTGGGGCGGCAGGCCAAGAAGGCGGGCCGGCTTTCCGCCTGTGCGGCCAGATCATCGAGGCGATGATAGCGCCCGATGGGGAGTTGATCGGGTATCCGCAGCCGGACCAGGCTCATGAGGCAGACTGCGGCGATGGCGGCCTGAGGTTTGTGACCCGCTTGGAGGCCTTCGGCGAGGGGCTGGGCGTCCAGGTACGCAAAAGCGGCTGCCAATTGTGTTTCGCATCGGTCAAGCCAAGCTTGGTGCAGCTTCTCGGCTGGCCGTAAAAAGCGTTCATAGATGATGGCGACCGCCTTACCCATGCCACCTGTCGCGATGGCGATGGTGCGCAGTGCTGCCCGGCGTTCAGGCCCGGATGCAAGAAGCAGGGCCCGCGCAGGTCCTACTGTTTCGTCCAGATAATCCAGAATTGCGCTGCTCTCAATCAGCACCTCGCCGTCGGCGAGAACCAAGGCCGGCACACGGCCGAGGGGGTTGATCGTGCGCACGTGATCCGCGTTGGAGAACACCGAGCTGGTGTCGCGCGTAAATTGGAGACCGAGCAGATGCAGGGACACCGCTACGCGGCGCGTATAGGGGCTATCGTATTGGCCGACGAGGATCATAGCTACCTCAAATGCTCCGCCACCACCGGCCACAATGATGCGAGCAGCGCAATGGCCATCGCCAGATTGAAGATCTGCACGCGCTTCGGATCAGCGAGCAATCCGCGCAGCGAGACGCCGAACACGGTCCACGCCGAAACAGATGGCAGGTTGACGACGAAGTACGCCGCCACCACCGCAAGCAGGCTCACGAGATATTGCGCCGGCACGGTGAATGCCGATACGGCCGTCAGGCACATCGTCCAGCCCTTCGGGTTGACCCACTGGAAGGCGCAGGCTTGGAGAAACGTCATCGGTCGGGCTGTGGCATCGTGGACGCGTGACGAGATAGGGCCGGACATCGCGATTTTCCAGGCGAGCCAAAGCATGTAGACGACGCTGGTGATTTTCAGCACCGCATAAAGCACAGGGAACCTCTGAAACGCCTGGCCTATACCCAACCCCACCAGCAGGATCATCAAACAGAAGCCCAGCGACACGCCGAGCATGTGCGGAATGGTGCGCCGGAAGCCGTAATTCACACCCGATGCCAGCAACAGCATATTGTTCGGTCCAGGCGTGATGGAGGTCACGAAGGCAAACACGACCAGAGCGGTGAGAAGATCTGCGGTCATCGGCGCGGAAAAATCCTGATAGGTCAATGTTACTTACCTATCAGACCGCAATCACCCAGGCAATGTTTCGTGCGCGTCATGCCACGGTCGTCGATCGGGTTGAAATTGGGGCGCGCTTCCCCTATCCCCGGATCCCATCCGGCATTGCCGCGCGTTTTGCAGAATCCCAGGAGAGCCCATGGACAGCGTCCTCATCATCGGAGCCGGAGCGGCAGGTTCGGTCACTGCGCAGAAATGCGCCATGAATCGCGATGTGTTCAAACACATCCACCTCGCGTCGCGGCGGCTGGAGAGCTGCGCCAAGGTGCTCGAGCAGTGCAAGACACCGATCGAGATCAGTCAGGTCGATGCCGACAACGTCGCAGACGTCGTGGCGCTGCTCAAGGAGGTGAAGCCTCACCTCGTCATCAACATGGCGCTGCCGTATCAGGACCTGCCGATCATGGACGCCTGCCTGGAGGCCGGCGTGCACTACATGGACACCGCCAACTACGAACCGCGCGACGAAGCCAAGTTCTCATACTCATGGCAGTGGCCCTATCACGATCGCTACAAGGCCAAGGGCCTGATGGCCATTCTCGGTTGCGGCTTCGATCCGGGCCAATCGAACATCTATTGCGCCTACGCGCAGGAGCATCTGTTCGACGCGATCGAAAGCATCGATATCGTCGATTGCAACGACGGCAGCCACGGCAAGGCGTTCGCGACCAACTTTAACGTCGAGATCAACCTGCGCGAAGTCACGCAGCGCGGCAAGTACTGGAAGAACGGCCAGTGGATTGAGATCGATCCGCTGTCGATCGCCTGCATGGTTGACTACCCGGAAGTTGGCCCGCGCAAGAGCTACCTGATCTATCACGAGGAAGAGGAGAGCCTCGTCAAAAACATCCGCGGCCTCAAGCAGATCCGCTTCTGGATGACGTTCTCCGACAATTACATCAAGCATCTCGACGTGCTGCAGAACATCGGCATGACCCGCATCGACCCGGTGATGTACAAAGGCACGCCAGTCATTCCCATCGAGTTTCTGAAGGAGCTGCTGCCCGCACCCTCCTCGCTCGGCGCGAACTACACCGGCCGCACCTCGATTGGCTGCATTTTCTCCGGCTCCAAGGATGGCAAGCCGAAGCGGGCGATCATCTACAACGTCTGCGAACACGCCGAATGTTACAAGGAAGTCGGCGCGCAGGGCGTTTCCTACACCACGGGCGTGCCTCCCGTTGTCGGCGCCATGATGCTGTTCAAGGGCGCCTGGAAGGGCGCCGGGGTGTTCAATGTCGAGCAGTTACCGTCCAAGCCCTTCATGGATGAGATCGGCAAGCAGGGTTTGCCCTGGCATGCGAAGGATCTCGCCGCCGGCGATCAGAAGGATCTTTTCTCGGTTAAGACCTGAATCGAAGCGATTGCAGCTGCATCGGTTTTGCATCGGCGCCAAATAATTTTGGCGATGTGCCGCGATTGCTCTGGTAAGCGATCGCGGCAGGTCTAAACTATTCTCCAGTTGGACAATTAAGATCCGACCAAAGGGGGAAGAATGCTGGGGAAATTCGAATCTCGCGTGGCTCGGAAGTTCGCTGCGTTGGCGTTTGGGGTCGCACTCATGGGTTGTGCTTGGGGTGGTACCCATAGCGCCTACGCCTACGACGAAAACGTCACCAGATATTGCGTCGACGATTATCTCGCCTATTGCAAGCAGCATGCGCCCGAAGGTAGCGAAGTGCGCTACTGCATGGAGGCGCACCGCAATCAACTCAGCAAGCAATGCGTCAAGGCCCTGGTCGACGCCGGCGAGGTGCCGAAGAAATATCTCATCAAGAAAGTCTCCGATCGGGAGTGAGCGCGATCGGTGGCGGCGACGAAGCCGTTACGGGTATGAGCGGGCACAGGTCGAGTGCGTAAGTGGCGGGGGATTAGCCCAAGCTGTATATTTTGCGCGAGATGCATCCAAACGGGTTTCCGGCGCGTATATGGTCTTGGACCAGAGTAACGGACGGCAACTGAGAGACATTCTCGCATGAAGCGATTGTTTGCGGCCTTGTCAGCAATACCGATGCTGTTTGCCGTCTCCGAAGTGCGCGCGCAGGGTACCCAATTGGGTTCGGCCTACGATTTCGCGTTTGAGGCGATCGACAGCACGCCGCTGCCGTTCGCACAGTTCCGCGGCAAGGTCGTGCTTGTCGTGAATACCGCCTCATTCTGCGGTTTCACGAAACAGTACGCAGCACTGGAAGCGATCTACGAAAAATATCGCTCGCGCGGCTTCGTCGTGCTGGGTGTGCCGTCGAATGACTTCGGCGACCAGGAACCCGGCAGCAACGCTGAAATCGCGCAGTTCTGCCAGGGCGCTTTCAACGTCACGTTTCCGCTCACCGAGAAATACGACGTCAAAGGCAACAATGCGCATCCATTCTATAAATGGGCGCTCGCAACACTCGGTAATGCCGCCGCGCCGAAATGGAATTTCCACAAATATCTCGTCGCTGCGGATGGCAAGCTGCTTGCGAGCTTTGCGACGACGGTGGAGCCCGACGCCGCAAAGATAACCTCCGCAATCGAGGCGGCGCTGGCTGACACGCCAAAAGCCGGAGGCTAAGGCGCTGTGCGGACCGCTGCTTAAACTTACGGCCTCAGGTGTTTGTCGATATTGGCACTTGCCCGTTCGAGATCGGCGAGCAATTTTTGCTGAGTTTCCGGCGTCAGACCCTGCGCTTCCGCGCGTTTCTGCGCGACCAGCAAGCGGTGCTGTTCGTCCAGTAACGACAAGTATCTCAGGCCCTTCAACTGGCCGTTGTGACGGCCATCAGCAATGCGTTTTTCCAGCGCTGCGCGTCGTGCGTCGATATCGGCGAGCGCGCTATCGGCGGGGATCGTGGTGACGCTGACTGCAGTAATGGGGACGGGGCCGCCGCGCATGATCACGAAGCCGCCGATCGCCAGCGCCAGCAGAGCGGCGGCGCCGATTACAAGGCGGAAAAGGCTGCGCATGACGGTCTCCCAACGGCTCCTGATTGGCTGGCGAACACCACGGATTCACCGCCCATTTTCCGAACCCAAGGCGACTATTTCATGGCGCACGCCCTCGGTGCTCAGGGCTCAGGCTGCTTGCCGCCCAATACTCCGCTCAGCCCAACTCGTGCACCTTGAAGGCCAATCCGCCTTTAGGCGTCAGCGTGACGGTGGCGTTGATGCCAGGTGGCTCCTGGCCGACGTATTCGGGGCGGAAGCGGCGCAGCAGGATGGAGATGGCCAACGTGTTCTCGACCTGGCTCATGGCGCCGCCGATGCAAGAGCGCTTGCCGCCGCCAAGCGGAATATACGTGTAGGGTTTGCGCCTCTTGGCCGCATCGCCCATGAAACGCTCCGGCTTGAAGGTTTCAGGATCGTCCCAGTACTTCGGACTGTGATGCGTGCCGTAGGCGAACAACACGACGCGGTCGCCTGGTCTGATCTCTTTTCCGCCGATTTCATCCGCCTTGGTCGCGACGCGGATCAGCCCCCAGATCGGCGGATAAATGCGCATGGTTTCCTGGATGACGGCTCTCGTATAGGCCAAAGCGCCGTAGTCGGCAGCGGTCGGATCGCGGTCGCCGTAGACCTGCTCGCCCTCGCGGCGGATGCGGTCGGCAACTTCGGGATCTTTCGACGCTTCATAGAGCGCCCAGGCCAGCGTCAGTGCCGTGGTCTCGGTGCCCGCCCACAGGTATTGTTTGATCTCGTCAATGGCCTGCTGCGTATCGAATTCCGGCACCGAGGGATCCGCGACGACACTCTCAATCATCGTCAGTAACGTGCGTTCGCGGCCTTCGTTGGGGTTGGCGGCCATCACGTCGGGCGGCACCGCGGCCCAGGTTTCCATGGCCTTGGCGGTGTCATCCTCGGTCAACTCGAACTCGCCGCCGTGCACCATCTTCAACCGCACGGCCTTGTGGTTCATGACGTCGGTGTAGGTTTTTACGCACTTGAACACGACGTGCGGATTGAACGGCATGTCGCGGTCGAACAGCGCCTTGCAGATCATGTCGGCGGCGAGCGTCCAGGTCTGTTCGACCATTTCGAAGCTCTCGCCGGATTTGGCGAGGCCGGCCCACAGCTCCATCTTGGCGCGGATGGCGGTCAGGAAGTAGGGAATGTATTCGGCGAACATATCGGGGTGGAACGCCGGCTGCTGCGGCATGCGGATCTTCTGCCAAAGGGCGCCGTCGTTGGTGATCATTGATTTGCCGAAGATCGGCTTCAGCCCGTCGAAATATTTGATGTAATCGTCGACCTTGGTCACCAGCACGCGCTTGAAGTGGTCGGGTTCGGTGACGAAGACGACGCGCTGATTGCCCATGTTGACGGGAATGACGCCGCCATAGCGCTCCGCCAACTGCATCAACGTCGACATCGGATTGTGTTCGTTGCCGCGCTGCAGCGCCGACAGTTTGAACCAGATGCTGTTTTCGTCGCCGAGGCCCTCGGTATGGGCTGATGTCGCGTCGGTCGGGGCGGCTGTTGAGATGGCGGTCATGGTCGGGTCTTCCACGCTGATGATGCCAAGGTAGCTCAATCCAGGCGCCCGGAACCAGCGTTTCCAGCGCGCCATCACATTCCAACTCGAACCGGTGACCGTGCGGCGGGAGCCGATGCGGCAGCTGTGTTTGCGTCAATTCCGTGCAGAACGATGCCGGTATCAGCCGATGGTCCCGATCTGTTCCGGGTCGCGCGGTGTTAACATCCGGGTCACGGTGCGTCTATATGCTCGCGCGCCGCATGCGATTGCAGGGTAAATTACGGCCATGCTCCGAAAATTGGCGTTAACCAGCCCGAGCCCATGACGATCGTCGTTGCCGCCTTCTACAAATTCGTCCGCGTCGATGACGCCGCAGCGCTGCGCGAGCGGCTGCTTGAGGCGCTGCGGGCCGGTGACATAAAGGGCACGATCCTGTTGGCGCCGGAAGGCATCAACGGCACGATTTCTGGGGCGTCCGAAGCCATGGGTGAGATGCTGGCGCTGCTGCGCGCCGACCCGCGTTTCGCCGATCTCGTCACCAAGGACGCGACGACGGACGCGCACCCGTTCAAACGGCTGAAGGTCAAGATCAAGCGTGAGATCCTGAGTTTCGGCCATCCCGAGGCCGACCCAAACGTGCGGGCAGGAACCTACGTTGCGCCGCCGGACTGGAATGCGTTGATCAGCGATCCCGAGGTGCTGGTGGTGGATACGCGCAACGCTTACGAGACGGCAATCGGCACCTTCGCCGGGGCCGTCGATCCCAAGACGCGCAGCTTCGGTGAATTCCCGGCTTTCGTGGCGGCGGCACTGGACCCGCAGCGCCACCGCAAGATTGCGATGTTCTGCACCGGCGGCATTCGCTGCGAGAAGGCGTCGGCCTATTTGCGCGCGCATGGCTTCGACGAAGTCTATCACCTGCAAGGCGGCATTCTGAATTATCTCAAGCAGGTGCCCGCCGACGAAAGCTTGTGGCAAGGCGACTGCTTCGTGTTCGATGAACGTGGCGGGGTCAGTGAGTAGATGCGTCGGTCACGGCACTGCCGACAGGAACAGAAATACGGCGAAGATCACCAGGTGAACGGCGCCTTGCAGCATCGTCGTGCGGCCAGTGGCCAAGGTGAGCGTGCTGGTGACCAACGTCAGCGCCAGCAGCACAGTCTCGGCCTGACCGACGCCGAGCGCGAGCGGCTGCTGTAGCATCACGGAAGCGACGGCGACGGCGGGGATAGTCAGCCCGATGCTTGCCAACGCCGAACCCAAGGCCAGGTTGAGGCTAATCTGCAACCGGTTGGCGCGGGCGGCAGCCAGCGCCGCGCTGGCCTCCGGCAGCAACACGATCGCAGCGATGATGACGCCGACAAACGTCGGCGGCAGGCCGGCATCGAGGATGATTTTTTTTAACGGATATGACAACGATTTGGCGAGCATGACCACGGCGACGAGTGCCACGATCAGGATGATGCCGCTCATGATTGTCGCCCGTACCGTGGGCACCGTATGGGGCTGTTCGACCTCACCCGGCAGCACGGTATCACTGAGAAAATAGTCGCGATGGCGCACGGTCTGGACGAACAGGAATACGCCGTACAGGAAGAGCGATGCGCCGCCGACGAACATCAGTTGCGAGCGCGAATACCAGGGCCCGGTTGTGGTGAGGGTGTAGTTGGGCAAGATCAGCGTTATCGTCGCCAGCACACCGAGAACACCCAGCATCGCGGAAGCGCCGTTGACCTGGAAGCTCTGTTCATGATGACGCGCGCCGCCAACCATCAGGCACAAACCGACCACACCATTGAGTACAATCATGGTCGCTGAATAAACTGTATCGCGGGCCACCATCTCGCTGCCGACGGCAGCGGCGATCATCAGCGAAACAATTAACGCAACCTCGATCACCGTGACCGCAAGTGCGAGCAGGATGGATCCGAAGGGTTCGCCAACTTTCAGCGCAACGACCTCGGCGTGGTGCACGGCGGCAAATACAGAGCCGGCGAGCAGGGCCGCTGCCATCAGCAGTACCGGCGTTGTTTGCGCTCGTATCAGACCGAGCGAAATAAGAACCAAAAGTGAAACCGCCGCGGCCGGCGCAACCCATGTCCACCAGGGCATGTGTTCAATCGTATCACTTTCGCTGCGCATCCGCCGGTCGCCTCTATTTCAATGCCCGTTTCTTGGCTTTAATGCCCGCACCAAGTTTTTCGAGCGCGGTGCGCAGACCTTCATCTGCGACGCCGGGGAGCGGCACGGCGTCCGCCGGAATACGCACCGCGACCCGACGCGGCTTCGGTTGCGGCAGCGGCGCCTGGATAATGCGCACGTCGGCGATGGCGCGATAGCCGAAATAGGCGTTAATTCGCTCAGCCAATTGGGCACGTTTGTATTCTATTTCGAGCGCGCGCGGGCCTTCGACGCGGAGAAACAGCGTAGCTCCGGCACGGCCTTTTGCGCCCTTTGCAGCATCATCGGCGGCGGCATCGGGCTGGCGCGGCCATTTCAATTTCTCGGGCGCGGTCTGGCTGGCTAGATCCTTGCCGACAATGGCCGGCCAGTCGGTAATCAGGGTCGCCGCGGAGAAACCGTATTTTTCGAACGCTTTGCGTGTCAGCGCGGGGACGAAACTGCCGAGTGTTCGCGCCGCAAAAAACGGCTTTTGTTTGATCGCGACCGGCCCTGTTTTTGCGGGCGCCTTGGAAGTCGCTTTGGCGGCGGGCTTGTCGTCCGACTTCTTCGACATCATCGGTTCGCTTCCGGGGCGCGTGCACAGCAAGATAGTGTGGCTTTACTGCATTTCGCGGAATGGCCAACTCACGTTAGCATAGCTCGATCGATTCGGTGAACACAGGCGTCGATAACACGAGGTGCGCCTATGGACATTTCTGCCAAGCCGCTGCGGCGGCGCGCCGCGCGGGACAGCGACAGCGAAGTCGTTGAAAGGACGCACAACGAGGGCAGCGATGCTGCGCGCGCAGTGCCCGGCGCGACTGTCGACATCGCGGAGCAAATGCTCGGCTGGTATGATCGAGAGCGGCGGCACCTGCCGTGGCGGGTCGCCCCCGGCGTGAAGGCCGATCCGTATAAAGTCTGGCTGTCGGAAATCATGCTGCAGCAAACGACCGTGAAAGCGGTGATTCCGTTTTTCAACGCGTTTACGCGCCGCTGGCCGACCGTCAAGAAGCTGGCAGCCGCCGATCTCGACGAGGTGCTCGCGGCCTGGGCTGGGCTTGGCTACTATTCGCGAGCACGCAATCTGCACGCCTGCGCGCGTGTCGTGACGGAGCAGCATCGTGGCCGCTTCCCTTCGACCGAAGCTGCATTGCTGGAATTGCCGGGCATCGGTCCTTATACAGCGGCGGCGATTGCCGCGATTGGGTTCGGTCGCAAGGCGGTGGTCGTGGACGGCAATGTCGAGCGCGTCGTGGCGCGGCTGAGCGCGATTGAAACAACCATGCCGCAGGCCAAGCCTGAGATGCGGCGCGCGGCGGCTTTGTTGACGCCCGATAGTCGCGCTGGCGATTATGCGCAGGCGATGATGGATTTGGGCGCCACCATCTGCACGCCGCGGCGACCGTCGTGCCTGATGTGCCCGGTTGCTGGAGGTTGCGAGGCGCGCCGTCGCGGGATTGCAGAGACGCTGCCGCGCCGGGCAATCAAGGCGGAGCGCCCGGTACGTCACGCCATCGCCTTCGTGGCGCTGCGCGAAGATGGGGCGGTGCTGCTGCGGCGCCGTCCCGACGCGGGTCTGCTCGGCGGGATGCTCGAAGTACCTTCGAGCGCCTGGGACGCTGCAATGCCCAAGGCAAAGGACGCGTTGCAGGCCGTTCCCATTCACGCGGCATGGTGGACGGTGCCTGAGACGGTCGTGCATGTCTTTACGCACTTCCGGTTGGAAGTGCAGGTGTACAGGGCGCTGGTGCCGCTCAATGCCGCACTTAATTTGTGGGCTGCACCGGAACGCTGCAAATTCGTGCCGCGTCATGATCTGGGGACACAGGCCTTGCCGAGCCTGATGCGCAAGATCATCGCGCACGCGCTGCAAGGGGCTTAAGATCAGCGCACATTTTTTTGGGAAATACGGGATCAATAGATCCGTAGTTGTGCGAGCTGCGTCTGCCATGTGTAATCTTTACAGCCTGACCAAGAGCGTCGAAGCCATCCGTAATTTGTTTCGCGTGCCGCACAACCGCGCGTCGGCCTTCGCGCCGTTGCCGGCGATTTTTCCGGGGCATGTGGCGCCCGTGATCCGTCGGACCACTGATGGCGAACGCGAGCTGTCGTTGATGTCGTGGGGGTTCGTGCTGCCGCAACCGGGTAAGGCGCCACGCCGTGTCACCAATGCCCGCGACGACAAGGTGCTTGGTTCACGCTTCTGGCGCGACAGTTTCGAGCAGCGCCGCTGCCTTGTGCCGGCCACGTCGTTTTGCGAACCGCACGATGGGCGGAAACCCGCGACATGGCACTGGTTCGCCCTCGCCGGAGAAGAACCGCGCCCGCTATTCGCCTTCGCCGGTATCTGGCGCAGTCATCGCGGGCCGATCAAGAAAGACGGGCCGGTGGTAGATATAGAAACTTACGCGTTCATGACGACGGAGCCGAACGCCGCGACGCAATCGATCAATCACGAACGCAGCCCGGTGTTGCTGACCGAACCCGACCAGTGGGATGGCTGGCTATCCGGCGCGCCGGAAGCGGCTTTCCAGCAGGTCAAGCCGATCGACGGCTGCCGCCTCCGCATCGTTCAGGAAGGTTTCAGCAAACGGGATGAGGGCGTCGTTGTCTGAACGATTGAGGGCCTAACAAAGCCCACGTTTCGCTAAGTTCCGTAAGAGCGCGCTGGTGCCGAAGGTCCAGGGCGGGCAGTTGTCGGCATTCGCCATCACGTTGGTGAGTGCGCCAAGTTCGGGTGCAGAAATGGTGACGATATCGCCGGTTTTGTGGGTGAAGCCCATGCCCGGTGCGCCGCGATCCTCGGTCGGCGCAAACATGGTGCCGAGGTAGAGCACGGCGCCATCCGGATATTGATGCGTGCTGCTGAGCATTTCGGCGACGAGGTCGGCTGGATCCCTGGCGATCTCGCGCATCGACGATTTGCCCTTGAGTGTAAAACCGTCGGGGCCGCTGACATCGAGATGCACGTCCATGGCTCGGACGGTGTCGAGGGTGAAGGAATGATCGAAGAAGCGGATGAACGGGCCGAGGCTGGCCGACGCATTATTGTCCTTGGCTTTCGATAACAGCAGTGCCGAGCGTCCCTCGAAGTCGCGCAGATTGACGTCATTGCCCAATGTTGCGCCGACGATGCGACCGGTGGAGGCGACGACCAGCACGACTTCCGGCTCAGGATTGTTCCATGTCGAGCGCGGATGCAGTCCGGCGCGCATGCCGTGTCCGACCGCCGACATCGGTTGCGCCTTGGTGAAGATTTCTGCGTCCTCGCCGATGCCGACTTCGAGATATTGCGACCAAGCGCCGGCCTTGATCAAGGCCGCCTTCAAGGCCAGCGCTTCCTTGGAGCCGGGCTTGAGCGAGCGCAGATCGCCGCCCAGTTGCGCCTCCACCGTCGCGCGGATCGCCTGCGCTTTTTCCGGCGAGCCTTTAGCCTGCTCCTCAATCACCCGTTCCAGCAGCGAGCGCGCGAAGGTGACGCCGGCCGCTTTGACGGCCGCCAGATCGACCGGCGCCAGCAGCCATGGCTTGGTTTGATCGCGCGTGTCTTCGGGCGTATTGGCGATGATGTCGGCCAACGTACCGATGCGCTCGCCACGGCTGCCCAACAACGCGGCCGCCGGCGACGGTTCTTCGCACAACGCGGTTATGGTCGCGGCCGTCGACGAAATATCGTAGACGCCGTCCAGACGGATCGCGACGACCGAGGGTCCGCCCAAATCGGGGCGCCAGACGCGGCCTGCCAGCGAGGCTGCGGCATGGTCGCGCGGTAGGGTGGCAGCGGCTGAGAGGTCAAGAGGCATGTGATAGGTCCTTGCGGGCAGGGCAGGTAGATTAGACAGCCTTTTTGCGCGTCAAAGCGTCCCACAGGCAAGGGCTACTCGCGCATAAACCAGAGTTTTGAATGACAAGTCCCCATCTGCCGGCAGCAGCTACGGTCTTGCTGGCCGCACTACTCGACGACATGCCTCGCGCCGAGTTGCGCGCGGCACAGGTGGCCATGAGCGCGATTTATCGTGATGGGGGCCATTCGCGGATGGCAGTGCCTGACGCGACGGCGGCGCTGGCGTACGCGGTTGCCCGCATGCCGGCGACCTATGCGGCGTGCGCCCGTGCTTTCGATCTGGCGGCCACGCGAATGCCCGCATTTGCGCCTGTCGACGGTCTCGATATAGGGGCGGGTGCAGGTGCTGCGACGCTCGCTGCAACTGCCGTATGGCCGCAAATGACTGCCGCGCGGCTGATCGAGCCGAACGCTGCCCTTGCCGCCTTGGCGATAGGTCTGATCGGGTCGGCATCCGCTGTGGCAGTGTCGTTGGGCGCGCACGAGGTGGCGGCCATGCCGGCTGACGGCGTAGCGACCGATCTGGTGATGCTGAGCTACATGCTCGCCGAGCAAGCCGAAAGCGAGGTGGCAGCGATCGTCGCCGCCGCTGCTGCGCGGGCCCGCCAGATGATCATCGTTGTCGAGCCCGGCACACCCGCGGGGTATGCACGCGTGTTGGCTGCGCGCCAGGCAATGGTCGCTGCCGGATTGCATATTCTCGCGCCTTGTCCGCATGCCCGGCCGTGCCCGTTAGCGTCTGGCGATTGGTGCCATTTTTCAGTGCGCCTGCAGCGCACTGCCGCCCATATGCAACTGAAAGACGCCAGCGTGCCGTTCGAAGACGAGCGGTTCAGTTATGTCGCCGCCGCGCGCAATCCGGTGCCCGTGCCGACAGTGGCGCGCCTGATCCGCCCGCCGGTGATCGAGAAAGGCTTTGCCGATCTGGCGCTGTGCACCACTGACGGGCTTGAGACGCGCCGCATCCGCCGCCGCGACGGCGCAGCCTACAAGTCAGCCAAAGGCCTCGTCTGGGGCGACGAAGTGTGACGCCTGTGCGTGGCCTTGCCGAGGGCTGCTGCACCTGATCTAACCCGTGGACCACACCATCAGGGCGCCGCGCGAGACGTTATGAAGAAAACCACATCGACTGCTCCGTCATCGCCGCTCGGCGCGATCGCCTCGATTACCGAAGCGCTGGAAACGGTTGGCTATATCTCTACGCAAGCGATCTCAACCGCCATTTATCTGGCGCATCACCTGCGCAAACCGGTGCTGATCGAGGGCCCTGCCGGCGTCGGCAAGACTGATCTTGCGATCTCGGCGGCACGTGCCCTGAACTTCGCGCTGCTGCGGCTGCAATGCTACGAGGGGCTCGACGACAGCAAGGCGCTTTACGAGTGGAAATACGGCAAGCAGCTGCTCTACACACAGATTCTCAAGGACAAGATCGGTCATATCATCAGCAAGGCAGACACGCTCGACGAGGCTTTCGGCAAACTGACCAATTTCCAGGACCTGTTTTTCTCGCGCGACTTTCTTGAGGCGCGACCGCTGTTGCAGGCGATGGAGCAATCGGCCGGCAGCGTGCTGTTGATCGACGAGGTCGACAAGTCCGATGAGGCGTTCGAAGCGCTGTTGCTGGAAGTGCTCGCCGACTATCAAGTGACGGTACCCGAGATCGGTACAATCAAGGCACAAGTTCCGCCGCTGGTGATCTTGACGTCGAACAACACCCGCGAATTGGGCGACGCACTGAAGCGCCGCTGCCTGCATCTGCATATCGGCTTCCCGGACGCAGCGTTGGAGAACCGCGTAGTGCGCGCCCGCGTGCCGGGTATCTCGGATCGACTGTTGGTGCAGATGGTGGCCTTCGTCCAGGCGCTGCGCCACGAAAACATTCGTAAGCCTCCGTCGATCGCCGAGTCCGTCGACTGGGCGCGCACGCTGATTTTGATGCACGCCAGCGTGCTCGATGAGACGATGGTGCGCGACACGCTCAATGTGTTGCTGAAGCGGCAGAGCGATATTCTGGCGGTGCAGGATCGGCTGGGCGAATTGACGCGCGAAGCTCGCGAAGCACCAAGCCAGGCGCACTGATGGATCGGGCATTGGCCAGCTTCATCCGTGCGCTGCGCGCCGCCGGAGCCGAGGTTTCCACCGGTGAAGCCATTGACGCCGCGCGCACGGTGGATGTGATCGGCTATGCTGATCGTCCGGTATTGAAAGCATCGCTCGGGCTGGTGCTGGCCAAGTCGACGGGCGAAAAAACCATCCACGACCGCGTTTTCGATCAATTTTTCCAGCCACCTGCCGCGGCCGCGGCGTCAACATCGGATGCTGGGGCGCGCGCGGACGCTGCCGAGCGGTTGGATCATGGCACGAGCGGACCCGAAGATTTCGATCCGCTGATGGCGTTGATTAAGGGAGGTGGCGGCGGCAGCGGTGGTGATCGATTGCGCTCGGCGATTGCGCGGGCGGCGGCGGCGACGGGCGTCGATGATATCCGGTTTCCCTCGCAGATCCCCTATTACGTTCGCCAAACGATGGAGCAGATGGGCATCGCGCCGCTGGAAAGACGACTGCGCGATCTCTTGCTGGAGCCCTCGTCCAAAACCCAGCGGGAAGCCGCTGATTTGGCCACGGCACGCGACAGCCTGCAGCGCCACGTGCGCGCCGTCGTCGATCAGCGCTATGAATTGTTCGGCCGTCCCGCCACGGAGGATTTTCTCGCCGATATTGCCGTCAACCGGCAACTCGGCCGCATGAGTTCGTCCGATCAGGAGCGGATGAAGGCGGCCGTTCAGCGCATGGCCAAGCGGCTTGCCATCAAGCATTCGCGTCGCCGCCGGATCGCCGCCCGCGGGAAGCTTGATCTGCGCAGCACGCTGCGCGCCAATGCGGGCCACGACGGGGTGCCGTTCGATCTGGTGTTCAAATACAAGCGGCGCGACAAGCCGCGTATCGTGGCGGTTTGCGATGTGTCGTCGTCGGTTTCTGCGCAGGCGCATTTCCTGCTGCTGTTTCTCTATGCTCTGCGCGGCACTGTAACCGATCTCAGTACGTTTGCGTTTTCCAACGCGCTTTACGACATCGCAGCTCCGCTCGACACGTTGCCGTTCGATGATGCGATGGCGTTTATTTTGCAGGAGTATGGTTCAGGTTCTACCGACTACGGGCAGGCGTTCCTGGATCTCAATACCCGACACTGGGATCTCATCGACCGCCGCACGACGGTGCTGATCCTCGGTGATGGCCGGTCCAACCAGAACGACCCACGGCTCGACCTGTTTCGCGAGATGAGCGAGCGCGCCAAACGCGTGGTGTGGTTGTGTCCTGAACCGCCCGGGCGCTGGGGTACGGGCGACAGCTGCATGCTGCAGTACCGCACCTTCGCCACCCATGTCAGCCACTGCACCAACGCGGTTGAAATCGAACGCGCCATCGACGAGGCTTTGCAGGCGTACGCGTGATCGGACTTACGCGTCGTAGCGTCGGCTACATGCGGAACACGCCGAATTTGGTGTCTGCGATAGGCGCGTTAAGACAGGCCGCAAACGCCAATCCCAGCACGCGTCGCGTTTCGCTCGGCGCGATGATGCCGTCGTCCCACAGGCGCGCGGTCATGAAGTACGGATTTCCCTCACGTTCGAACTGGGTCATTGTCGGTTCGCGGAAAGCGGCCTCTTCTTCTGCCGACCAGGATTGGCCGGCCGCCTCGATGTTGTCGCGCTTGACGGTGGCGAGCACGGATGATGCCTGCGCGCCACCCATCAGCGAGCAGCGGGCATTCGGCCAGGTGAAGAGGAAGCGCGGCGAGTAGGCGCGCCCGCACATCGCGTAGTTGCCGGCGCCGTAACTGCCGCCGATCAACAGCGTGATCTTCGGCACGTTGGCGGAGGCGACCGCCATCACCATCTTCGCGCCATGCCGCGCAATACCGCCGGCTTCGGCCTCACGCCCAACCATGAAGCCGGTAATGTTCTGCAGAAACAGCAGAGGTATCCGTCGCTGGCAGGCCAACTCGATGAAGTGGGCGGCTTTCTGCGCGCTCTCGGAATAGAGGATGCCGTTGTTGGCGAGAATGGCGACGGGGATGCCCTCGATGTGGGCAAAGCCGGTGACCAGCGTCGTGCCGAAATTGGTCTTGAACTCGTCGAACTCGGAGGCATCGACGAGGCGAGCGATGATCTCGCGTGCGTCGTATTGCGTCATCAGCGAGGCCGGCACGACCCCGTCGAGTTCGGCGGTGTCGTAGGCCGGCGCGCGCGACGGGCGCAGTGTCGCGTCAGGCGCGCGCGCGGCGCCGAGGTTGGCAACGATGTTGCGCGCGATTTCGAGTGCGTGGCGATCATTCAGCGCATAGTGATCGGCGACGCCCGACAATCGAGTGTGCACGTCCGCGCCGCCGAGGTCTTCGGCCGAGACGGTCTCACCTGTCGCGGCTTTGACCAGCGGTGGGCCGGCGAGAAAGATGGTGCCCTGCTTGCGCACGATGATCGTCTCGTCCGACATGGCCGGTACATAGGCGCCGCCGGCCGTGCAACTGCCGAGCACGGCGGCGATCTGCGGAATGCCTTGTGCGCTCATGCGGGCTTGATTGTAGAAGATGCGGCCAAAATGCTCGCGGTCGGGGAACACGTCGGCGTTGTGCGGCAGGTTGGCGCCGCCGCTGTCGACGAGATAGATGCAGGGCAGGCTGTTGTTGAGGGCGATCTCCTGCGCGCGTAGATGTTTCTTGACCGTCATCGGGTAGTAGGTGCCGCCCTTGATCGTCGCATCGTTGCAGACGATGATGCATTCGCGACCCGACACGCGGCCGATGCCGGTGATCACGCCCGCGCCTTTGATCTCGCCGCCATACATGCCGTTGGCGGCCAGCTGCGATAGCTCCAGAAACGGCGAACCCGGATCGATCAACGTCATGACGCGATCGCGCGGCAATAATTTGCCGCGGCCCGTGTGACGTGCGCGCGCCTGTTCGCTGCCGCCGATTGCTGTTTCGGCGCGCCTGGTTTGCAATTCGGCGACCAATGCGCCCATGGCGGCAGCATTGGCTTTGAAATCGGCGCTGTCGGGAGAGGTCGAAGATTTGATAAGGGGCATGAGGGCTCGTCTGCAAATGGGGGACATGCCTGGGTAGCGCGCGGAAGGCTGAGCGTCCAGGGTCGGTCGCTTCGCTGAGAGGGTGGATCGCTGCGCGAACAGGGCCGCCGCCCTATGACCCGTTCGGGGGAAGGTTCCCCCGAACCCTCTCCTTTTTGTCAGTTATTTTTCAAGAACCATCTGCGTCTGCGTGACGAGTGCGACCAGTTTGCCGGCCGACGTGGTGATCCGGGTCTGCCAGACCATGGTGCGGCGGCCGCGATGCACCGGCGTGCACTCGCCGGTTACGACCGTGCCGACTGGGGCCGCGCCGATGAAGTTGGTTTTGCTCTCGATGGTGGTCGTGCCGGCGCCGTCGGGCAGATTGAGCACGGTGCCGGCCGCGCCCAACGTATCGGCGAAAGCCATGATCGCGCCGCCATGCAGCACGGCAGGTACCGTGCACAACTCCGGCCTGACCAGCATTTCGGCCACGATCTTGTCCTTGGCAGCGCTGACGAACGTCATGCCGATGTGGTCTGCAAAGGGAAGTGTAAGCGCCTTGAGGCGAGCGAGGTCATCCATCAATAGTCTCCAGGGATCGAGCCGGACGGAATTTTCTTGCAACAAACGCGGGATGTAAATCGACGCGTGGAAAAAGTTCCATGAGCACTATGCTCAACTTCGAAAGAGTTCATTTAACTTACGGAAATAATGAAACAAATTTACAAAATTGCGACGGGTGTAGTGGCGCG